>QWPJ01000146.1 GCA_003671195.1 Planctomycetota bacterium
GACCGGGTGCTCGGAAAAGCGTTCACGCAGGGTAAGCTGAAACACTTGATACAACTCACCTGGAACAAAAATCCACACTGCATCCCCCATAATCCCGATCCGCAGCCTCAACGGGTACGAACGTCCTGGTACCAAATTATTCAAACGGGTCAACTGCCGCGTTCGCTGTTCGACCTCCGCGCGGCAATCGCGGATACGAATTTCATCGTTCGCAGCGCGCGCGATCGACTCTTCGGCAAGCCAATGCTCTCGCTGCGATGTCGTCTGCTCGATCGTCGGTAGGTCGTGCCTGTAGGGGAGCTCGACGAGTAACTCCTTCCATCGCCAAAGAGTCTGTCGATCCAGCGCGTCGTCCGAAAGTGCCTGATGCATGACATACAAGCGTTTCGATGCGGGTGATTTTCATGGATAGCCATCGTCCAAAGACTGTTGGTACAACACATTCGAGCCGGCACTATATGGACTTCGATGGTCAGAATCAAGCGGGTCGCATGGATGCGTATCGAGGATCGCTTAGGGTTGGCTCTTTGCACCCATCCCCGAATAGGAATACACGCCAAGCCCCGAAAGGACCACCCCTAGACTCAGCAGGAGGGCAAAGCGATCGGCCGTTGCCAACACGAACACCCAACCCACTGCCGCAATCAAACTCGGGATCGGGTAAAACCACATCCGGAATGGCAAGTGGATATCAGGCCGCGTGGTTCGAACAATATGCAACGCGACGATCTGCCCGAGAAACTGCACCACAATCCGAACGCAAACCGCCGCACTGATCACCGTCGTCAGATCCAAAAAACAAAACAACGAAGTCAGAACCCCCAAAGCCAAGAGGGAAACCCAGGGATACCTCCCCTCGGGATGCAACTTGCCAAACACCCCGTAAAAGTCCCCCTGGCGGGCCGCCGCAAACGGAATCCTGGAGTACCCAAGTGTGATTGAAAACATGCACGCCGCAGCCGTCCACAGGATCAGCCAAGTGAATGCGACGGCCCACGGCCTACCATAGAGAGTCTCCATGAAGTCAGCCGCGATGTTTTTCGACTCCATGGCTTGTCTCCATGGCACGACCCCAATAATGCACAGATTCATCGTCATGTAAATCAATGCGATCAGGATGACCGATCCCATCACCGCACGCGGAATCGTCTTGGACGGCTCACGGACCTCGTCCCCTAAATGGCATACATTGTAGTACCCCAAGTAGTCATAGATCGCAATTAGCATGGCGGCTCCCAACCCCGAAGCAAACTGCGAGTCCAATCGGAACGCATTCTCGGGAAAGTCGATCTTCGACCAATCCATGTACCACCAACCGCTTAAAATCACCAAAGCGACAGTCAAAAGCGTTCCGCAGGTCATCAGTATCGCGATCCATCCGATACTCTCGATCCGGCGACACAATAAAAGCGTGATAAGCACCACCGCCAGCACCAAAATCCAACGTGTACCACCAGGTATGGTTCCGAATCGCTCGACCAGCCCCGGCATGGCGTATTCGAGATAACTCAATGCCCCGATGTACCCCGAGGCCATCTCCATCGCGCCGCTGACCATAAACTGCCATATGAACAGAAACGGTAGAATTCTGCCCCATCGATACTTGCTGTAAATCTGCTTGAGGAAATGATAGGTACCCCCGCTCCCAGGCAGCGCGGCTCCAAGTTCACTCCACACCAAGCCATCGCACAAGACCAATATCGCCGCGAGTACCCAAGCGATCATCGCTTGCGGCCCAGACATCGCAGCGATGAAGGCCGGAATCGTAATAAATGGCCCGATACCCACCATATTGGCGATGTTCAGCCCCGTCGCTTGAAGCAGCCCAAGCCCCCGATTCAACTCCCCAGGGGCTCCCGTAAGGACACTCGGGGGCGCCTCGGATCTCGGATCATCGCTCATCGCAGAATCGGCCTAACTACATTGCCCGCAACGTCCGTCAAACGATAGTCGCGACCTGCGTGCCGATAAGTCAATCGGGTATGGTCTAGGCCCATCAAGTGCAAGATCGTCGCATGAAGATCGTGTATGTGAACCTTGTCCTGCATGGCGCGGAACCCAAAATCATCGGTAGCACCATAGGCCATCCCGCCACGCACTCCACCACCTGCCATCCAAACGGTGAACCCCCAAGGATTGTGATCCCGGCCATCGGAATTCTCCGTCGTCGGAGTCCTACCAAACTCACCACCCCAGAGCACCAACGTGTCATCGAGCATCCCGCGCTGCTTGAGATCCTTCAACAATGCCGCCACCGGACGGTCGATGTCTTCACACAGGGTTCGTGTCGATTCGTTGTGGTTCGAATGCGTATCCCACGGTTGACCGTTCCCATAGTAAACCTGCACCGTGCGAACCCCTCGCTCTACTAACCGCCGAGCCAACAAGCAGCCATTGGCGAAATGCGATTTGCCATAAGCCTCCCGCGTCGATTCGGCCTCCTTCTGAATGTCAAAGGCTTCGGCCGCCTCAATTTGCATCCGAAAAGCTGTCTCCATCGCATGGATTCGAGACTCTAGCTGTGGGTCAACTCCTGCCCGAACATCGCTTTGTTGATTCAAATCCTTGAGCAACTCCAACTGCTCGGCTTGCGCTTCGCTGCTCCACTTGTTGTTTTGCAAGTAGGGTATCATCTGCTTGGGATCGAGATTCGAATGATTGACATACACTCCCTGATGCTTGGCTGGCAGAAAACCACTGGACCAAAGCTCCGAGAATCTTACGGGTCGGCCAGGACACAGCGAGATAAACTCAGGAAGATTAGCGTTTTCAGAACCCAACCCATAGGACAACCAAGCGCCCAGAGTCGGCCGATTCGGGGTGATCGTCCCGTTGTTCATCATGAACAAAGCCGGACCATGATTCGGATTGTCGGTGTGCATCGAACGGACAACACATAAGTCATCGGCAAACTGGGAAGTGTAAGGGAGCAGTTCGCTGATCTCCAAACCGCTTTGACCATGATGACAAAATCCAAACGGAACGGGCATCAATGCACCCGTGGGCCGTTCGGTCCTCAAGTCCGCACCTTGGGGTTTCTGTCCAGCGAATTGGTTCAACGCTGGTTTCGGATCGAACAAATCACCCTGAAACGGCCCTCCGTTCATGAACAAATGGATGATCCGCTTGGCCTTCGGCGCGAAATGCGCCATCGTTCCAAGTTGCCCAGCCGAGTCGGCGCCGGTTGAACCCATCGACCCGTGATTTTCTCTGGGCAAAAGATTTGCCAATGCCAACATTCCAAGTCCAGCACCCGTGGTTTTCAACGCCTCTCGACGCGTCAGGGCCGACGCAATACCCTCCTGTGAGATCCTCATCTGCCGGTCTTCTCTCATTTGCAAAAGTAGAATTCGTTGCTGGCCAATAGTGTTTGTGCCAAAAGCTGCCATCGATCAGGTGCGTCTTGAACGAACTCCTGGATTCTTGCGAACTCTCGCTCGGTCGGTTCTCTCTGATAAAGCCATCGGTGCAACTGTCGAATCCGCTCTTGCACATCGTCGATGCCCTCGCGATCCAAACGAGCAATCAGCGCCTCGGATCGTTCGATCACAAAACGACTATTCAGAACGTACAATTGCTGAAGCGGAGTGATCGTCGGGATCCGAGTTGGACTATGGGTAAGCGGGTCAGGAAAATCGAAAAGCCGAAGTAAATCCGAAACTTCTCGCCGACGGACGTGCCCGTAAAGAGTACGCCTCGCATTGGTCATGCTGCCAAGGTCCTGCGAAGGACCGCCGATCTGATAACTCAAACCTTCGGTGACCTGCAAGAGACTGTCCCGCCAAGCTTCGACGTCCAAGGCCCTGCTCGGAAAAGCCGAGAGGTAACGCAGATCGGAATCCTGCGATTTGGGCAATTCATGCCGACGCTGATAAGCAGCCGAGAGAAGGATCTCTCGATGCAACCATTTGATCGACCACCCCTGCTCGATGAAGCGATGCGCAAGATCGTCCAAAAGTTCCGGATGCGTCGGAGCCTGACCCTGCCTACCAAAATCGCTCGGTGTATCGACCAACCCACGACCGAAATGATGCTTCCATATCCGATTGACCATCACACGCGCCGCAAGATCCTGCGATTGGCCAGTGATCGACTGTGCAAGCTCATAGCGACCACTGCCTTGGGTCCACCCTTGAACCCCCGACGTTGGTTGGGTCAGTACCGAAACGAACCGCCTCGGAACACTCGCACCTAGCTTGTTGGGATTCCCTCGGATCTCGATCGCCGAATCCTTGAGCTCACGCTCAAAAACGATTCTGCTACCATGAGCGCCCTCTGCCTGGCGAACTTCGAGTCGCAGATCCTCTACTCCGGGGGTCAAAAGCGAATCGTAACCGGCGACCGATTTGGCCTGTTCGATCTTTTGACGTATCTCTGTCGCCTTAAGCTTGTCCTCCTCCTTGTCGCTCTTGGAAAGCTTCTCGAACTCGGCATCGAGCGCTTTGACCGACTTACGCGACCGGACCACTTCAGCCGCATCGACCCCCTCGCTCAAGGCCACATCGGTCGATTTGCTGTTCGATAGCACCCCAGCGATCGCATAGTAGTCGCTATGCGTCAGCGGATCATACTTGTGGTCATGGCAGCGCGCACATGCTAGATTCAATCCCAGAAAAGTACTCGATACGGTATGGACCCTCTCTTCGACTTCATCCGATACGATCGATTTGATGATCTCGACGGGTAACTGCAACTCCTTCCAATACGATGGGCTCAGCCCAAGAAATCCCAATGCCGCACGATCGCTAGCCGGGGTACCGGGTATCTGATCTGCTGCTAGTTGCAGTTGCACGAAACGATCGTAAGGCACATCGCGATTCAAGGCGTCGACAACCCAGTCCCGGTAAGGGTACGAAGGGCCGATCGTCTCGGCCCACTCCTCCATGGTATCGCAATATCGAACCAAATCGAGCCAGTATCGAGCCCATCGCTCGCCGTAGTGGCCAGACGCAAGATACTCATCGACGCGGCGCTCGTACGCATCGACTGCCGGGTCGGAGACGAACAAAGATACCTCCTGGTCGCTTGGGAGCAGACCGAGCAAATCAAGCTTGAGCCGTCGCAAAAGAGACCTTCGGTCCGCTTGGGCCGACGCGACCAAGTCGAGTTCGATCAGCTTTCTTGCGATCGGTAGATCGATCCGATTCTCGATCAACACCGTCGGACTTCGCAATTCCACTGTATCGATCGACTCGCTCGACATCGGCTTGGTGGGTACAAACGACCAATGCATGCGACCCGCCTCGATATCGATCGTTCGCTGAACCTTGGCCGCTTGCTCGTCGCTGGGCATCGAGGCTCCAGAACGAACCCAGAGTTCAAGTTTGACGATGAGCTCCTCGGATAACTTACCTGTCGGCGGCATCGCAGAATCCAGATCGTGGTACCGGACTGCTTGGATCAACAAGCTCTCGTCGGGCTTCGAGGCAACTACACTCGGACCGCTATCCCCACCCAAAAGAATACCATTAGGCGTATCGAGTCGTAGGCCACCCTGGAGCGACTTGGATTCCGACGAATGGCATTCGTAGCAGTACTCGGCCAAAAGCGGTCGGATATGCTGTTCAAATTCGTTCGATTCGGATGGTGGTTGGCCATAGGAAGGTAGGCAAAACCAAACCGAAAAGAGCCAAACGCATAGGGAATTCTTCATTCCGGTCTCCTAGATGGGGCAGGGGACTCTAATCTAACCCCGGTCTAGGCGCAAAGCAACCAGCAGACCCGTTAACCGCCCCTTGTTGCCCATCGATTGTCCCCAATCGATCGGAGCCTGCAAACCACATCAACCAGTAAACAAAACAGCCGAAAACCGAAGACCCCGACGCTTCCGCGTCGGACCGAGCCATTGGGGACAATGGCTCTACACTGGAAGACCCCGATGCTGCCGCCTCTTCTTGGTAGATCGATTGTCCCCAATCGATCGGACCCTGAAGCCACCGCAACCAGTAAGACTAAACAGCCGAAAACCGAGGACACCGACGCTTTCGCGTCGGACCGAGCCATTGGGGACAATGGCTCTACACTGGAAGACCCCGATGCTGCCGCCTCTTCATGGTAGATCGATTGTCCCCAATCGATCAGACCCTAAAGCCACAGCAGCCAGTAAGACAAACAGCCGAAAAAACGAAGACCCCGACGCTTCCGCGTCGGACCAAGCCATTGGGGACAATGGCTCTACACTGGAAGACACCGACTACTGCCCCTTGGACAGCTCATCGATCCGGTCCTGCGACTGCTTGGCCAACTCGTGATCGCTATGGTTACTGAGCAAAAACTCATAGAACTTCTTAGCCGCGTCGATCGCCTTTCGTCGCCGCTCACCTGTCAAATCCCCAATCAAGACCTCCGAACAGCGACCTGCTTCATAAGCACTCCTGGCCTGCCAGTTCTTAATCTCTTGAGGAGCTTGCGTACCCCCGAATCCATACATGACCTTCTGGAATACCTGCACAGCCTTGGCATAATCCTGCTGCGCAAACCACAACTCTCCCTCCATGAACCTCGAACGAGCTCCAAGCTCGTTTCGCTGCTCCTCGGCAATCGACTCAAAAAGCTTCAAAGCCTCTTCGTTCCTCTTCAAATTTTGCAACGCCACGGCTTGTTCGTACCTAGCGATCGGCAACAGATTTGAATCCGGTACCACCTTGGCCATCTTGGTGACCCAAGCCTCGACGTCGGCCCACTTTTTCAACTCGCTTGCCGTCTGGGCCCCATGCAAATAGATCAACGATTGAACTTGTTCCTGGATCCCGACGCGATCCTGTGCGCTCTCGAGCGCTTTGCGTGCCGAATCGTAATGGATCATCGCCGATGCATACTGCTGAAGCTTGTAAGCACACTCGGCAATCATCAGTCTAGCATCGAGCGATAATTCTCCTTTGGGAAACTCCGCCAACTGCTTGCTGAATCGCTTGGCCGATTCCTCATACTGCTTCTGTTGGTACAACGACAAGCCGATCTTGTAGAGAGATTTCTCCTGCAATTCCTTGCTCGAAGACTTGCTCGCTGCAACCGTGTAAGCCTTGACCGCCGTTTCGAAGCTCGCGTTGTCGAAGTCGGCTTGACCAACATGAAAATAGGATTCAGCAGCCACTGGACTCTCAGGATACTTCTCGGCAATGGCACGGAAAGAACGGTTGGCTTGCTCGAGTTGCCCAAGCTCTTTCTGTGCCCAAGCCCTCTCGAAGAGAACACGGTCCATCAATGGATAAGCCGGGAACTCTTGTTCGATCCGATCGAAAATCGCCACGGCACGTTCGAATTGAGAATCCGAAACCAAACCGACTCCGAGCTCGTAAAGGGCCTTGACCATCGCCCCCTTGGTCGGGTTCTGTTCAATAAGTTTGGTTAAGGCTCCGATCGAGTCCTGAAGCTTTCCGGTTTGACGCAAGCAGATCGCATTGGCTACGGTCGCTTCTTGTGCCAACCCAGGATTCTTCGTCGAATCGATCACTTGCTGAACCAACTCCTGGGCCTGGGCATATTGATTCTGCTGAATCAACAAATAAGCAGTGTCAAATTTTGCGAAATCTCGCAAGCTCGTATCGGTGTTCTGAACGATGACTCGCTGGTACCAATCGATCGACTCCTGTGTTTTACCTGCCTGGGCCGAAAGCTGTCCAAGCCGAAACTCAGCCTGAGTCTTGAACCGGGACTTCGGAAACTCCTTGAGCAACCTCTCTAAAACCGCCTTGGCCTTGACCTTGTCCTGTTTGGCCTCATGAGCCTGAGCCAAGACCAGTAGAACCTCGTCGGCCTGGCCCCATGTCGAACTCAGTTGCAGCGATTGATCCAACGCGGCGATCGACTCGTCGGGCTTGCTAAGCTTCAGCAGACAAGCCCCTTGAAGGAATCGAGCTTCGGCCTTCACCGAAGGATCCTTGCTCTCGTTGACAATCGCGTCGATGCGAACCAGGGCTTTTTCAGGTTGCCCTGCAAGATACGTCGCTGTGATTCCACGCAATTCCCAATTCGTTCTCGAAGGATGGTCCTTGGCCGATTGCACGAGCTTTTCGAAAGCCACAGAGGCTGCCGGATGCTCGCCGCGTTGCAACAAGGATTCGGCGCGGACATACCCGACGTCAGGAATCAACTCGCTGCCGGCAAAACGAGTCTCAAAAGCTTCGGCCCATCGCAAGGCCTCGGGTAAATCCCCCATCTGCATCGCAGCAAAAGCCGCGTTGTAGGTGGCCCGTGGAGATACCGGCTCGTCGGCATACTCGACTGCGATCTGCTCGAACAACTTCCGGGCCTCGGCCTTGCCCTCTGCGGTAGCAAAAAGCCCATCGGCCAAATCGAGTTTAAGCAAAGCCATCTGGCTTCGCGTCCCAGGAGTTAGGTCCTTGGCAGGAATCCGAGTGGCCCACTCCAAGGCTTCGCGAGCGATGGGAACGACTTGTTCTTTTTGGTTCTGAAGCACCGCGATTTGGCACAGCCAATGGGCTGCCTCAATCGCCTTGGAATCTTTCGACCCGAGCACTTGAACAAACGCCTCGCGAGCTTGAGCGTACTTTTTGTCGCGCATTAAAGCTTGGGCCATCGAAAGCGACGCGTTTTGCGCATATTTCGAATTCGGAAACAGCGTTGCAAGCTGCTTGTAGGCCTCGGAAGACTTCGCATACTGCCCAGACTTGGCCAATGCAAAGGCGTACCGCGAGTAAATATAATCGGCCAGCGGGGCCTTTTTGAAATCCGCAGTGCCGATCACCTGCTCGTACCTAGCGGCAGCTTGTTCGGGCTTGTCCAACTGCAAGGCGATTTCGCCCAATCGAACATTCGCATCGCGAACCAATGGATGCTTGCTGTGGCCGGCGAGCAGCGCCTCGTAGTTTTCACTTGCAAGTTTCGGTTGCTTGAGCTCCTCATAGGAAAAGCCCAACGCAAATAGCGCTTCGGGAACCAACGGCGATTTGGTCAGCTTCTTGTTCTGTGCCAACTGATTGTAAAATCCCACGGCCTTTTCGGTATTGCCGAGTCGCGACTCGGCTTCCCCAGCATAAAAAATCGCTCGATCCACCGATGGACTATCAGGGTACTTTTCCAAAAAAGATGCGAATACCTTCGAGGCTTCTGCCAAGGCAGCTTTGGACTCATTTTGAGGGTCGCTCCCCAATTGGACCAAGCACCAGCCGAGGTTGACCAATGCCTCTTCCTGCTCCTTGAGATCCTTGTCCTCGAGCGATTTGCGAAACGCACCGACCGCATTGGTATAATCCGGTGGCGATTGCTCCTGATAGCAAAGCCCCAAGTAATATCGCGCACTGGATGCCAACGGGTCGCCGGGAAACTCCTTGATGAGCCTCTGCCATTGCTCGAGGGCCAAAGGATAAGCGCCATTGTTTTGGGCGTTGGCCGCGTCGGCAAACAACGCTCGGACCCGCTCCTTACGCTTCTCCTCTTCGCTCATTTTGCGAACCGGAGCCGCAGGCTTCGGAGCCCCAGGTGGCTGAAAACTAGGCTTGCTAGGCTGAGGACTAGGCTTGCCAGGTTGCCCCGCGTTGGGAGTCTGCCGGGCGGGCGGTTGACGATTTTGTGCTAAACCCAATTCGGCAAAATTCGATACCGATCCGAAAACGGTCAACGAGGCCAAAACTGCCACGACCATCCGGCGGGCAGGACGACCCCCAAAACCTTTGCTCAAAGCGTTCCTATTCGGATGATTTACCATACCCAGCATTCCCTTGTTGGTCCAAGCGTTGGTCTTCGCGCGTTTCGACCCAGACGGCAATACCGCTAGTATCGCCCCGGCATAATGTACAGAAATAATGTACCGAATCGATGGTGGTTCGAGAAACCCCCTTGTTCTTCGGTACGCCCGAGCCTGCGACCTGAATCGAATCCCCTCAGGACGCACTCCTTGACGGCACAGGCCGCAAATCCCTCACAGATTAACACCCAGGGGCGATAAGGGGACTTTTCCCGTTGCAAACAGGGGACTGACGTTACAATATCGCAGTACACCCCAGGAGCCACTTTGGCCCAATTGCCTTTTTTACATCAGGCTTCGGACTCTCTCGATGCGCATCTTAGTTACAGGCGGTGGCGGCTTCATCGGCTCGCACCTTACCGAACATTTTCTTCAACGAGGCGATCATGTCGTCGTGGTCGACGATTTCAGCACCGGCAATCGCCGTAATCTCGAACACCTCGAATCCAATCCCAACCTCCGCGTCATCAACTCCGACCTCGGCAAAACCGCCTGTGTGCAAGAAGCCTGCCACGATGTCGACGCGGTCTACCACCTAGCTGCCGCCGTCGGCGTGGCTCTGATCGCCAAGCAACCGACCCAGACCATCCACCGAAACATCTATCCCACACAACTCCTCCTCGACGAGCTTCGCCGACATCATCTGGCAGGCAAACCCATCCCGCTGTTCCTAGCCAGCACCAGCGAAGTCTACGGAAAAAACCCAAAAGCGATTTGGAACGAATCGGACGATCTGGTCTTCGGCCCGACGACCAAACCCCGGTGGAGTTACGGAGCAAGCAAGGCCATCGACGAATTCCTATGCATGGCTTGCGTTCGAGAACACCAAATGAAAATCGTTATAGGACGTTTCTTCAACGTCGTCGGGCCCCGCCAGTCGGGTGCCTATGGCATGGTCCTGCCCAGGTTCGTCGAAGCAGCCATGCAGGGCAAGCCCCTGATGGTTCATGACGACGGCCAGCAAACCCGCTGCTTTGCCCACGTCAACGATGTCGTCTATGCGGTCACCGAGCTGATGCAGCACCCCCAATGCTACGGCCAAATCTACAATATCGGATCCGACTCTCCGGTCTCGATCCTCGATGTCGCCAAGCAAGTCATCTCGATCGTGAATCCGAAAACTTCCATCGAGTTCCAATCCTATACCGATGCCTACGACGAAGACTTTGAAGATATCCGACGCCGCGTGCCCGACCTTGCTCGGCTCAAAAAAGCGATCGAATACACCCCTCGCTATCTGCTGGCCGACATCATTCAAGACGTCTGGAAGTATAAACAACGCAACGCCGGATGATTATGAGCAAGTGCCTTTTGCCAACGCGCTCGATCCAATTAGCAACTCTGAGCCTCCTATCGCTTCTCCTAGCGACAGGCTGCAACCCCCCCGATGCGAATCCCTCTAAACCCACCCCTTCGACTACCTCTACCTCGCCAAGCGAGACGTTCGATGTCCGCCTGAAAAACGCGGAATCACTCCTGGGACAAAAAAAACTCGAAGAGGCCTGGGCGATCTCCAAAGGACTCCTCGTCGAGCAGCCTAAATCCGTTCCGGCTCTTTTCCTCGCCTCGCAAATCATGGCCGCCCGCAAAAACCTCCCGGGTGCAATCGAGCTGATCTCTCAAATAGATCCAAGCGACCCCAAAGCCGGTCCAGCCACCACCGGTCAACTCTCCGAGTGGCTCGCCCAATCCGGGGATCTCCCTGGTGCCGAGGCCAAACTCCGAAGTCTGCTCAAAGAATACCCCAAAGCCATTCCGGCCCTGCGGCTCTTGGTCGATCTTCTGCACGCACAAGGCCGACGCTGGGATGCAGGAAAAGTCCTCGATCGTATCGTTCGCCTCGGAGACTTCAAAACTCCAGATCTGATGAGCCTTGTCGACCTTCGAGACCCCAAGGATCAAGAAACCCTTCGGACGGCCTTCGAGCAGTTCGCTCCCGATGACCCAATGAGCCAACTCGGGCAGGTCCGGCTCCTGCTCTTTGCCGACCGATGGAAAGACTGCATCGATCGCTTGGACCAATGGACCAAATCCCATCCGCAACTCCTCGAACCCTGGATATGGTACGGCGAATCCCTCCTGGAGACCGGGGAAATCCAAGCCGTCGGCCAGTGGCTGCAAAACCCACCCGAGGGACACTCTCGCCATCCTGAATACTGGTACATCGCCGGCCGCTACTGGATGCTCCAAAACCGTGCCGACACGGCCGCTCGATGTTTCAGTGAAGCGATCGCGCTGGACCGTCGACACCTAGGCGCCATGCAGTCCCTCTCGGAATGCTTGATGGACTTGCAACGCCCCGAATTGGCTTTGGAACTCCGGGATCAATCCGGAAAACTTGTTCGTATCAAAGACCTTACCAACCAAATCCAACGTGGACTCGTCAAGGACCAAGCCTTCTTCGAGATCGCCAAACTCTACGAAGATCTCGGCGACCAGGTCTTGGCCTTCGGATGGGAAGCCATCGCGCTTGCAGAATCCAACCAACCGTTCCCCGAACGATTGATCGCACTCCAGAAGGAACTCCAAAGTGGCAAAAGCTACACCTCGGCAATCCTCGGGAAACTTCCACTCAGCACTTGGCCTTTGCCAGAGAATCAACAAATCGCATCGACCGATGCTACCGAACCATCGACCCCTACGACCCTTGAGGCATCCCCAAGCATACGACTCGAGGATGTCGCGATGTCCCTCGGACTCGACGCCCAATACGACAATGGCGCAAAAGGCCGAACGCATTGGATGACCCTCGAAGGACTCGGGGGTGGGGTCTCTGCAATCGATTATGACAAGGACGGATGGCCTGATCTGTTCTATTCCCAAGCCGGCGATTCACCCTTGAGCCAACCCCCGAGGTACCTGCCGAAACAACTCTTCCGCTCGATCCAAAGCGATCGCTTCACCGCAGTGGAACAACAAGCATGCATCGGGGATCTTGGCTACGGCCAAGGAACCGCGGTCGCAGACCTCGACCAAGACGGATTCGACGATCTGCTCGCAGCCGACCTCGGTGAAATCAAATGGTTTCGCAACCAAGGAGACGGAACCTTCCAACACATGGACTTGCCCCAAGCGACCGGCACGGCGATTTGGAACAGCGCCATCCAAGCCGCCGATCTCAACGGCGATTCGCTTCCCGATATCGTCCAGTGCGCCTACATCGACGGACAGGACTTCTTGACCCGAACATGCCCGACCCCTTCAAGCCCCGAATCGGTATTCTGCCATCCTAAACGATTCACCCCCGGTAAAACTCGCATCCTTTGGAATCAAGGGGATGGAACCTGGAGACTTGCCGACTCCGAGCTGCTCGAGTCTCTCGTCGATGGTTATGCCCTCGGGGCTCTGATCACCAACCTCGACCAAAAAGCCGGTAACGACGTCTTCTTCGCCAACGATGTATCTCCGAACCATCTTCTATTGAGTACCCCTCAATCGGACCAAACGCAAGAACTACAACAGTGCGCGATCCGATCGGGGGTCGCAGTCGATCTGCTCGGCCGCGCTCAGGCCTCGATGGGTATCGCCTGCGGTGACCAAAATCGTGATGGCCTACTCGATCTGATCGTCACCAATTTTCGATACGAGGTCAGCACCCTTTACCGTCAGACCCAACCGGGCTTGTTCACCGATGCGACTCGGCTCGCCAAACTCGGCGAACCGACCCTCGAATGGCTCAGCTTCGGATGCCAATTGACCGATCTAGACAACGATGGATGGCTAGATTTCCTTGCCGTCAACGGACACATCGACTACATAGAACCCTGGCAAATGCCCCCCCAAGTGCTCAAAAACATTAGAGGAAAATTCCAGTGGCTACGCTCCCCGAGCCCAGGCAACTACTTCGACATCGACAACGTCGGACGATCGCTCAGCGCCTTGGATTTCAATCGAGATGGCCGGATCGATTTTGCCGTGACCCACTTGGATCGACCCACCGCTTTGCTCGCAAACTCCACCAAAAGCACGAACCATTTCGTGCAAATCGAACTCGTCGGTACTCGCTCCGAACGCAATGCCACCGGAGGAATCGTCCGCGCAACACGAGGTCAAGAGCAAT
Source organism: Planctomycetota bacterium (assembly GCA_003671195.1). Classification (GTDB taxonomy): domain Bacteria; phylum Planctomycetota; class Planctomycetia; order Pirellulales; family Pirellulaceae; genus JBKCUI01. The sequence goes on from QWPJ01000146.1 coordinate 13,767, forward strand.
GGATCTGCGCATCGAGCGTCGGAGACGGATTCTATGGAACCAACGAGCGAGTGCTCCACATCGGACTCGGCCAAGCCGATCGGCTCGATCGCCTCGAAATCACTTGGCCAAACGGTCAAACGCAAACGGTCGAAAACCTCCAAGTCGACTGCCGTTACCGATGGATCGAAGGTGCCGAGCCCCACACCGTCGATCTTGCGAAATAATCGCTCTGTAGAGCGTAGAGCCCAATACCGTTCGAGATACAAGTTCTTATGAAAACCTTACAAGACCCGCTGAGAATTGCACGGATCTGCGCCGTGCTGCTGATTGCGATTGCGGCGACGCTTAGCAGGGCTCATAGCAGGGCCGATAGCAATGCCGAAAACGCGGCAGGCCAGGGGGGCTCGAAAGGGGACTCGAAACCCAATGTCATGATTGTCCTCGTCGACGACATGGGCCTGATGGATACCTCGGTTCCGTTTTTGATCGACAAGGATGGCGCTGCGGTCGAGCATCCTTTGAATCGATGGTACCGAACGCCGAACATGGAACGATTAGCAAAACGCGGGGTTCGGCTCAGCGAGTTCTATGCCATGAGCGTCTGCTCGCCGTCGCGGATTTCCCTCATGAGCGGTCAGAACAGCGCCCGGCATCGGACCACGACTTGGATCAACCCAGACTCAAACAACCGCGGCCCATCGGGGCCGCCGGACTGGAACTGGAAAGGGCTCGATGCATCGAGCGTTACCCTAGCTCGGTTGATGCAACAAGCAGGCTACCGCACGATCCATGTGGGCAAAGGGCACTTTGGCCCCCGCGATAGCATCGGCAGCGATCCTCGCAACCTGGGCTTTGACATCAATGTCGGTGGTTCATCGATCGGCCAACCGGGCAGTTACTACGGCACCAAGAGTTTCGGGGCCGAGGTCCCCAAGCCAACCCATGCTGTCCCAGGTTTGGACGAATACCATGGGCAAGAAATTTTCCTTACCGAGGCGCTCACACGCGAAGCCATAAAACACGTCCAAGAGAGCGTGCGCCAGGAAAAACCCTTCTTTTTGAATTTCGCCCACTATGCCGTCCATGCTCCCTTCCAAGCCGATGCTAGATTTCCTACCGAGGATCCCACTGGCAAGTTTTCCAAACAAGCCTTAGCGTTTGCATCGTTGGTCCAGGGGATGGACGATTCGCTCGGCAAAATGCTCGATTGCTTTGACGAACTGGGGATTGCCGAAAACACCCTTGTATTTTTCTTAGGTGACAACGGTTCGGATGCACCGTTGGGGGAACCCCACGCGGTGGCCAGTTCTGCCCCCCTGCGAGGCAAGAAAGGATCGCACTACGAAGGAGGCATGCGGGTGCCGTTTATCGCCGCCTGGGCTCAAACCTCCAAACAGAACCCTTGGCAGAAACGCCTGCCGATCCCCCAGGGGCAGATCCGAAAAGGCTGGGGAGCGATCTACGATCTCTTTCCAACGATCGCTGAGCTAGTCCAGCTCGAGATCCCTTCGGGGCACATTGTAGACGGAAGTTCGCTAAAAACCATTTTCGCCAGCAGCGAACCTGTCTTGTTAGACCGAGAATTCTTAATGCATTTCCCGCACGCCCCCCACCGCAGCAATTATTTCACCGTATTTCGACAAGGGGATTGGAAACTCATCTACCACTACTTGCCAGAAAAGTCCTCGCCTCAGATGCAGCTTTTTGATCTGAGCAAAGATCCTTACGAGCAAACCGATTTGGCTGAGACTCGGCCCAAAGAGCGCGACAATTTACTGATCCGCATGCGTGAAAAACTCATCGAACAACGATCGTTGTATCCCGTTGACCAAGACGGTCAAGCGATCGAACCGACCCGTGGGATAGACTTCCAGTCTGTCCTGCCCTTTCCGTCAACTCCATAGAGCCCCAACCGATGCGATCGAACCGACCCGTGGGATAGACTTCCAGTCTGTCC
>QWPJ01000237.1 GCA_003671195.1 Planctomycetota bacterium
CTAGGATGGGACAAAAGATGAAAAGTTACAAAAGAGTGATTGGGATCGATATCTCCACCGAAAGATTGGATATCGCAGACTCGAATTCAAAGATCACCCATGAGGTCGATTACTCGATCGATGCCATCAAATCAAAGATCCTCAAGCTCATCAAGAAACCTTCCGAGACACTCGTTGTCTGCGAAGCTACTGGAGGCTTAGAGTACACTTTGGTCGACGTGCTTCACGATGCCAAAATCGATGTGGTCGTTGCTAATCCGGCGCGCATTAGGGATTTCGCAAAAGGACACGGCTTTTTAGAGAAGTCCGATAAGATCGATGCCAGGGTACTGCAGCTCTACGGCCAGCAGGTGAAGGTTTCTCTCGCAAAACCACGAACCCTCCAAGAGCGTAATTTCATCGCTCTGACGAGGCGTCGTACGCAGCTGCTGCAGCTGATCAGCCAAGAGAACAACAGGCTTCGTCAGAGCAATGATCCTCAGGTCAAAGAGTTTGTCGAAGAGATGCTGAAATCTCTGCAAACCCAGATGAAATCCGTGGATTCTTGGATCTCCAAAGCGTTGGATGAACAAGCCAAAACAAATCCCAGCATCGATGTGATTCGCAGCGTTCCGGGAGTTGGACCGGTTATGACCGCTACGCTTGTAGCCGAGCTACCCGAACTCGGGACTATCTCACGGACGAAGATTGCAAAGCTCGTTGGGGTCGCACCCATGATCAAGCAATCGGGTAAATCCGAAGAGAGGCGTCGGGCTCGCGGTGGTCGCGGCGGCGTTCGCAGGGTTCTCTATATGGCAACGCTCGCTGCCACCCAAAAGAACGATGTGATCAAGAAGCGTTACATCAAGTTGGTGGCATCCGGTAAGCCGAAGAAGCTTGCGCTTGTCGCATGCATGCGGACGCTACTGACGATCCTCAACGATATGGTCAGACACGAAACGAAATGGGGAGAAAAGAAAAAGAGCGTTGCAGGCTCAGTTGTTTCCAACCGGCCTGCACCCGCTCACGTGCTCGATAAGAGTTGACTTATCGGCGACTGAATTATCCCTAGCAGAGTTGTGTCCCCACCGAGCTCCGTTGCGTTTCATCCAGCGGTGCTTATTGTAGTGCTGCGCTGGTACGCAAGCAATAAGTTGATTTTTCGGCGCCATGCCTCGAAAAATCCCGGGGGTTTGGGGGCAGAGCCCCCAAGTAGCATGGGGGCGAATTCGAAAACTTTCAGATTTTCGAATCGGCTCGCTTGCCTTTCCCCTAGACGGTCGCTCTCCCCCGTCAAAGCCCGGGGGCGAAGGGGGGCCAACCGGTTGGATGGAGCGGACGTGAGGTGTGAGGTGTGAGGTGTGAGGGGAGCAGCCGGATCTTTTGCAAGATCCACTAGTCCTCGATCAAGCGAAGCTTGATCGAGGACTAGCTCATGCGGTTTGTCGGGTTGCTGAGCACGACATGAGTGCAAAATAGCGACATCCTCGCCGTTGGCTGCGGGTTAAACAATTGTTTTCGTCGTACTCGATGGCTGTTTGAACTGCGGCGATTCCGATCGTTGATCGAGGCGGTTCGCGGTAACTTGCGGACCAACGGGCCGGATTGCTATACTGGATCGCTTCGATCACGAGTCGACAGCTACGACAGGAGTGATGCCGAGGATCGCAGAGCCCAAATGACATCATCGAACACACCTAATCCCCCCGAAGAGAATCCTCTCGAGTTCCGCGCTGGTTCTGATCCTGACGTTTCCCACCGAGGAAGCTCGGGAGTCGCGAAGAACGAGGATGAGTCGTCCTTCAATCCCTATGCATTTCATGTTACCGATGAATCCTCTGCGACACAGGCCGAAGCGACGCAGGGGTCTCGGTACGACGATTTCGACCAGCAGGTACCTCCGGTCGATGCCTCCTACTGGGTCGCCATCGGACTGCTGGGACTCTTTACCGCGGCAGTTTGTTTTTCCGATGCGAACCTTTGGTCCGTGAACCCGGCTTGGGGATTGATCTACTTTGCTGGCTGGTCACTCGTGGTCCTTATCCCGCTTGCTTTGATCAGACTAGGACTCCATCGCCAAGCCATCGCCAAGGCGATCGGCTTGGAAACTTACCCTGGTGGCCAACGCTTCGGACTGCTTTATTTGTTGTATTCACTTGTGTTTTCAGGCGGATGTGTCCTTTGCGGCATGTTTGCATTCTTCGGTATGTGCTTAGGGATCACTCTGACGGCAAGACCTAGCGGGCCGGGGCTAGAGTGGCTATCGGTGAGCGTCAGCGGCTTACTGGCCCTTGCGATCTCCATTTTTCTTTTGATCCTTGGGATCCCCAAATACCGATAATGGCACCTTCAAAACCCGTGACTTCTTACACGTTTCTTGGAAGCACCCAGAGCCTTTGCCCAGAGTGTTTGCGTGTGGTGCAGGCCAAGATCATCGCCAAAGGGAACCGGGTGTACTTTCGCAAGCGGTGTCCCGAGCATGGACTGCGAGAGGATTTCATCTGCAGCGATCGGAATTGGTTCGATCGCTACGATACAGCCTTGCCGGCTCGCCTCCCGAGGCACACTCAGGTGGAGCCATCGAAGGGTTGTCCGATGGACTGCGGGCTGTGCTCAGACCACGAGCAGCACACGTGCGTGGCGGTATTGGAGATCACCGACAATTGCAACCTGACTTGCAGCATGTGCTATGCCGATAGCCGACCGGGGCTCAAGCACAAGTCGCTCGACGATGTCAAACGTGCGATCGATACGCTGGTAGCTGCCGAAGGCCAACCCGATGTGCTTCAGCTCTCGGGGGGTGAGCCGACGCTTCATCCTGAGTTCGAGCAGATCCTTCAATATGCCCTTTCCCAGCCGATCCATTACGTGATGATCAACACCAATGGGATCCGCTTGGCCAAGGATACAGAGCTGATTGAAAAGATCGCCGAACATAAGCATCGCGTTGAGATCTACTTGCAAATGGACGGGGTCGAAGACTTCGTTTTTGAAAAACTCAGAGGGCAGCCACTTCTTGCGACCAAACTTCAAGCCCTCGATCGGCTTGGAGCGGCAGACTTGAACGTCACCTTGGTGGCGACCTTGCAAGCGGGAGTCAACGAAGGACAGCTAGGTGGATTGCTCGAACTTGCATCCCAAAGGCCTTGGGTCAGCGGACTGAGTCTCCAGCCGGCGACGTATTCAGGTCGGCATTATTTGCCCGAGCAATTGGAATCCCGGATCACCGCACCGGACTGCATCCGCCTGCTTTGCGAGCAGTCGCAAGGGCGTTTGAGCGAGTCGGATTTCTTTCCGCTCCCTTGCGCGCATCCAAACTGCCATGTCTTGGCCATGTGCTATCGGCACGAGGGCCAACTCGTACCCCTGACACGATTCATCGATGCGACTGCCAACCGGGACCTGTTGGCAAACGGTCTGAGTTTTACGCGGGATGAAGGTAAACGACTGGCTCAGCTTTACATGGCTCGCAATGCCTGCTGCGGGCCCAATGGTTGTGTCGATAGTGAGCCTGCCTTGGTTTCCCTAGGATCTCCTGCTCGGATTGCCGAGGATTTCTTTGCCAAAGCGATCGAAAAGGAACTTGGAAGCAAGCAACTCCTGCGGATCACAATCACCTCTTTTTTGGACGCATACAACTTTGATGTACGGCGAGTCATGAAGTGCTGCACGCATCACGTGTTGCCCAGCGGACATATCATCCCGTTTTGCGCTTACAATGTTTTGTATCGCAATGGTCATGTTCCGCTTCCGGAATTGAGTAACGCTTTGATGATCGACAACACGGTGGTCAAACGATCGTGAGCCCGCAGGCATCCAAGTTGCTCCATTCGTTGATGATGCTCTTGGCCTTGGTCGTCAGCTACTGGCTATATCGGCACAGTCGACAAAAGCTGGAGATATCGTCTGATCACAAGCGGTTCTTATCGTTGGCAGCCCTGCTCGGTGCGTTCATCGGGGCGAAGCTCCCTTTTTTGCTTGAGCGGGATTGGACTGGGCTCAGTCCATGGACCCATTGGCTCAGCGACGGCAAGACGGTCTTGGGGGGGATTTTCGGTGGTTATGTTGCGGTCGAGTTGACCAAGGCGTGGCTTGGTGTTCGTCAAGGAACCGGGGACGCATTTGCGGTCCCAATTGCGGCGGGATTGAGCATCGGCCGGATCGGTTGTTTCCTGGGTGGTTGTTGCTACGGGATACCGACGAGTTTGCCTTGGGGCGTCGCCTTCAAGACGGCCCCTGATGGTGGGGAATACCTGCGGCACCCGGTTCAACTCTACGAGACCTTGTTTCATTCGATCGCGTTGATTGTCTTGGTGATGCTCGAGCATCGCCGATGGGTTGCGGGCCAACGCCTGAAGCTTTACTTGATTGGATATCTGATTTATCGATTCATCACCGAATGGATCCGGCCTGAGCCTAAGGTGCTCTATGGTCTTACGGCCTATCAAATCGCATGTGTGTTTCTAGCGATACTGCTTATTGGTCAACTCCGAAGTACGGCAGTCCAGGACTGGCAGACACCAGCGAAATGAAATTTCGCAACTTGGGCGCAAGCCCACCAGTGAACGTTTGCATACTACATCATCGGACGGCATGCGCCGTTCCGCTTCTATGGGAGCGAGCACGGCGCGGTCGACGTAGCTCTTATCTTTGCCGGTGAGTTGACGTCGATTCTTCAGTCGGTCGAGCGGGGGGAATCTGGTGATTCAGGCGTCGTTGGTTTGGTCCGCAACCCAAACAGATGGTTGTTGGAATTCGAGACCACCAATGTATCTCCTTGCTCTGCAAAACTGAGACCTTCAATCGAGGAGTCCGTTTCTGAGTTGGCATCGAAGATTTGGTTCGCAATCTCCCAGTAGGGAGAGACCAGATAAACCGCGACGTTTCCGACTTCATCTCCGGTGGCGATGATTCCTCCATGTTCGTTTGGCACGATTTCCGTGAACGATTGACCGAGATCCAGATCGACGCATTGCTTGACCAGTTGCATAGATGAATCGACCGATTCGGCCACGACACTCGGATCGTGGTCGGGTAACTTGATGAATCGTACGATCCGAGGTTTTGGCGACTTGTCGATCGTCTGCAAGACCAGATATCGAATCGTTCTTTTCGAGGGAGGATCTACGGTGTTGTCCGACAGAATCTCTTGGAAAAACCAGATGCGCTGGACATCGGAGGCTTGAAGTTGGACCAATGTCTTCTTCTCTGAGTCGTCGTCACCTTGGGTTTGCATGGAGCAGATTTTCCCAAGATCGCTTGTTTGGCCGTTATGGGCATAGAGTACCGTGTTATCGACAAGGATGCATGCAAACCGCATCGAGTGATCCAGGGTGGTCGAATCCCTTTGGGGATCCCATGCGAAATGCGCAACGCGTTCGCCGTTTGGCAATGGAGATTCAAGGAGCTCGAGTTCAAACCCTTGGTTCTCAGGCTTTTGGACGACGCGATAAAAGTTGAGTCCTTTCGCGTCGCGGATGGCCAAGGTCTTTGCATCGGGCGAAAGGTCGAAAGACTCGATACCGGAGAAATCGCGATCAAGCCGGTGCCAACGTGGGGCTTGCCCATCCTGGAGTGAAAGGAACAAAGCAGCCTTGGGGTACTGCAGGATCAGCAGTTGGCCTTGCGCGTCGCAAGTGACCTGGCTCGGTTCGTGTCCGATTTCGATTCCGTTTTCTTTTTTCTTGATAACTTCGTTGGTGCTGATCAGTTCAAAGAGTTGGTCGATCTTCTTTTTGAACGTTTGCTGATCTTGGGAAATTCCAGCATCTAAGACCCAGTTGGGCGAATGATTTTGGTGAAAAACGGCGTGAACAGGTTTCGAGAACGACGTCCGTTTGTGGATGCGTTGAAGTGGTTCGATCGCACCGATGTATAGCTCGTCGGACCACCCATTTTCCCCTTGGACGGTTTTAGCAATTCCCATGTAGATTGCCTGCGGGCTGACGAGGGAAACTTCATTGATGAACTGAAGCTCGCTGTTTGCCTCCAATCGACTCGATGAATCTGTTTTTACCGAAGCGGTTTCAAGCGGGGAGGACAAGATACCCTTAAGCGGATCGAAGTCGTATCGGATTACATTACCCTTGGTATCGAGCACATAGAGGCGAGTTCCATCGCTGCTCCAGCAACCCGCAACGGGACGTGGAATGACGACCAGTCGATTCGATTCGAGATCAAACCATGTCGGCTTGGACTCGTCCTCGACATTCTCCGCGGGGATGTTTCCGATCCAGCAGACGCCTTCGAATCCATCGACGCGGAAGTAGGCTTGGTAGGGATACTCGGGGTTCCTGATGCAGAAATGAACTGCCTTCGAGGAATGCTCGTCCGAGAGACGCGAGGAGACCTGTCGCTCGACAAGCATGAGCGTTTCGGTGTTTCCAAACACGAAGCGGTTCTCATCGATGGGACTTAGCCGGTCGATCTTCACTTGGGATTCGAAGGCGAAGCGATCGAGCCACTGTCGATTTTTGACATCCCACAAGCAGATTTCAGAAAACGTGAGGGATTCAGGGCGGCTATCGGTATCACGAGCCGTTGCATAGACAGAATTTTTTCCGTCCACGGTCGCTAAGCTCAATGCGGTATTTCCATCTGGACTAAAGGCAACATGCTCGATTCTCGCAAATGGACTATGTCCCCAAAATTGAAAATCGTTTTTGACTTCCTTGATTTGAATATTCTTTTTTGCATTCGATTCGTCGCTCAAGAACTGTCGGATTTTCAGCGAGGAAACTCTCTGCCCGAAATCAACCTTTTTATCCTGATGGTTGCTTCTAGGATCATACAGAGCCGCGACTCCATGGCCATCGATCGAGAGAATTCGGTGGTCGTTTGGCCTGTTGAATAACCATTTGGCAGTGGATTCCTCAAAAGCCTCGGCAGCATCAAAGGGATTCTCCAAGCCGATTCGGATTCGTTCGATTTGCTCGGCAACGTTCAATCGGTCGGCGATGAGTTCGGAATTGATCGTTAGTACGTCTCCGTTTCGGTCGAAGCGAGCAAAGAGAATTCCTTTGTCCTCGGAATCCTCTTTCAAGGGTCCTGCAGTGAGCGAATGCAGATGAGAAATCCGAAAGACTTGCTGGACCTGGGATCTGACTGCGATATCCTCTGTCTCTTTTGCGTTCGGCTCGTTGGTGACGCTCTCGGACAGAGTCCAAATTTGAACCGACTGCTCTTTGGCAGCACGTGTGATCATTTTCCTGCTGCTGGTTGGATTGGTCGCCGAAGAGTTTGGTGGATTTTCTTCGACGAGTATCTCCTGGATGGCATGCACGTGTTTTTTCTGTAGCGGGAACCGTTCGACGAATTCCCAAAGCTCTGGAGCGATCGATTTCTTAGGCTCCTGCTTGCTAGACTCCTCATTGCTAGGCTTCTGGATTTTTAACCGAGCTTGGACCAAGTTCCCGTTGGCTTGACCGAAAACGAAGTGGAGTGATTCGAGGATATCGATAAAAGGAGAGCCTAGTGGTCTATTTGGATCTTTTTCAGCTTTGATTTTAGCAATCGCTTTGTCGAAGGATTGTTTAGAGAATTGCGAGACCACCTCTGGCATCTGCTTGTCGAGCAGAGCAAATTGAATCACTTCGTCTTTGAGTGGGGCAAGGTATTCGACAAAGATCGGTCTTGAGTCGTCCGATACCCCGCCAGCAAATGGAGCGATCAGCTTTAAGTAGTACCTTCCACCGTTTTTGATCAGTGCCAAAATCAGTTCGTCTGAGAGCCATTGGATTTGGATGGTCTCCTCGTTCGTCGGCACGTTATTGCCTTTGGCACCGGGCTGGTTCTTTGTGTACCACAGGTTCTTTGGTTGCGTCGTCGCGATGTGGCGGGAAATGGGGCTCAAGGCGAGAAGTTTGCCGGTTCGTGGTATCTCATTGTCATAGGGGGATAACTCTCCGGTTTTCAAATCGACGAAGACTACAGGTTCGGTTTCTCGGTCGAGAGCAAGGTAGATTCGGGTTCCATCGGGAGACGGGACGATGCGTCGGACGGATTTGACATTGGAGTCGATCCAAGTTTCTTTGTTTTTGACTTCCCAAATTTTCTGCGGATCGGTACCGTCGAGAGCGACTCGGTAGATTTCACCGGTCGGATTTGCGACAAGCAATCCGGAGCGATTGGAATCCAAAGCGAACGCCGAGGATCCGGACTGGAAATCAGCTTGGGTCGTCAGGTTGACCCCCTTGAGGTCGGCGTTGGCAAGGAGCAAGATCCGGTTTTTAGCCCAGTTGTCCGGATCGGGTAGTTGCGTGATCAACGCGTTGTCATCGGTGGTTTGAGTCGGCGGATCTTGCTTACTTCGAGCCTCTTTCTTTTCCGCTTTGAGTTTCTCCAGCACATCATCGATGCTCGTGAGCAATCCGAAAGCTCCACTGGGGTTCGATTCGTTGATCCTGGAGCGAGCCAGTCCGAGCTTGGAGGTGATCTCAGCAAGCTGAGTCTTGGCGAGTTGCAATTCGGCTTTGCGGCGTTCGTTAACCGCTATGTCTTTGCTTACTACAGCTTGCCTTTGCGCGTTTTCAGCCACAATTTTCGCATCGTTGGCTACTTTGGTTGCGTTTTCTGCTATTTTCCGCTGAGCAGCTTCCGCTATTTGCAATTTTTCTGCTTTGTCCTTCTCCTCCACTGCAATTTTTCGTTGACTAGCTTCGTTTTCTTTGGCCGCCACCGCGTCATCCTTCGCGAGTTCTGCTTCTCCCCTAGCGTGTTCCGCTTGCCACCACAACAATCCGACGATACCGCTACCGATGAGCAGCGAGACAATGAACGCGTTGCGGAGCAGTCGGAAGCGTTGGGCTCGGAGTTTGACTGCCGTTTGGGCCAATTCGGCTTTCTGGTAGAGCTCGTCCTCTTGAGCCTCGCTTCGATCGAGCGTCTGGATCGCCAGATCGTAGTCTCCCTTATCGAATGCGCATTGGCCATAAGCCAGCCGAACCTTGTTGAGCTCAGGTGTTGCGTCGGGGTTTTCATCCCAGAGTTCGATGGCATCTTTCAAGCCGAACAAGGAGCGGTTGAAGCGATCGTAGTCTCCTTGCTCGATGGCCTCGGAGCCCAAGACGATGGACTTTTGCGTAAGCTCTTGGCTGCTTTTGATATTGGCTCGTTCCTTCTGGATGGCATGGATCGCGGTCTGCAGATCATCGACCTTCGCATACCTTTCTTTGGGGTCGCTTTCCAGAGCTCGCAGAGCGACTGCCACCATCGGATCCTTGCAGTCGGTCGGTTGGATCAAGTTGTTCTGTGCGGCTTTGGCCAAGGCCGCTTGCCCCATCTTCTCGTTGGATTCCTTGGGCAACCGAGGATGATGCCCTGTGATGATCTGAAAGAGGATTCCACCTAATAGGTAGATATCGCTTCCCTTACCAATCTTGGATTTATCCCCGCGTGCGACTTCAGGACTGATCCATTGCCAAGTCCCCGCGCAGCGAATGGAATCGGGGCGTTTCAGGTCGCTAGCCACCCCCCAATCGACCGCATAGACTTCGCCGAACTCCCCGAGTTGCACGTTGTCGGGCTTGATATCCATATGAAGGATGCCTTTGCTATGGGCAAAGGCAATCGCATCGCAGAGCTTATCGAATATCTCGAGATTTTCATCGATCGAGTTGTCACGAATCTTCTTTTCCCAAGGGTTCCCTTGGATGTACTTCATCGAATAAAAGCAAACCCCTTCCTTGGTGCGCCCGAGTTCATAGACAGGGGTGATATTCGGATGCTCTAAACCTGCGGTGATTTCCGCTTCGTAGAAAAACTGCTTGATGAAGGAATCGCTCTGCTTGTCCTGGCGAATGACCTTAAGAGCTACCGAGCGTTTGACGGAGTTTTGGGTAGCTAGATAGACCAGCCCCATTCCACCCTTACCCAGCACGTGCAGATCGATCTTGCCTGTTTTGGAGTCGTTTTTCTTTTTGATCTGATAGTCGGCCGTATCGTCGTTCCAATCGACCGTATAAGAAATCCTACGATCCGTCAGCCGCTCGTAGATCGCATCGGATGCCTTGGCTCGCTCGGCTTGAAGATACTGCTTGGAATCCCCGATGGATTTCGAATTCGTTGGCCCACCGGTTCGGATCGATTGACCCATCCGATTACCGGTCACTAAGCTTTTGACTTCGCTTGCATTTTTGGAGTCTGAAGCCGACTCGCTCAGATCCATCGTTTGATCGTAGGAAGATTTTCCGTCGATACTCGATGATCCGTGTTGGGACCCAAGTTGGGAACCCACTTTAGAACCAGCTTGGCTATCGCTCAAAAGCATCGTGCCATCATCGGCCAGGGATCCACCCGAAAGAGAACTCGAGGAACTCATCGAGGGGGCCGAATCGATGTCCATCGTATAATCTTGGCCGCTCTGATCCGCACCGATGATTTTTGTTCCATCCTCTGGGACCTCAGCCTCGGACGGAGTTCCATCGGCCCCCGTACCACTTGTATCTCCAAAGACCTTGCCCTGAAATGGAGCCATCGACGGGGCAATCATTCGCGTACCGTCTGCATATTGGTTTGGCAGATCTGAAAGATCCATGGTCTGATCGTTGGCATCCTCAAAGTCCATCGTTCCGGATTCGATCGACGGCATCGAAGGAGATAAATCCATCGTCTGATTGAAATCAGAGATGTTCGAAATATCTATGCTCGTCACTCCTTCAGTTCGCGAGGTCGAGGGTTCGGATCCGAGCTCTCGGGATGCAATCGCATCGAGGTCAACCGTCATGTCCAACGGTTGATCCTTGTCCGAAATATTCTCTTGGGAGTCCTTTTGCGAATGATCGTTGGCTTTACTCATTGGTTATCTTTGATTTGGAGACCGAAATCTTCGCAGACGCCTAGCAAGGACCGAGTAATCCGTCGGCGGCGGAACGTTCAAGCTATTGGGCTTGCGAGCCAGCCACAGTGATCCCAAGACGAGACTCCAAGCTTGGTCGTTCGCCTGCTCGTGTCGAAGCTCCGAAGGGACTATCGACGTTGGAATTCCTGGTTCCAAGTATAGTGACTGGTCGTTTGAATTCGATGGTTTTCCATCATTTTCCTTCGCTTTGGATTCCTGATCCCCCTCTGGGGATTCCACCTTCTGGGATTCCCCCTTCTGGGATTCCCCCTTGGACGGTTCGTTGGGGGGATTATCTAGCGGAATGGTTGGATTTGCCCCACGGGGCTCTGTACCGATGGTGAACCGATCGACAACCTCTTGGGTCCCATCCGAGGTCTCGATCGTGATCTCGTAGCGACCCTGCCGAGTGCCCGGCTGGAGCCTGAGATATTCCCGGATCTTGCGCAAGTCCGATTGGGACAATTGATCAGAGCCGCTCAGAAGCCCCTCAGGGATCAAAATCTCCTCGGTTTCATCGGTTCGACTTTCTTTCGTCGCCTCTTGCTCTTTAAACTCCCCTCTGACTTCCTCGACAATGCTCACCACGAGTCGCTTGACGACAATTCGAGTGCTGCGCTCTTGATAGGGCTGGTCCTCGTACTCGGGGGATTCGGTCGCAACCGTAGGCGTCTCGCGGACTGTATAAGGTTCGGGTTGGCTGAACGTCGGAATTTGTGTTTCTGGCGCCGGTGGCATCGGCAAGCCACTGTCGGCACCTTCGGAAATCACATCGGGAACCCGATGGGTCTGTACGGTCAAGTCATAGTAACCAGTCGACGTGGATGGAGCACCGTTAGGCGGATTGAAATTGTCAAAACCTACTGGCGGTTCCTTCTGGAAAATGAAGAAATCTTCGGATCTTCGGATCACCACGTCGGTCGGAAGCTCCTGAACGCTGTTTAGGAAATCGACATCGAAGGGATTGGAACGCTCAAGGTAGCCGACGCGTCCGAGCGACTGAGGCTTGGATCCTACGGGTTGATCACTTCCCGCATCACGGACATAGATGTCCCCTTGTTTTCCGAACGATTCGAGCTTCCCATCGGCGTATCCGATGTAAAGATCGAATCCCGATTCGTTGGCGGAACCAAAATGGGTCGCTACTCCTTGTAGGCTGCGTTTGGTGGGTCCTGGAGAGGTTGGGACCTCGGGCAGATTCGATTCAGAGAACGAATTCCGCGAAACGATGCGCGTAGTGAAAAGCCCCCCTGCCGGATTAGGTTTTTCCAGAGCGTCGAAGATCCTCGCTTTCAAATCGACATCGTTGATTCGTTGTCCATGGATCGTACCATTTTGAATGGAGTTGCTTTGAAGCGTTGCCGTACTACCAAGCACAACCTTCGAACCACTGACCAACACGACTCCGCCAGCCTCAGTGCTTGTGCTGCTCGATACGATCGCATCCTCGACGATGAGATCCCCTGAACGTGTTTGAATATAGATTCCCGGCTTGTCGGATTGCCCTTGCCCGCTTGGGAGGATTCCCGCAACTGCCGAATCGATCGTGAGCGCTTTGCTGTTGACGACATACAACGAATAGCCGATGTTCTCATAGCGATCGATGTAGCGATATTGCTCTCGCAGCGCATCCTTGATGCTCTGAGAAACCGTCCCAAGCGCATCGACAAAATCGTCTCCTTGCGCATTGGCTTGCACATCCAACTCCTGCCAGGAACTCAGCAAGGCGTTGCTCAAGGTCCTGGCTGTCAATCGATTGACGGTCGTATCGTGGAGGTGAGCAAAGCTCGCTGACCGAAGCGTCAGTTCGTCCGCCTCGACTCTTGCAGACGAATTCAACTCGGCAATCGCCCCCCGCACGCTCTCTAGAACAACGTCACCTGAGGTTCTGATCATCGCACCGATCAGTACGCTATCTTTGGCTCCTAACGAAATATCTCCAGTTCCTGAAACCAAATCTCCTCGAAGGATTATATGACCCGAATCGATGGTCACTAAGACGATGTCTCCCGCACCATCTGCAGAAATCCCAGTACCGGGTAATCGTCCTGAATCAACGATGATATCGCCGGTGAAATTGCGCAAAGCGATCGTACCCCCGTTGCTCGTCGTCAAATCCTCCAAGACCGAAACGCGATCGGTCTGTGAGGAATTAAAATGCACTTGTTCAACAGCAACTTGCACAGCACCGATGGTGACTCCATCGATTTCGGTGATGGTGATTCGATCGGCTGCCACTGCGGCCAAGGTATCGACTTGGGTGAATATCTCGCCGATTTCCGAACCGGCTCG
The DNA here is from genome assembly GCA_003671195.1 of Planctomycetota bacterium. Taxonomy (GTDB): domain Bacteria; phylum Planctomycetota; class Planctomycetia; order Pirellulales; family Pirellulaceae; genus JBKCUI01. Next base: position 13,109 of record QWPJ01000237.1, read on the forward strand.
CATCGCCAAGACTCCACGGGTCGAAACGTTGACAACCGGTACGATCGCTCCATTGACAATATCCCGCTGCGCATCGAGATAAACACCCGCTGCACCGGCTTGAATGCTCCCCAATACAATATCGCGGCCAGCTTGAACCCAAAGATTCGAGTCGTTTGTCATCAAAGACTCAATCGTCACATCCTGTTGGGATGCAAGATAAATCGTTCCTAATCGAGGCGGTCCACCCAATCGAATACGGTCCCCAAGAACAAGATGATCCTTCGATTGGATCGTGATGTCCCCGTACTCGCTTTGAACGACTCCATTGAGGATTACCGTTCCACTGTCGATCGTCTGCAGCAATACATCGCCAGCGACCGCAGATAGAATGCCGTGGGGACCTGTGCTCCCGCTATTGATTTGAATGTTTCCCGCAACACTCTGCAGTTTGATAGGGCCACTACCGGTGGTCGTCAGGTCCTCGAGAACCTGCGATCGGTCGCTCTGCGAAGAGTTGAAATTCACTTGTGAGCTCGAGACAAGCACCGTATCGACCGTCAGTCCATCTGCCTCTCGGATGTAGATGCCTTCGACAGATCGTGCCGCCAAGAGGTCGACTTTGGTCCCAATCGCATTGCGGTTGTTTTCCAAGGGTCCAGTCAAATCCGAGCCCCCGATCCGTCCCCCTGCACTCATCGCCAAAGCACTGGCCGATAGATTGATCGATTCGGAACTCGGGTCAGCCTCGAGAATGTCTTTCGACGCTTGCAAGTAAACCCTCGCTGTTCCAGCCTGAATATCACCCAAGCGAATCGACTGATCCGATACGATCGCCAGGTTTACATTTCCTGTATTGAGCGCCTCGACCGTCACGTCACCTCGGGATGTCAAATAGATCCTACCCGGATTGCTCGTTCTGAGATGATCCCTCACCTGCAATGCATCTACCGAATCGATCGTGATATTCCCAGTCCTAGATTGCACTTGAGCTTGGGTGATCACCGTGCCGTTCAGTACGGTCTGCAATAGAACATCGCCTGTCCCATCGGCTCGGATTCCCAAAGTCCCTGCAGTGCCACCCCTGACCAAAATATCCCCCGAGATGCTCTGAAGCTTGATCGGACCATTGGCCGTCGTGACCAAATCTTCAAGTGTCTCCGAACGATCGGCCAAGGTCGAATTGAAATTGACTTGCTTGACCCCCACCGAAACCGTATCGACAACAATTCCACCCTCTTGCTGCAATACATACATTCCATTTGCCGACTCAGCAGCAATCAATCCGACTCGGGTGACTATCGCATTGCGGTTCGAATCCTGAGGATAGGTTAAGTCCGAATCACCAATTTTCCCTCCCGCCCTCATCGCCAATGCCGAAGCCGAGATATGAATCGTTTGGGCACTCGGATCGGAATCCAGAATGTTACCGGCAGCCTCAAGGTAAACAACTCCGCTCCCAGCATTCAACCGGCCAAGCGTAATATTTCCTCCCGCGATGACGGCGATGTCGTTGTTTGCTTCAAGGCTCCCCACAGCCACATCGGACTGAGACTTCAAATAAATCGTACCCGATACGCCTGTCCTCAAACGGTCGACAACTTGCAACGAATCCGCAGAGTTCACCGTAATATTGCCCTGATCACTCATCACCACGGCATTCGTGATGATGGATCCAACCTGAACGGTCTCCAACAAAACATCACCGCTTCCATCGGCCGCAATCCCTCTGGTCCCCATCGTCCCAGCATTGACCACGAGATCTCCAGCTAGGCTCTGCAATTTGATCGGCCCATCGCTCGTCGTCGTCAAATCCTCCAACACCCGAACTTGCGCGGTTCGCGTCGAATTAAAATTCACCCGCTGGCTCGAAACGATCACCGAATCGACTGTAAGCCCGTCGCGTTCCTGAATATAAATCCCAGTGGCAGCCTCCGCAGCAAGCGTCAAAACCTGAGTGCCGATCGCGTTGCGGTTACTGCCGTCGGGGGCTCCCGTATCGCTGTCGCCAATCTTGCCGCCAGCTCTCATCGCCAAGGAACCTGCAATCACCGAAGTCGAATTAGAAGTTGTATCCCTATCCGATATACTCCCAATCGCCTGCATGTAGACTCGACCATTACCCGCATCGATACTCCCAAGGGTCAAATCCCCTCCGGAAAGAATCTGCACATTCCCAAGAGTGCGGATCGATTCGATCGAAGTGTTCGTGCCCGAGGCAAGCTGAATCGAACCTGTACCAAGGGTTTGCACCATGCCTTTGAGGTCAAGGGCACCGGCCGCATCAAGCGTGATACTTCCTGTACCACTTGAAATGCCCGAGTGGGTTGTAATGTCCCCACCGTTGACCGTTTCCAGCAGAACATCTCCGCTTCCGTTGGCGGTGATTCCATCGGTCCCCGCAGTCCCCGCCCGAACGACGATGCTTCCCGAGAGACTCTGAAGCTTCACAGGACCGTTGCTCGTAGTGGTAAGATCCTCAAGGGTCTGCGGCAAGCCCACCGAAGTCGAGTTGAAGTTCACTCGCTGGATCGTCGTCGAGATCCGATCGATCGTCACTCCGTCTTGCTCCTGGATGTAGATCCCTGATGCTGCCCTGGC
>QWPJ01000245.1 GCA_003671195.1 Planctomycetota bacterium
ACGGTACTCGTACTCGATGGCCGTTTGAACTGCGGCGATGCGGATCGTTGATCGAGGCGGTTCGGGGTAACTTGCAAACCCATGGGACTGATTGCTATACTAGCCCCCCTCGATTACGAGCACGAGCACCGTTTCACTGAGCACGAGCACGATGTTCTTACTCCATGCCAGATCGTTTGCGATCCGCTAAGCCAAGGAGTTGGCTCTGGCGCAAGCCAAAAAACGAACGATCGAAGACTTCGGTGCAACCCTTGGTTCTGGCTGATCGTCGTGCTCGTGCTCGTGCTCGTGCTCGAAAGGCGATAAGCGTCAAGTCGATCATGGTCAAACAAGTACTCGTGCATCGCATCGGATTTCGTCGTACTCGTACTCAGCGAAGCGGTACTCCGTCCGCCGCGGCGGACGGTACTCGTACTCGATGGCCGTTTGAACTGCGGCGATGCGGATCGTGTTGATCGAGGCGGTTCGGGGTAACTTGCAGACCCATGGGACTGATTGCTATACTAGATCCCCTCTGAGTACGAGAAGAAGCATCTTCTCGTGGCACTCGGTCAATGCGAGTCGATCGAAAGGTAGGCATGGAGTCGCCAGAACCTTGCAAAACCGCCAGCAAAACGGCCGCAAAATGGACCGATGCGTTCGTCGATTTCGGACCCGATCCCCTGCTGAGCGATCCGTCGCTTGAACACTGCGCCGCAGGACTCGCTCGCATCGATGCGACGGACTTAAAAAGCACTGCTTCGATTCAAAAGGAGCTCAAAGGCCTCGTCCAGCAATTCGTTCCCTACACGCCAGGTGTCTACGGAATCCTCGATCCTCTCTGTCGCTTGGTCTATGTCGGTAAATCCAAAGCCCTTCGCTCGCGACTCCTGAGCTATTTCTTGCCGGGAGCCAAGGACGAAAAGGCAGGGCATATTCTCAAGCAAGCCCGGGCAATTGTCTGGGAAACTCAGCCCAGTGAATTCGCGGCCCTGCTGCGCGAACAAGCACTGATTCGCACTTGGCAGCCGACTCTCAACGTCATCGGAATGCCCAATCGAAGCCAACCGGCTTACCTGAACCTCGGACGCGGTCCAGCCGAGTCGTTCTACGTCACCCGCCAGTGGGACACCCGCGCCTCGATCTCCCGAGGCCCGTTCTATGGATCGACGAAACTCTATCGAGCAGCCGAAATCCTAAACCGATACTTTCTGCTGCGGGATTGCTCAAGCAAAACTCCCATGCTCTTTTCGAACCAGCTTGCCCTTTTTGATCTTCCGGAGCGAGCCGGCTGCCTGCGGGCCGAATTAGGAACCTGCCTTGCCCCGTGCCTGAGCGATTCGCTTCGAACCGATTACCAAACGCAGGAGCAAATGGCCCGAGCTTGGATGCGCGGCGAGTCGGCCAAGATCCATCTTCAAATGATCGAACAGATGGACTCGGCAATCGAGCGGAGACAGTTCGAACGGGCTGCTCGATTGCACGAAGATTCGGCGATCCTCAAATGGCTCTACGGCAAACTCAGGCAGCTTCAGAAGGCCTCGAGCAATCCGCCGAGCATCTACTGGGTTCAGACCACCGGCGGGTCTAGGTTTCCAAAAGATGGCATTTTGTACCTGATGCGATCCGGGGGTGTGCAGTACGCGATCGCACAGCGCTCCTCGACCAAGGCGACCTCGAAGAAAGCATCGAAGCAACCGAAGTCAGCCGATACCAAGAGGGATGCGCTAGAGACTTGGTTCAAGTCCGAGGAACAAGTGGAGTTCAAATACTCTTTGCCCCACGAATCGCTTGGACTCGTAGCGACATGGTTTCAGAAAAACCCATCGCTACGCAAACATTATGTCGAGGTCACAACGATCGACGAAGCCCTCGACAAATCGTCGAGGCTTCCTCCGAGTTCGTAGTTGCCGTTGCTGTTGCGATTCTTGGCTAGCTAGATCGCTGTCTAGCTAGATCGCTGGCTAGTTGCCGTCGCCACCAGGACGACGGTTTCCTCGCCCACCGCCAGGTCCGCCAGCTCCGCCAGGACCGCCGGGTCCACCGCGCCACTGAGGCTCTGGGAATTTGAACTCAGCTCCCTTGAGAGCCTCCATGTCTTCCTTCTGCTTGGCGGTCAAGATTTCCTTGATCTTCGCGTCGGCTTCGTCTCGCATCTTGCCCATCTTCTCGCGGGCGTCTGGACCGAATCCGTCCTGGAACAGCTCTCGCATCTTCTCTCGCATCTTCTCGCCATTGGCTTTGTTGATTTCAGCCACTTTGGTCTTTTGCTCTTCGGTGATTCCAAGCCGAGTGGCAACCAACTTGGTATTCAGCGATTGAAGATTGGCCCTTTGGATGTACAAGCCGACGAGTCGGTCGAATTGCTTTGGATCGAGGATCTCCTCGACCTTGGCTTCGTTCTCTTCGTTGGCCTTTTGAACCTTTGCCATCATCGCTTGGATATCTTGTGGATTCGGAGGCTGACCACCCCCTCCGCCCTGCGGACGCATGTTTTTCATCGACTCCATCATCGCCTTGCCCAATTCCTCGAGCTCGGCGACTTGGTCCTCGTCGAGCTTGAGCTCCTCGCGGACTTCTTTCATCATCAGCAGGCCCGTGACCCCGCCCCCCATACCGCCCATGCCGCCCATCATCATGCGGCCGCCGCCTTGACCTCGACCACCCCCCTGCCCTGCAGGATCCTGCGCCATGGCCGAAAAGGTCAGGGTGCTGACCAAGCCGACAGAAAGAGCGAACCTCGACATAAGTTTCTTCATTGGCATGGCCTTAACCCCGATTGAGAAAAATGGTAACACAAGCGATTATAGGATTTCCGAAGTGGATTGCATGGTCCTTTTTCGGCCTTGCCCACTTCGCCGGTGAGCATTGTAACCCATGGATTTCGATGTCGTTTCGCTAAGAGTCAAAATATTTCTTATGGAAATTCCAGTCACCATTCCCTCTCCCGATGCGGCCATCGCCATGCGGGATTCGACCCTTGGGCAGATGGAATTCGCCAGAAAATACACCCTGGGACTCCTTGCCGACGTGCCCGAAGAACTCTGGCAACGCGAGCCGCAAGGAACCCCGACCCATTTTGCTTGGCAAATCGGGCACCTTGCCGTCGCCCAGTACGGCCTGATGCTCTTTCGCCAACGCGGGCGAGCCGAAGGGGACGTCGAACTCATGCCCGGCTGGTTTCGAAAACGCTACTCCCGGGGTACAAAACCCTCGGACGATCCAAGTCCCCATCCGGACCGCCAAACCATGCTCGGCTTGCTCGAACGGATCCACTTGAATTCGATGGGGTTTATCAGCCAAGCTCCCGCCGAATTGCTCCTCGAACCGACCGAGATGCCCTATGCGGCCTACCCGATCAAACTCGGCGCGTTGCTCTTTTGCCCCTTGCACGAGTCGATCCACTCAGGCCAAATCGGTCTGCTGCGACGAGCTTTCGGGTTGAGCCCCGTAAGATGATCCCAGCGAGCCTGACTGCCGAGTCGCACGAGCCCAAGACCGCCTAAGTCCCCCCCAAACCAAGAAAGGCATCCTGAGCATGGAGGCTGCCGGCCATCAATCGTACTCGTGGAAGGATCGACTCGCCTACTGGGGATTTCGGCTGATCGTCGCCCTGATCCAGTCTCTGCCGCTCGATCGCTGCGAACGGCTCGCGCAACTGCTCGGAACGCTCATGAGCCGAGTGATTCGAATCCGACACGCTTTGGTCCAAAGCAACCTTCAACGCGTTTTCCCCGAATGGCCCGAAGCTAAAACCAATCAGACCCAAGAGCAGATGTGGGAACACTTGGTCCTGATGCTCTGCGAGGTCGCTCACGCACCGAGAAAAATCCACCGAGAAAATTGGTACGACCACTTCGAACTGCCCGACCGCAGAGAAATGCTCAAGCTCGCCCTGGATCCACGCCCCAAAGTCATGGTCTCGGGCCACTTCGGAAATTTTGAACTCGCAGGCTTTGTCACAGGCCTTATAGGAATCTCGACGACCACCATCGCCCGACCCCTCGATAACGGCTTTGTCCACGATTACATCGATCGCTTCCGATCCTCAGGCGGACAATTCATGCTTGCCAAGTCCGGTTCGTCGGGCCAAGTCGAGGCGATCCTGGCCCAAGGGGGCGCTCTGTCGCTGCTGGCCGATCAATACGGAGGCCCCAAAGGCTGCTGGGTCGAATTCCTCGGCCAAATGGCCTCGTGCCACAAAGCCCTGGCTCTCTTTACTCTCTCGAGCGGCGCGCCCATGATGGTCTGCTCGAACATCCGCAAAGACCAACCACTCCACTTCGAAATGACCATCCTCGGAATCGCCGATCCGAGAAGCGAAAATTGCCCCGACTCCATCGTCTCAATAACCCAGTGGTACAATCGCTGCCTCGAGAAGGCGATCCGCGCCCGACCCGAACAATACTGGTGGGTCCATCATCGCTGGAAGGGGACCCCGCCTGCCCGCACAAGCAAATCTCTTTAGCCCTCAAGCACACCATGCCAAAAATCCACCGCGCACTAGGACTCAGTGTAACCTACCCAGACAACTGGACCCTGACCGAAGATGTCCAGGACGACCAAGTGGTGGGATTCCAAATCCAAAGCCCCGCTACCGCGTTCCTATCAGTCATCGGCTTCGATCCATCCACCTCTGCCGAACAAGCCATCGAGCAAGTCACCCAACTGATCTCCGTCGACTACGATAACGTCGAAAGCGAAGACTTCTCGCCCCAAGAAGACTCCCACCCAGGCATCCTCGCCGACGCCATCGGTCGCGAAATGTACTTCTACTACCTCGACATGCTCGTCCATACCGAACTGATCGCTATAGGACTTCCAAACCAAACCATCCTGGTTCAGTTCCAAGCCGAGGACGCCGAATACCGGTCGCTCGAAAGGGTCTATGCTGCCATGCTTATGACTCTCTGCGAGTCGATCGAAAGCACCCAGGAAGGACTTGCCGGAGAACCCGACTAGGAAAAGAAAAAGCCCCACCTAACAACAGTTGGTCACGCCCGAAATCCAACCACTGCTAGGTGAGGCAAGTTTAATTTTTATTGATACTGACTCGTCTTCAAATCGTTCGTCTTGATTCGAACAATCGCGTCGGATGTCTTCGTTGAAGTATAACGTATCTTTCGACCAGAGGCCACAACGGCAGGAACTTTTTATCTTGTTTTCTTTCCGAAAACCTGTTCGCTTTTTTATTTCATTGCGTCCCCGTCAAAAAGACAGGGAAAACGGCGTTTTCGCTCCCCCGGAGCGGCTATTGAATTCGCTCTTTGCCCACCCAGGGAATCAAAGCTTTCGGAATTTTAATCGAGCCGTCCGACAGTTGATGGTTTTCCATCAATGCAATTAATGCGCGACTGATGGCCACAGCCGTTCCGTTAAGGGTATGCGCAAAGTGTGTTCCTTTTTCGCCCTTCGTGCGGTAACGAATATTTAATCTCCTGGCTTGATAGTCGGTGCAGTTCGATGTGCTCGTGACCTCGCCCCACTGACCACCGTCGCCCCGGCCAGGCATCCAGGCTTCCAAGTCGTATTTTCGATAAGCTGGCCCGCCTAGATCGCCCGTTGCGGTATCGACCACGCGAAACGGGATCTCCAAAGCGTCAAAAATCTCGCACTCGATCCCTCGGAGCTCTTCATGAACCGCGCTGCTTTGGTCCGGAAGCGTGAAGGCGAACATCTCCACCTTGGTGAATTGATGCACGCGATAGAGCCCTCGGGAAGCTCGGCCTGCGGCACCTGCCTCCGTTCGGAAACAATGGCTGATCCCGACCAACTTCAACGGCAATTGCTCTGCTTCCAAAACCTGGTTGTGGTACATCCCCCCGAGCGTGATCTCGGCGGTGGCGACCAAGTTCAATTCTGTGTTCTCGATGCTGTAGATCTGGGTCTCTGGACCTCGTGGGATGAACCCAATCCCATGGAGAATATCGGTATTGGCCACATCGGGCGTCGAGACGGGAATAAACCCCTTCTTGGCCAGATGGCTTACGACAAACTGCTGCAAAGCCAGCTCCAAAAGGACCGCATCGCGCTTCAAGAAGTAGAATCCTGCTCCCGCAACCCTAGCCCCTGCCTCGAAGTCGATCATGTCGTGTTGCTGGCCGAGTTCCAAGTGATCTTTTGGCTTGAAATCGAATTGGGTGATCGGTGTGGATCCCCGGGCGATCTCGAGATTCGCGTTGTCATCGTTGCCGATCGGGGCCGACGGATGGGTCATATTCGGAACGCGCGCAAGGAGATCGTCGATCTGACGATCCAGGGCATCGTGGTCTTTCTGCGACTGCTCCTTTGAGGCCCTGAGCCCCCGTCCTCGTTCCTTGTATTCCTCGCGTTGCTCGGCCGGAACCTTGCCGATCTGAGCGCTGACCTCATTGGCCTGACGATTCCATTCCTCAACCTCCGCCATTTTGGCCCGACGCTCCATTTCCAAGGCGATGATCCGATCGACGTCGGCTTGGGCCCCGCGATGGAGGCAATTGAGTTTGACCGCTTCGGCGTTCTCTACCACATATTTTCGGTCGAGCATAGGATGAATGTCCGGTGAAAGGATTCGCATGCAAAGGAGCATTGCTCGCTGAATCACGTGCAAAGTCCCAAAAAAAGACGTTCCAAGTTTAACGCATTTCTAGATTTTGAGGATAGCTTGATATCCGCGCTTGGCCTCCGGCCTGAATAAGCAGGATCGAAGGAGGCTCGAAGGTCGATCCTCTATGGCATGACGTCTAGCGATACCTCGACCATCGGATCGCAACGGAAAACTCCCCCCTGCCCTGAGGACTTGGATCATGTACCGACCGACCCTTCGACCTGCTTTTCTGGCCAACACCTTGTGGCTCGGTCTTGCCGCAACGGGCTTTTGTCAGCAACCCCAGAGCGATAACGATGCGAATACCTCTAGCCCAGGCGAACTTCGCAATTTCCCATCGGCAAACGACACTTCTTCGAAATCCGAAAAAACCCTTCCGGGAAAGCAGCGTTTCGAACCCTCGGCGTCCAAGGAGTACCGAGTTGAGCGTGCCAGAAAGGAATCCGAAGCTCGCGATGAGCTTTTGCGGCACTACCGTGCCATCGGATTCGACTACGCTCACCCTACGTTCGATGGCATGGCTCTGAACCCATACCGGCCCAAACGCCGTCTGTTCTTCGTTCAGCCAATTCGCCCTTGGTAGATCGATTGTCCCCAATCGATCAGCACCTGAAGCCACCGCAACCAGAAAGACCAACAGCAGAAAAATCCAAGACGCCGCCGCTTGCGCGGCCTCCGGAGCCATTGGGGACAATGGCTCTACCATCTTGGTAGATCGGTTGTCCCCAATCGATCAGCGTCCTAAACCACCGCAACCAACAAGACCAACAGCGGAAAAACCCAAGACGCCGCCGCTTGCGCGGCCTCCGGAGCCATTGGGGACAATGGCTCTACCATCTTGGTAGATCGATTGTCCCCAATCGATCAGCGCCTGAAGCCACCGCAACCGGTGGGAGCAATTGCACCTCCCACCCTCTTGTGAGACAATCCGTCCCCATCCGCGAGCGCAAGTGGGCTCTTATGCTACGAATTTGCAAACCATGGACTCGATGTCCCAAAAAACAGGTGATGTGATGGCCAAAAACTCCTCTCGTCGATGGTTTATCAAGAATGCTGCGATCGGATCGGCTGCGGTCGCTGCTGCAACTCAGCTCCCGAATCTCGGAGCGGGCCTTGCCCATGGTGCCGCCGTGCGGCATTTCGATACCGAAGTCATGACCGGCTCGGGCGACTACCAATACCGAGTCAAACACCATCACGTCAAACTCCCTAGCGAGTACTCTTGGCAAACCACGCACAACGTCGCCGTCGATTCCCAAAACCGCATTTACGTCATTCACGAAGGCCGTGAGGAACTCAAAGATCACCCATCGATCTTCGTCTTCGATGACCAAGGCAAATTCATTCGCGCGTTCGGCAGCCAATATCAAGGGGGCGGCCACGGACTCGAAGTGCGACGCGAAGGGTCCGAGGAGTTCCTCTATGTATCGGCCTACCAACAAGTCAAAGCCTTTTCCAAGCTGACCCTCGATGGCGAAGTGATATGGTCCAAAAGGGCTCCCCAAGAGTCCAAAATCTACAACCAAGAGGAATACGACGCACCGAAGAAAGTTTGGGGAAGAGATCGCTTCATGCCAACAAACTTCGCATTTCTACCCAAAGGTGGCTTTCTCCTGGCCGATGGTTACGGTGCGTTCCATATCCATCGTTACGATCAAGATGGCAAATGGCTAAGTTCCTTCGGTGGAGCAGGTGACGGGACCGGAAAGTTCAATACCCCTCACGGCCTCTGGATCGATGATCGAGACGAGGCCAATCCCAAGATCGTCGTTACCGACAGAGCGCACAACACACTCCAGATCTTCGATATCGACGGCAAGTACCTTGCAACCATCCCCGGTTTCGGACTCCCTGCGAACATCGATTGCCAAGGCCAGGTCCTCTTGGTCCCCGAACTCGGGGCCCGCGTATCGCTCCTGGACCAAGAGTATAAGGTCCTTGCGCAACTCGGGAGCGACGTCGAACGTATTCGCGACACCAAGGGGGTTCGAGAGGACGAATCGTTGTGGATCGATGGCAAATTCGTCCATCCTCACGATGCCTGCTTCGATCGAAACGGCGATATCCTCGTAGCCGAATGGGTGCGGACGGGCCGAGTGACCAAGCTTGAGCGGGTACGATAACTACACATTTGCGACGCAAAGTTGCAGCAGGATACAACGTGGAGAACCGATCGAGGATCCAGGATTTCAAGGAACTGCTCAGTACGGCTTGGCCGTTGATGCTCTCGACCGGATTGTTCTCGATCACCCTATTTGTCGACCGACTCTTTTTGTTTCAGTACTCCGATGCGGCCGCAGCAGCAGCTATGTCGGCAGGTACTTTGTTTTGGTCGGTGACTTGTTTGCCCGCCGGAATCTGCGGGTACACAAGCACCTTCGTCGCTCAGTATCTGGGAGTCCGCCGGGTCGACCGGGCCATGCATGTGGTCTGGCAAGGTTGCTTGTTGGCCATCGCGATGATGCCCGTTCTGGTGCTCTTGGGACTCTACTCCAACCGATTGTTCATCGCCTTCGGACATCCACCGGAGTTGGCCAAATCCGAGTACGATTTTTTTCTCGGACTCGTACCCGGCGCCTGCGCGACGATCCTGAGCTCTGCGTTGGTTGGGCTTTTTGCAGGAAGCGGTCGTCCGCTGGTCCTCTTGTACTGCGATGCGATCGCAACGGCAACCAACGCGGTCCTTGATTACGGCATGATCTTCGGGAATCTGGGGTTCCCCGAATGGGGCGTCGCAGGTGCAGCCCTCGCCTCAAGCCTCTCTTTATCGCTCAAATGCGTGCTGCTTGCAGGTTTCGCACTTTGGTATCTCAAGACCAATCGGTTTGGGGTCTGGCCAAACCATGCGGGGGTCATGAACCGATTCCAAGACGTCTTTCGGTGGGATTTTCCACTCATGCGACGTCTGATCCGCTTCGGCTGGCCCGCAGGAGTCTCCGTCGTCGCGGAAGCCTGGAGCTTTGCGATCATCATGATGATCGTCGGGAACCTCGGAGAACGCCCGGCGGCAGCAACCACGTTGGCCCTAGGAGTCAATGTGCTAGCCTTCATTCCCCTCATGGGTTTAGGGATCGCTGTGGGGGTCTTGGTCGGCAAATACCTAGTCCAATCCCAGTTGAAAACAGCGCAGCGGTTGATCGAAGCTGCCTTGATCGTCGGACTGATCTATAGCGGAGCCTTTGCAATTCTCTACGGAGTGTTCCCCGAACAAGTCATGAGCATCTACGCGATCGGGAACGATCCAGCCCGATTTGAGGCGATCAAGCCCGAGCTCAAGCCGCTTTTGTATTTCATTGCCGCGTATTGCGTATTCGATTCGATACAAGTCATCTTCTCAGGCGTGCTCAAGGGTGCTGGCGATACGCTGTTTGTACTCCTGGGCCATGCGGTCGCCGGTTTTGGAACGGTGGGACTGGCCGTCCTCGGGCAGAAAATCTTCGGTTGGGACGGCCTGTACTACTGGTGGGGAGTCATCAGCATTTGGGTGATCGTGCTGGCGATTTTCTTTACCGCTCGGTACCTCCATGGCGGCTGGAAAACCAAGCGTGTCATCGAGCCAGACTTGGTTTCGTGCGACGCCTGATCGCATCTTCCATCAAGCAGAAGATGTTAGAATGACCCCATGGTCAAGAAATTAACAGTCAAGAAATCAAAAAACGCTGCATTCTCCCAACCGATGCTCTTCGATACCGAGCCAGCGCCGGATCCTCAGCCGATCGCTCTGGCCAACCCCGACATGGCTCTGGCCAACCCCGACATGGCTCTGGCCAACCCCGAGGTTCCTGCGTCTGGCGACCTAGTGGTGATCGTCGACTCGCACTCGTTGATCTACCAGGTTTTTCATGCGTTGCCTCCGATGACTAGCCCCCATGGACTCGAGGTCGGTGCCGTGCACGGATTCCTTCGAGACATCGCGACGATCCTGCAGCAATGGTCTCCGACTTATCTTTTGTGCGCTTTTGACGCTTCGGAAGTGACGTTTCGAAACGCGTTGTATCCCGAATACAAAGCCCATCGCGAGGAAATGCCCGATGCGCTCCGAGGCCAACTGGGAATCATCCAAGAGGCACTTAAGCTCCTAGGGATCCCAATCCTGTCGATCCCAGGATTCGAGGCCGACGATATTCTAGCGACCATCGCAGACCGGGCCGGCTCCAACGGAGCGCGCGTGTTGCTCGTGACCAGCGATAAGGACTGTCGACAACTGATCACGCCTCGCGTTTCAATGCTCAACCTCCGCAAGAGTGAGCTCTTTACAGCCAAGGAACTTCAGGAGGTTTGGGGGATCCGCCCGGAACAAGTGGTCGATTTCCAAGCTATGGTCGGCGATTCGACCGACAACGTACCTGGCGTCCATAGCATTGGTCCTAAAGCTGCCCAGCAGTTGCTCGAGCAATTTGGTTCTCTCGATGGAATCTACGCCAACATCGCCAAAGTAGCTGGCGACAAAAAGCGAGAGAAACTGATCGAACACCGAGAACTTGCGTATCTGAGTCGGGATCTTGTCAAACTGCGCACCGATACGCCGGTGCCCGAGGATTGGGAATCGCTCCGGCGAAAAGCTCCCGATGCCGAGGGTCTCGAGAACTTGTTCCGAGACCTGGGCTTCCGGAAAATTGCAGAAGTCCTCCTGCAACACACACAAGCAGCTTCCTCGAATTCCCCGCAATCGATTCACGAGCCGGGCACCGACGAGGAATTTCGTCTCTCCCCCTCCCCTACCCCACAAGTCGTCCCGTCGGTTCGTTTATCTTCGGAACACTACCGGACCATCGCAAATGTGTCGGAGCTTACCGATCTGGTCGAAGTCCTTCGCAAGGCCCCATGCGTGTCGATCGACACCGAAACGACATCAACCAAAGCAAGGCAGACGGAGCTCGTGGGCATCAGCCTTTGCTGGGCGCCTGGCCAAGCGGCTTATCTACCGATTCTCAGCCCGGAACCGAACAGGAACCTTCCGCTCGGAGCCGTTCGAGAAAAACTCGCCAGCCTTTTGGCGGATCCGAAAATCGCTTGGATCGGACAAAACATCAAGTTCGATGCGATCGTCTTGAAAACCCATGGCATGCCTCTTGCGAATATCCTTTTCGACACGATGGTCGCCGACTATCTGCTCGATGCAGGGGGGCGAAACCACGACTTGGGCGACATCGCCAAACGCTGGCTTGGAGTCGACTCGATCCCCATCCAAGCCCTCATCGGGACCGGTAAATCTCAACGGACCATGGACCAAATCCCCATCGAGCAGGTCGCACTCTATGCTGCCGAGGATGTGGACATCCCAATCCGCTTGTATCCGGACATGCACGAGCGAATCGTCGCCGAAGGGCTCGAGCATGTGATGAAGGAACTCGAACTTCCATTGATCCAAGTCCTTGTTTCGATGGAAAGCATCGGGGTTTCGGTCGATACGAACCGCTTGGCGGCTCTGCGCGACGATTTCAAACAACGGGTCGATTTGCTTCATGATCAGATCATGGAGATCGCCGGCGAGAGGTTCAACCCGGATAGCCCGAAACAGCTCTCAACGATTCTGTTCAGCAAATTCAAATTGCGGGTCGTCAAGAAGACCAAAACCGGAATCAGTACCGATGCGGAAGTTCTCGAGGAGTTGGCCAGCGAGCACCCACTCCCGGCGAAGATTCTCGAATACCGCCAAATGGCCAAGCTACTTAGCACGTATGTCGAAGCACTTCCACTTCTGATCCATCCGAAAACCCAACGTATCCATACCTCGTATCGCCAAGACATCGCCGCGACCGGACGACTCAGCAGCGTTGAACCTAACCTACAGAATATCCCCGTTCGAACTCCCGAAGGTCGCTCGATCCGCTCGGCCTTTGTGCCCGGACCGACCGGCTGGAAATTCATGACCGCTGACTACTCCCAAATCGAATTGCGCGTCCTAGCCCACTGCTGCTCGGACACCAACCTCTGTATGGCTTTTGAAAACAACATCGATATCCATGCGGCCGTCGCTGCACAGGTCCATGGAGTACCGGTCGACCAGGTCACCTCGAGCATGAGACGAAACGCCAAGGCAGTAAGCTTCGGTATCCTTTACGGCCAGAGCCCATTTGGGCTCGCCAAGGCGCTGGGTATCTCGCGCTCCGATGCTGGGCAGTTCATCGATCAATACTTCGCCAAATACCCCAACGTGCGTGAGTTCATCTCCGACACCTTGGTCGATTGCCGAACCAAAGGATTCGTCACGACCCTTTCGGGCAGAAAACGGATCCTCAAAGGAGTTAGGGACTTTCAATCTCTCGACGAAAACAAGAAAAAGCAATTGCTCGAGCCCGAGCGAATGGCGATCAACACGGTAATCCAAGGTACCGCAGCCGACATGATCAAGATGGCGATGATCTCGCTCGATCGCAAGCTTCGAGAGTCGCAACTGCCAGCCAACATGCTCCTGCAAATCCACGACGAACTGGTCTTCGAAGTCGCTCCCGAGGCCGTCGATGCCCTGGCGGATTTGGTGCGGTGCGAAATGTCCTCGGTCATGCCCCTGAGAGTCCCAATTCAGGTCGACGTCAAAGTTGGAAACAACTGGGCGGAATGCGAACCGCTATGAAACGCCCTTGGATTATCGGAATCACCGGCGGAATCGCCAGCGGCAAAAGCGCAGTGACCAACTTCCTGGAGAACCGTGGAGCATTGGCCCTACGCGCCGATCGCATCGGACATGAAATTCTCGAAAGCCCGATCGTCCAAACCAAGCTTGTGCGACAATTCGGCCAATCGATCTTTTCGCAGGACTCCAAGTCCATCGATCGCAAACGGATCGCCGCTTTGGTTTTTGGCGATACCCCTCAGGCCATCGAGCGGCGCAAGAGCCTCGAAGCGATTACGCATCCACCGATCCGCGAAAAAATACGCCAGGAACTCGATAAGGTCCTCATCGCTGGAACTCATCCGTGGGTTGCCCTGGACATTCCTTTGCTCCTTGAGTCGGGTTGGGATAAGTCCTGCGATGCGATTTGGTTCGTCGACTCACCGTACAAAGATCGCTTGAAGCGAGCACTTGCCAGAGGCTGGACTCAAGAGCACTTCGATGCCCGTGAGGCCTCGCAGTGGAGCATGGAGAAAAAACGCTCGAAAGCAACCTGGGTCCTCTCGAACGAGGGAAACCTGGGAGATCTTGAGCCGCAGATCGCCAGAGCGCTCGACGCGATCGGTCCGGTCCGCTTACAATCCTGAACGACAATTTCAACTTGAACAAATATACCGAGCCCGTCCCTTGGAACCTTTGATATGAATTTCAGAATCCTTTTCGTGGTCGGCTTATCGGGACTCCTCGGGGCCCTGCAAACCCAATCGAGCAGCTTTGCTCAAGAGGTCGATCGCAAGTCACTGCGCGAGGCGTTGGCTTTTCACGCTCCCTTCGATGGATCAGCCGATGCGGTGGTTCAACGGGGCGATGGACGCGTCTACACGACCGAATCGCTTGCTCGCAAGGAATGGACACTGGGCATCCAGCGCCCCGATGTTTTGATCGTCAAAGGAGCGGGAGTTCGGGGAGACTGCATTCGATTTGCGGACAAATCCCCAAAGGTCATCTGCTACAAAGGTGAGGTACTACCTCGATACGAGCAAAAGATCTCAGGCACGGTGGGTTTTTGGATGCGACTCGACCCGGACAAGGACCTAAAACCTGGCTACTGCGACCCGATCCAAATCACAGAAAAGACCTGGAACGATGCGGCGATGTTCGTCGACTTTGACAAGGATCTCCCGAGAGACTTTCGCTTGGGAATGTTCTCCGATCTGAAATACTGGAACCCTGACAATGTTCCCTGGGAGAAATGGCCCGTCGAAAAAAGACCCATGGTGACGGTCAAAAACCCCGGATTTACAAGGGAAGCTTGGAAGCATGTCGCGTTTAGCTTCGAAGATATCAACGCAGCCGATCCGAAATCAACCCAAAGCTCGCTCTATCTGGATGGCAAATTGCAAGGGGTGCTTCAAGGCCCCATGCGATTTACTTGGGACCCAACCAAAACAGCGATCATGATCGGGATCGAATACATCGGCGACATGGACGAATTGATGATTTTCAATCGTCCACTCAACGCCCAAGAGCTACAAACTGTCATTCAAGGAAAGTTACAGCAATGAGTGTCCAAGGGATTCGACCAGTGACTGTCACACGAGGATTCACCAAGACCACACCCGGTTCGGTCCTGTACCAATGCGGCGAGACCGTCGTGCTCTGCACAGCTAGCTTAGAACAGAAAGTTCCCGATTGGATGGTCGGCAAAGGCAAAGGTTGGATCACTGCTGAGTACAACATGCTCCCGGGCTCTACTCCCCAACGTAAATCGCGAGAAAGAAATGGGAAAGTCGATGGTCGCACAACCGAAATCCAACGATTGATCGGGCGTTCGTTTCGCGCCATTGCCGATCTCCAAAAGCTGGGCGAACGATCGTTGACGATCGATTGCGATGTTTTGCAAGCCGACGGTGGGACCCGTACCGCCGCGATCACCGGCGGAATGATCGCCTTGATCGACGCGGTCAATTCCGTGTTTGCCGGTGTGCCTGCGGCGCAA
The DNA here is from genome assembly GCA_003671195.1 of Planctomycetota bacterium. Classification (GTDB taxonomy): domain Bacteria; phylum Planctomycetota; class Planctomycetia; order Pirellulales; family Pirellulaceae; genus JBKCUI01. Next base: position 15,121 of record QWPJ01000245.1, read on the forward strand.
TATCCCCTAAGGGACTCCGTCGCTGCAATCAGCGTCGGAATCGTCGATGGCAAGCCTAGTCTCGACCTGGACTACCTGCGCGATGTTCGTGCCGATGTCGATATGAACGTGGTCATGACCGGCAACAATCGATTTGTCGAGGTCCAAGGAACCGGCGAAGAAGCCACCTTCGACGACCAAGAACTCACCGAACTCCTTGCGCTGGCCAAACAAGGGATCGCGCAATTGCACGCCAAACAAAAAGCAGCCCTCGGAAAAGCATGGCCTTGGTAGGGCTCCTGAGATGCGGATTGTCGCGTTAATTAACACGACATGAGTGCATAATAGCCACTTCCTCGCCGTTGGCTTTTGAAGTTGCCCTGTTTTGGCTTTTATCGTACTCGTACTCAATGAAATGGTACTCGTACTCGTACTCGATTCCGTATTTTCGAGTACGAGTACGAGTACTGCTAACGCGGAGTACGAGTACGAAAAGCTGGGGAAAACATCGTTCGACCTCGGCCCCCGGGTGGCCTTGAGCCACCGGAGCCCAAGGTTCGTCAGCTAGGCGAATCAT
>QWPJ01000220.1 GCA_003671195.1 Planctomycetota bacterium
AGTATTGGCCAACCGATCATCCCTCGTTCCCCCCTTGTGCAGCATATTGTTTGAGCGTCTCGATCCGTTGTTGCAAGCGAGTTTGAGCCAATGGCAGAAGCGAATCCGATAGGTCCTCGAGTTGACGCACGCTCAAGGTCGATTCCTGCTGAAACTGCTCCCATTGTATCGCCAATTGAGGGAGCAGTCTTATGCGCTGCTCGCACATCTGGCGACGGGCTGTGGCCCGTTCGAGGGCTTTGCGCTCGAACATGCAAGACGTTTCATCCTCGGCCCGGGATTTGGCTTGGCATCGCAATAGGTCCCCACGAGCTTCGGTCCAGCGTTTTTGAGAAATACGCAATTGGTCGGCCCAATACTCGGGCAATTCCTTGCTCAACCACATCGAGATCCTCTGGAATTGATCGCGGATGTCGTCGGAGTTGTGCACAGAGGAGTCCCTGAGCGATTCAATCGCCGAGGAAAACCGCTCGAGCGCATCGATGCTTTCAACGTTGGCTTTAGCCATGACCGCGCTGGTACTCTTCGATAAGCTCTGCCTTGCGGATCAAATACGGCACGTGACGCTCGCTCGCGTCGATCAGGCGCGCCAGTTGCTTGAGCTCCTGCTCGAACTGGGCCGCAAATTTCGCGTGTTCCTGATCTCGCCAACTCGAGGACAACTGCTGCATCTGCCCGGAAAGCTTGGCCGTCGAGTCGGCCAAGTTCCCTGAGAAGCGTTTGAGCATCATCGCGAATTGACGCAGTTGCTCCGGGTCGACGATCGCTTGGTTCACGGCCAAATCCTCCTAGGCTGCTTCGCTGGCCGAACGCTCGGCTCGCTTGCGCAGCTTTTCTTGGTAACTTGCAAGATCGATCACGTTGGTCGCCAAGCCCAAGGCTCGCAGGAATCGGATCGCTTGGAAGGTGATATCGAACTCCCACCACTTGTGACCATGTTGAGCCAATCTCGGCAGGGCATGATGATTGTTATGCCATCCTTCGCCATAAGCAACGATAGCAACCCACCAAAGATTGCGGCTGTCGTCGCGAGTCTCGTAGTTTTTGTATCCCCAAATGTGGGAAGCCGAATTGACGAACCAAGTCACGTGCAAGACCGCAACCATTCGCAGACAGACCCCCCATACCAACCAGGAAATCGCCAAGCTTTGGCCGCCGATCAAGTAACCGATCCCGGCAAGAGCCGCTCCGAAGGCAATGTGGATAGGCAAAAAGAATCGCTCGAAAAACATCAGCCCCTTGTCCTTGACCAAGTCCGGTACCCAGTGCTTGGCAAATCCATCAAAGTCGCCGTTGTCGGTCGAAAAAGCCAACCAAAACATGTGCGCCCACCAAGGACCCTCGTGCGGCGAATGCGGATCCCCAGGCTGATCGCTGTAAGCATGATGCTTGCGATGGTTGGCCGTCCAACTGATCGGACCACCCTCGCCGGCCAATACGCCAAAAAACGTCAGCGTGTATTTGACCCAGCCTGGAACCTCAAGCCCCGTGTGCGTCAAGAGTCGGTGATAACCCAAGCAGATCCCAAGACTACCGTTGATCCAGTGAATCAACACGCAGAGGAACAATCCACTCCAAGAGAAAGTCCAAGGAGCAGCAAGGGCTCCGAGGTGCAAGGCCACTAGCCACGCGGTCGCTCCCCATTGGATGTGGTAAACCTCGGGGATCCGAGGCTGCGTCTTGGTACCCGATCGGACCGTAACACTCGATTCAAACTCCTCGACGCTTGGACTCAATGCCGGTGCATGCATCTCGGCATGATGGGCTTTGCGGGAGTTCATTATTGGATTCGTCGACGATTCGTTTTCAGATGGGTGACTTCGCATATCAGTTCGCTTGGGAAGCTCGCTCGGTAAGCTAGCCCGGTAAGCTAGCTCGGGGGGATGATGATTACAAAACCTCATTGGCACAGATGGTCCATGGGACGCAAATATTACCCCTGAGGCACGTTAAAAGAGTAACCTCAAGGGGGTCCTACAAGCGATGGCGGCAAGTCTAGCGGATGTCAAAGTTTGGTAAAACCCGTCGATAAGCCCCAAAAACGCCCCCAGAACGGCTCACAGAATGAGATTTCGCACTGTTTGTTGTGAAAAATAACATTTGACTGTTGAACTTTTGCCCTACACTGGCGTAGTGACTTTTTCTAGCCTAGGCTTGTACCACCCCGGCACCCGGCATTAATTACGCTTATTGACTGGTTTGGCATGCTTCAGCAATCGAACGAACAGCCCTCTGGGTCGCAGTTGAACCAGCGAGAGATCCTTCGGGAGTTGCTCGCTGAGCTTTTGCTGCGTCTGGACGTTCCGCACGAACTTTCCGCCGTCTCGCAGGCTCTGAGCGATGCGGTCCTGGACGATGCTCGCACGCCCGATGCTCTTTCCCTAACGGTCATGCGGGCCGGGACTGCCGTTGGCCTGAGATTGGCTCCGCTGGAGTTGGGCATGGTCGACATATGGGAATTGCTCCTTGAGGAGTTCCCAGTGGCAGTGGTGTATCAGTCGAGCAACGGTGAGCAGCAAGCGGCGGTCTTTTCGCACGTCGCTGGAGGTCGCGTCGATGCAACGTTGATATCGGCCAAGAGCAAGCGATCCGATTCGCTTACTCGAAGAGAGCTTTCCGGTTTGCTTGCCCAAGGCCGATCGCATCAGTACTTTATCGCCGAGCCGTCGCTCAGTTGTGAGAAAATCACCTCGAGTCATGAGCCTGACCAAGCCCGTATTCCCAAGGTGCATGACGATCACGATTCGCATCATCATCATGCCGAACATATCTCTCCCCAAAAGCGATTGCTCAGGCTTCTTAAACTAGAGTCCAAGGACATTTGGACCTTGGGTGTCTTCACGCTGGTGGTAAGCTTTTTGGATCTTGCTACTCCTTTGGCCGTCGAGCAGATGGTTACGACGATCGGATTTGCATCGGTCATCCAGCCATTGATTTGGATTGCAGTTTTGCTTTTTGCGATCTTGACCCTCTCAGCAGTGATCAAGGCCCTGCAGGTCTTCATCGTGGAAATCTTGCAGCGTCGCATGATCGTCCGGATCGTTGGTGACCTTGCCGAGCGTCTCCCGAGGTTGGAGCGTTCTGCGATGGATGGAATTCATGGTCCGGAGTTGGCGAACCGATTTTTCGACGTCATGACGATGCAAAAAGCGACCGCATCGCTTCTGTTGGATCTGTTGTCTTTGGCGATTCAGACGTTGGCAGGGTTGCTTTTGCTGGCAGTCTATAGCCCTTATCTCTTGGCGTTTGACCTGATCCTTTTGATGGGCATGACCGTGATGATCTATGCTCTGGGGCGAGGTGGCGTTCGGACGGCCATCGAAGAGTCCTTGATCAAATATCGAATTGCCCACTGGTTGCAAGACATTATCGGCCATCCCAATGCGTTTCAGGTCCATGGGGGTGGGTCCTTGGCCGTCGATCGAGCGAATCGATTGATCGTTGAATACCTCAGCGCGAGGCGCAAGCATTTTGCGGTTTTGATCCGGCAATCGCTCTTCGCTTTGCTTCTTTATGCAGTATCGATTTCGACACTCCTCTCGCTCGGCGGATGGCTGGTGCTCAACAATGCGCTGACGATTGGGCAGTTGGTAGCCAGCGTGTCGGTTGTTGCGGTTGTCGTCGGCGCATTTTCCAAAGTTGGAAAGAGCCTCGAGTCGTTCTATGACTTGATGGCAGCGACGGACAAAGTCGGGCACTTGATCGATCTGCCGACGGTCCCGCCGACTCGGCCCTTGGATGCGGGGATCGGACCGGTTGAGGTTCGCTTCCGAGATCTGGTGCTTCATACCGGCAGAGCTCACATTGCGATCCCGAATTTCACCATCCAATCGGCACAGCATGTGGCGATTTGCTGCGAAGGCCACTCGGGCAAGACCATGCTCTTGCAGACCGTCGCTGGCCTGAGAAACCCTTATTCCGGGCTTTGCGAAATCGGCGGTATCGACTCGCGGGATGTCAATCGATTTGCTGATGGATCCATGGTCGGCTTTGCCTCCGAGGTCGAAATCTTTCATGGAAGCCTTCAGGAAAACATCACCCTGAATCGACTTTCAATCCACGATTCGGACCTTCGGGATGCCCTGCAACTGGCCGGTCTTTGGGACGAAGTCCTCTCGCTCCCGATGGGCCTAGATACGATGCTTCAGACCGACGGCTTTCCCTTGAGTCGCTCTCAAGCTCACCGATTGATGATCGCCCGAGCCATCGTCTCAAGACCCCGGTTGTTGCTCATCGACGGCAGTTTGGATAAGCTCGGCCCTAGGATGAGGCAGCGTGTTTGGGATAACCTCCGATCCGATCTGCAACCTTGGACCATGCTGATCGTCACGCACGATACCAACATCATCAATAACTGCGACAAACGCATCGAACTTACTCCACCTACAGACGCTCATCACTAATGGCTACACTCACCGAATCGCCAACGGCCGAATCCAACCACGCCGTATCGCCAACTTCGCGTCGGATGATCCGCTTGCGGCCGACGAAGGAACTCGGCGAGCGCTTCCCGGCAATGCATTTGGTCAGGTCCAGTTGGTACGCGCGAGGTCTAGCCCGCGCTCTGCTCTTGCTCATGGTCATGCTCTTGGCCGCCTCGATCTTCCTGCCCTGGCAACAATCGATCCGAGGCGATGGCCAAGTCACCGCTAGGCTACCTCAACTGCGCCGCCAAGCCGTCGAGAGTCCCGCCAAAGGAATCGTCTCCTCGACTCGGCCCGATCTGCGCGAAGGCTCCTTGGTCGAAGAAGGCGAAATCATTATGGAAATCAAACCCTTCGCCGAAGACGCCGAAAGACTCACCCAGGAAAATGTCAAAGCCGCTCAAGACAAAATCGGTTCCTATCGCCTTATCCTCGAAAACAGCCGCGAACAGGTCGAGTCGGTTCGTATGCAAGGACAACAAGCCATCGCCGGAGCCGAAGCCGAAGTCCGCAGCGCAACGAACGCTTGGGAAAAAGCCACCCGAGATGTCGAAGACCAACTCGCTCGCTTCAACCAAGCCAAACTCGAACGAGAACGGTTCCAAGGCCTTAAAGTCGACGTGATCTCCGAGGTCGAATTCATCAAACTCGAAAACAAAGAACTCAGCGAATTGGCCAAACTCGAAGGAAGCATGGCCAGTGCCAAAAAATCCTACAACGACCTCGACGCCAAAGAACGTGACCTCGAAGGCAAACGCAACGAAGTCAACCAAAAAATTCTCCAAGCACAAAACTACATCGACAAAGCCCTGACCGATGTCAACAACTCCCAAAAAGAACTCAACGATGTCCTGACCAAACAAGGGGAACTCAACCGACTCAAAGTTCCGAGCCCAAGCCGTGGACGAATCCAATCCATCCGAGGCCAAGCCGGTACCAACTCCGTGAAAGAAGGGGATATCCTCTTTGAAGTCGTCCCCGAAACCGAAGACCTCGCTGTCGAAATGACCGTCCGAGGAGTCGATGCCCCCTTGATCCACGTCGGCGATCCAGTGCGCCTCCAATTCGAAGGGTGGCCCGCAATCCAATTCGTCGGCTGGCCATCGGTCGCCGTCGGTACCTTTCCTGGCGAAGTCATTGCTATCAATCCGACCGACTCAGGACGAGGAATCTTCAAGATCGTTGTCGGACCCCCTCAAAATGGGAAAAATAGTCAAAATTCAACGAATGTGACGAATGTAACGGATATTCAGTGGCCCGACAGTCGATACCTCCGACAAGGAGTCAGAGCTAACGGTTGGGTAATACTCAAGACAGTGCCACTAGGTTACGAGATATGGCGTCAACTCAATGGATTTCCGGTCACCATCAGCGATTCGGAGCCCGTCAAGGACAAAGAATCCAAGGAGCCCAAGGCTCCGAAGATGAAGTAGCAACGCTAGCAAATCGCGATGGGTTGGCTCTTCGCACCTCAACCCTCTATATCCGATGCTCAAGGTTCTCGGACCTCAGAGCATCGGCACTGAAATTTGTCCAAGGACTCCTGCTGCTAGTGGTCTCGCCTTGGGCCTTGGCCCAGGACGCTCCACCAAAGGCTGGCGAGCTGCAGCCACCTACCGTTAAGCCGATTCAAGTTCAGCCACCACTCGGGGAGATTCCGCCTTCGAGCGCCATCCCACTGAAGATCTCCGGCAAGTCGCTCGAGGAGCTCGAGCAGATGCTCAAAGCATCGCGAGTCGAGCTCGGCCAACGATTGGCTGACCAAGACGCGCTGTCAAAAGATGTGCAGGAGTCCGACCCGCTGCGCGATGGAGAGAAGCGATTTCTGGAGCTCGAAGCGATCATCAACAATCGACGCGATCAGCGTCAAAAGGAGCTTTTGCAGCTTCCTAAGGCTCCGTTGGGACCACGAATACCCACAGATCCCGAGTTGGTACAACCAGTGCCCGCCCCTGAAAACAACTCCGGGCCGTCCGGCTCGGCGATGCCTGGAGGCGACTTGGAGCTTGGCGAATCGCTCTTGCTTGCCGATGTGATCGCCTCGACTTTCCGATCGTTTCCAGAGATTGAGATTGCGCGACTCGAAGCGAACGTCGCACGTGGCGAGATTACGCAGGCCAATGGAGCGTACGATTTGCACTTGGATTATTTCAGCCTCAATCAGCCCGTGGGTTACTATGAAAACAGCCGCTCTGGAGTGAGTCTATCGAGGCAATTGTGGTGGGGTGGGTATGCCATCGCAGGCTATCGAATCGGCCGAGGTGTGTTTGAACCTTGGTACAAAGAGCGAGAAACAAACAAAGGGGGCGAGTTTCGCGTCGGTTGGGTTCAACCTCTTTTGCAAGGTCGAGCGATCGACCCGTATCGGGTCGCCTTGTTTCAATCCAATCTCGATCAACAAGCCGTTGCGCCGGAGATCCAGCAAAACGTCTTGGGCGCAAGTCTTGCGGCAGCCTCTGCTTATTGGGCTTGGGTCCAGGCCGGCAATGTGCTTCGTTCTCAAGAGCAATTGCTGGAATTGGCTATCAAGCGGAACGACGGACTTAACAAGCTGCTTGAGCGTGGGCTTTCGACCCGCCAAGAGCTCTCGATCAATGCCCAGACGATTTCCGAGCGAACGTTAAAGGTTTTCGAAGCGAGGCAGAAATTCCGAGATACAGCGTTCAAATTGGCTGTGTTCCTGCGAGACGAAAGCGGCACACCGATGCTCGCTCGCCCTGAATGGCTTCCAGGGTACTTTCCTCGCATCGAGAGGCTCGAACTTCAGGACTTTGAGACGGCGTTTCTCGAGGCCCAACAAAGGCGCCCAGAGTTGGCGTTAATCAACATCGACTTGCAAAAACTTCGATGGGACTTGGAACTGGCTCGCAATCAAACCCTTCCCAACCTGGACTTCACCATTCAGGCCGTCCAGGATGTGGGAGATCAAGCCACCTCGCTCAACGACAAGCAGGACTTTGTACTCGAGTCCGGGGTCGTCGGGGGAGTTCCGATCCAACGCCGCAAAGCCAGAGGCAAGATCGAGAGCACATTGGCCAAGATCCAGCAGGTCGAGCAGAAACGCTGGTTCATGTCCAATAAGATCGAAATGGATCTGCGGGTCGCACGAAACGCGCTCGAGGTCAGCCGCGAGATGGTTCTGCGCAGCGACCAATTGCTCCGTGAAACCCGAGAGACCTTGGAGTATTTCCGAAGAGAATTCGCTTCGGGAAACCAGGACTTCTTGTTCCTATTGGCCCAAGAAGCCAAAGCGACCGAGGCGGAAATCAAGTTGCTCGATGCAGAACGTGAGTACTACTTCGCTTTAGCCATGCTCCAGGCTGTCCTAGGGCTCGATCCACTCGAACAATCCCTGGGCTTGGATCAATCCGTCGCAGGCCAGCAGCCTCAAGTTGTTGTTCCCGGGGCAGTTCCCGGGGCAGTTCCCGAACCGGTACGGTAGCGACAAGGTAGCGGTACAACTTTGGCCTCGGTCGGATCACAACGCCGGATCACAACGCCGGATCGACCCCGATACAGCCCCGCAAACTCTGCAAGTACTCGGCCGACTCATACCGATCCAAATCCAACCGAGCCCGTTTTAATCGATCGGTCAGTTGCAAGCGTTCGATGACCTGCTGATGATTGGCCTGTTGGCAATATCCCTGGAGGCTCGCAAGCTTCCTCTTGGCCAACCGAATATCGACGTCTTGTTTGGCGACCAATCGCGCCTTATACCAATCGCTTTGCAAGACCGACTCGCGAGTGAACATCTGGCGAAATCCGGGGTCTTGGGCCGTCTTTCCATCCCATTTGCCCGTGGCCATGATCTCCAAAAGGGCCTTGAGTGGCGGGCAAGCATTCGCGATGCTACCGTCCTCGAAGTAAACCTTGGCCACGCGCTGCTGAGCCTCCGCAACGTATAGCACGCCATCGAGAAACGAATCGAGATCCTGCGTCTCTGGGCATAGAATCTTCTCATCGAAAACCTTCAAGGGATTGTCGAAAACTCTCCCGAAATACCTTCGCACAAACCGCGAGGTGATCCGATAGCCGAGTCGACTGACGGGAACCAACACTCCGTTGTGCTCGCGATCCTGCAATGCTTCGAGCATCCCATCGCGAATCATCGCCACCGGATCGCGCTCCTCGGGTCTCAGACGGCACCAAATCTCGGGCACAAACATACTGATGTCATGACCGACCTCGATCTCCGGACCGATGTGGCCGGCGGCCGTGCTGAAACCACCCAGTCCGGTCAAGGCCATGCTTACCAAGGTTGCATTCAGGTCATGGACCATCGCCAAGGCGTTGAATGGGCCTTTGGTAAGCGCCCCTTCGCTACCGGCACCGGTCGTCGATGGACTCTTGCCGGTAAGCGAGCAGACGTAATCCATCATCAATTCGGGGAGTTCGTGGTAATGGATCGGATTGTAGAGCGCCAAGGACCGGATCCCGGCGGCTCGGTCCGGTGGATTGTTTCGACGCCCCGAGAGAATCGCCGAGACAGGGAGCGGAACCGGTGCATTCGAGCCCACCCCTCGAAAAAGCTGGATTCCTCGAAACGCTACGTACCGATCCTGAGGATTGATCAAGTCGGGGCGATCCTGAAGGTATCGCGGGTTCTTCGATGGCTTGCCATCGATCAACCGAGGGCTCGCCGAAGAAACGACGTAGTCCTCATCGCTCTGGAGGAAGCCCTCGAGCCGCTGACGCATGGGCTCTGAATACTGCTCGAGCTCGATGATATTCGATGCCTCCTGGGCGACTGCCGATCGATCCAGAGCTTCAAAGTTGCAGAAGAAATTTCCGACGTCGGCAATGTCCCGCTCGGTCTGCTTGTCGAGCCCACGATGGACCGCATCGTCTGGCCGCTGAAACAATCGGTATTCGCAGTTGCTGACAAACTTGAAACTCTCAAGCCGATCATGCAGGGGTTCACTCAACTCCCGACCCGGCACGACGATGCTCGCGGTGATGTCGTCCTCAAGCTGGATCTTTCTCGCAGCGGCGAAGTCCTGACGAAGCTTGTACATCCGCCATCGACCGGAGCTGTCCAAACCCACCCTCAAGTACATACCGACGAGCTTGCGATTGTCGTACTTGAGCTCATGGCCCGGCTCGCCATTGACCACGTCGACCCCAAAATGCGATCGCCAATCTCCTTGCCACTCTTCCTTGTAAAACCTCTTGATAATGAACGCCATCGCGTAGATGTGCGATGGAATCTTAGACAACCAATCGTTGTACTCCTCGGTGTAATCGCGCGATGGAGTCAGCAGCTTGATGACACTCCCGAGCGAACGGCGGGGGTCGAGCACACGTCGGCTTTCGTGCTGCTGGTAATCGGGCTTTTCGGAAGAGCCTTCCCGCCAACGATCGGAATAGTCTCTAGCGAATATTTCATCGAGTTTGGCAAAGTCCGAGTCGATATCGGAAACGAAGATCGATCCACCCTGCATGTAGTCGCTTAGCGACTTGCTGATCTCGCTCTTGCCTCCCCCGCTGACCGTACAAGGCTTATGGCACACGGTGCCATCTCCAGCCGTCCCAATCAAACGCCATGACGGAGCACAAGGGTGCTTTTCCATCTGCACCTTGTATCCGCTTGGCGACATATAAATCTTCCCCTGCTCGAGCGGGATGCGTTTCTCTTGGCCGTCGATCTGCCACATCACACTCCGCAGCGGAATGCTCGCACGCGCATTTTCCCGCACATAGACCAGATTCGCAAAGTTCTTATCGATGCCATACCCGTCGGGATGCCACTCGATGAACTCGGAATAGTCGGCGACCAAATCGGCCATCGTCCGTCCATTGTAACGCCGTGAATTCCACTGGAACTCATCCCCGAGGTTATGGGTGATAAAAGCCAGAGTCCCACCGGCATGCTCTTCTTCGACGTTCCCGAGCAAGTTCGCTGCGTAGGAGATCTGCGTCTTGACCTCTTTCTTGCAATAGCCGTAGTAGTTGTCGGCGATCAACGTGACGATCACTCCCCCGGCGGTCCTGCACGTGGCCTTGAACGCCACCCCATCGTTGTACTTCTCACCAGGATCCTTCCAACACATGCCGTCGCGACGCTGTCGCTCGGTCGCTTGATCCCAGTGGCACAGCCCAAGCTCTTTCTTGGTCAACTCGATCAAGTGCGGGGCCAAGATCACGCATCCGGTGTGTCCTGTCCAATGCTCGACATCCAACGCCGCGTCGTTGTCGGGCAAAAGCGGATCCCCTGCGTTCCCAAAAATCGACTCGACAAAGTCCAAGTTGCTGACCAAGCCCCCTGGAGCAAAGAAACGAATCTCCATCGTCTGCTCCTGGCAATACCCAGGAACCCTGGGACGAACCAGCGGCCTGATGAGCAAAGAAACCCACGAAGAGACTTGATCGGTCCGCTCCAACGTAAAAGGGACCTGCAGATTCGCAAGCGGGGCCGCGACCGCCGCGCGAAACAATTGCATGAACACGTGCTTGGGCACCGCTCGCTTGTCCCCTGCGATCGCTAGCCCCCCCTCGGCCACATGAAACGTCCCTTGGGTCGTCCTGCGGTCGGTCTTGGGATTGTGCAACACTCCGTTGGCAAGCCGATAGGAACTGACCATATCGTTTTGGAATAGCGACGCCCCATCGGGCAAACTCAACTCCCTGGCCATCCCATGCTGGCTCAAGGAAAGCGAATGCATCGGCAAGCGCAAAGGCGAATCGCCGGCTAGCTCGCGAAAATGCTCCCCGAGGAACTCCTCGATCCGACGATCGCATGGGGCCTGCATCTGCGCGACCAAACGATGCTTCTCCTCAAGGTTCGCCAAAAGCCCTTCTGGCAACTCGACCTGAGCCATCGCCTCGTGATCATGCAGCAAATCTGTCGCCGCCATCTGCATGTAGATCAACTGACGAAGCTGTTGATACGATTTATCGCTCCGATAAGCCTCTCGCGACCACGACAACTGCCTTGGAGGGTTTCCAAGCGACCAACCGTTGTCGATGGACGGATCGTTCAAAAATGCTTTTTTCATGAGACAAAATCCTCGGGGCTTTGGTACAACGTCGCCTGGGGAGATGGCCTGCTCAGGCGATCGATCTCGGATAAACAGGAAACGGTTCTTCACGCATTATAGTGGCTAAAAATGATTGCTCTTGGTCCTACTCGTACTCAATGAAATGGTACTCGTACTCGAAAGGTGTCTCCGAGACGGATCGGGTAATTGTCCCGACTGCCAATTTTCTCAAGTGCTTTGGAACTGGTGTTCGACGTAAATCGATTCAAGCAATCGAGTACGAGTAGGAGTACGAGTACCGTCCGCCGCGGCGGACTGAGTACGAAAAAGCAGGAAACTAATCAGAATATCGCTGAATCCTAACCGATCGACAGGCAGACCGACAAGCGACCCGCACCAAATCGCAAAGAACCTCAAAGCACCCTGTGGGTCCTTTTCGGATCGACTCGACTTTGGGAAGATTCCTTCATGGACATTTTACCCCGGCTCTCTATTCCCACATTTGCGATCGATCCGCTTCCATGAAACTCCCAAACCTGCGATCCGAGCAATGGTGGAACAACCCGAGCAACCCGGGAATGACGGCGCTGTATATCGAACGATTCCTCAATTACGGAATGACCCTCGGTGAACTCCAAGCCGGTCGGCCGATCATCGGAATCGCTCAGTCGGCAAACGATCTTGCGCCCTGCAATCGAGCCCACCTGCAAACCGTCTCGCGCCTGTGCGATGGAGTCCGCGATGCAGGGGGCGTGCCCCTGGTCTTTCCCATGCATCCGATCCAAGAATCGGTCCGTCGACCCACCGCCGCCCTGGACCGAAACCTTGCGTACATTTCCTTGGTCGAAATCCTTCACGGCTATCCCCTCGACGGCGTGATCTTCACCACAGGTTGCGACAAAACCACCCCCGCTGCGTTGATGGCAGCAGCAACCACCGATCTCGTCTCGCTGATCTTCAACGGCGGACCGATGCTCAACAGCTACCTCGATGGGCAACTCGCCGGCGCAGGCTCCATCATCTGGGAGGCCCGACGGCGATTGTCAGCCGGTGAAATCGACCAACAAAAATTCATGGACTTGCTAGCCGCCTCGGCTCCCAGCGCCGGTCACTGCAACGTCATGGGAACGGCCCTTTCGATGAACTGCTTGGCCGAAGCCATGGGCATGGCACTTCCAGGAACTGCCTCGATCCCAGCACCCTACCGCGAGCGAGCCCAGGCAGCCCACGCCGCAGGCAAACGGATCGTCGAAATGGTTCACGAAGACCTCCGCCCCTCAAAAATCATGTCGCGAGCATCGATGCTCAATGCGATCCGCGTCAATACCGCTCTTGGTGGCTCGACCAATTGCCCACCCCACTTGATCGCAATCGCGCGCCACGCAGGGATCGAACTGAGCATCCAAGACTGGGAAGATCACGGCTACCGAATCCCTCTGCTGGTGAACCTTCAACCTGCCGGCACGCAACTGGCCGAAGACTTCCACCGCAGCGGCGGACTCCTAGCGGTGATGAAGGAACTCCTCCGAGGTGGTCTGATCGATGGTTCGCTCCTGGCATGCACCGGCAAGCCCATCGAGGACCAACTGAAAAATGCACCCGAACCCGACGGAGCGATTATTCGCTCCATCGATGATCCCCTCAAACACGATGCGGGATTCATGGTCCTCCGCGGCAATCTTTTCGATGCGGCCTTGATCAAAACCAGCGTCATCAGCCCCGCGTTCCGAAAGCAGTACCTCTCGAATCCTGACGATCCCAACGCCTTCGTCGCTCGCGCGATCGTCTTCGATGGACCCGAGGACTACCACGAGAAAATCAATCAAATCCAAGACTCCTGCGATCCCAACACCCTGCTGGTCATCCGAGGTTGCGGAACCTTGGGTTTTCCCGGCAGCGGTGAAGTCGTCAACATGCTCCCCCCGGATCGGTGGATCCGACAAGGGGTCCAGGAACTACCCACCCTGGGCGACGGTCGGCAGAGCGGAACCTCTGCGAGCCCTTCGATTCTCAACGCCTCGCCCGAAGCGATCGCCGGAGGAGGGCTAGGCAAACTCCAAACCGGGGACCTTGTCCGCATCGACCTCAATACCCGTCGTGTCGATGCCCAGGTCGATCCGCACGTCTGGGAACAACGCGCGAACTACCAAACCGCATCCGAACTTGATGGGATCGACGGATCGATTCCACCGACGGCCACCCCTTGGCAGCAACTCTATCGCCAACACGTCGGACAGCTCCACACCGGCGCTTGCTTGGACTTTGCCTGCTCGTTCCGAGACGTCTGCAGTAAAGTACCACGCCACAACCACTAGGCGTAGCATGGTTCTCTGCGCCCGTGCGAGGCTAACGTATCAAGCGGCGCACGGGTCGCGCTCCTTTAGCCGTAGCATGGGCCTCTGAGCCCGTGCGAGGCTAGCGTAAACGACGCACGGGTCGGAGCCCCATGCTACGGAGGCTAGCCTAGCAATCGACGCACGGGTCGAAGCCCCATGCTACGGTGGGAACCCTTTTGCCGTTTGCTCCGTTGGGGCTTTCGCTTCACGAAAACCTGTCGATAATGACTGCTTGAGAATGACCATTCGGTCGATTGAAACACTGTCGATTGGCGATTCGCTCGTAAGCAGCGGTAACCAAGCAGATTTTTACCAGAGGGATTCCATGGCCAAGAAAAGCATTGCAGATGTCGATTGTCACGGCAAAACCGTTTTGATGCGGGTTGATTTCAACGTGCCCCAAGACGACTCAGGCGCGATCACCGACGATCGACGCATCCGCATGGCGCTCCCCTCGATCCAATCGGTGATCGATCGCGGTGGCAAACTGATCCTCATGAGTCACCTCGGGCGTCCAAAAGGCAAAGGTCCAGAACCGGAGTTCACCCTCCATCCGACGGCCGTGCGTCTTGCCGAGTTGCTGGGTAAACCGGTCGCGTTTGCCAGCGATACCGTCGGTCCCGATGCGCAATCCAAAGTCGCCGCGCTCGCAGCAGGCGATGTCCTGGTCCTGGAAAACGTTCGATTCAATCCCGGCGAAAAAGAGGGCGAAGCCTCCTATGCGAAAACCCTTGCCTCCTTTGCCGACATCTATTGCAACGATGCGTTCGGCACCTGCCACCGCGAAGAAGCTTCGATGGTCGCCGTTCCGCTAGCCATGGGCAACCAGCCCAAGGTTGTTGGGTTCCTCGTCGCTAAAGAAATCCAATACCTCAGCGACACGATCAGCAAGCCAGGTCGTCCCTTCGTGGCGATCCTCGGCGGCGCGAAAGTCAGCGATAAAATCAACGTCATCAAAAACCTTTTGGGCATCTGCGACTACGTCCTCATCGGCGGGGCAATGGCCTACACATTCTCCCTTGCCCAAGGTGGGAAAACTGGCAAGAGCTTGGTCGAACCCGATAAAGTCCCCTTGGCCAAAGAGCTCATCGCGGCCGGTTCGGGCAAGCTGATCTTGCCGAGCGACACGCATTGCGGAGACGCATTTAGCGGCTCGTGCAACAAGCAAGTCGTCGCCGCAGGGAATATTCCCGACGGCTGGGAAGGACTCGATATCGGGCCCGAGACAGCCAAACGGTATGCGGAAATCGTCAAATCCTCCAAGACCGTCGTTTGGAACGGTCCGATGGGGGTCTTCGAAATGCCACCCTTTGACGAGGGGACCAAGGCAGTGGCCAAGGCGATTGCCGATAGTGATGCGGTCAGCATCATCGGAGGTGGCGACAGCGCCGCGGCGATCGAACAACTCGGCTTTGCCGATGCCGTCACCCACGTGAGCACCGGCGGTGGGGCAAGCCTCTCAATGCTCGAAGGGGAGAAGTTCAAGGCCGTCGAAATCCTCGACGAAGCCTAAATTCTAAGGGAGCTCCCTTTGGGCTTTGATCAGATCAGGAACGCCCTTTTGATTGGATAAGCCTCCCGTCGGGCTCGTCCCGGCGGAGGTGGAACTTGCGGCTACTGAAGTCTCTCCAAATCTTGCTCTTTGCTTAGGAATTGGAATTCGACATGTCGCGATCCTCGGGGTCTGAATCCAAGCCGTTCCCGCCCCAAGTCCTAAGCTGCAAGCTTCTCGTCGATGGCTACAACTTGATGTATGCCATCGGATACGCCCAAGCCGCAGACACGCGGCCCAAAGCGCTCGAGTCTGGGCGGAATCGATTGATTGAATTGCTCGCTGAGCATCTTGGCCCCGCCGCGAATCAAACCTGCATCGTTTTCGATGCCGGGGATGTCGCCCCGAAAGGACTGCCGAAATTCTATCAAAAGCGGTCCATCCACCTTCTGTTTTCTTCCGACTACCTCAGCGCCGATGAGTGCATTCAGGAGATCCTACAAGTTCACAGCAACCCGAAACGGCTCGTTCTGCTCTCGTCCGATCATAGCGTGCAACGCAAAGGGACCGCTCGGGGTGCCACGATTCGAGATAGTGAGGACTGGAAGCAAGCGATGGAACTATTGACGGATCGCACCCTCAACGACAAGCAGCCAGCCGAGGAAGCTTTGGATCCTTCCAAGCAAAACCCTAACCTATCGGCGAGCGATCGCGAGAAATGGCTTCGCGAATTCGGTTTCTAAGCCATCCCGCATAGATGCCCAGGCGGATGAAGGCAGATCGATTCGTCACCCTCACGCACGGCCTCGGAGGGCCATGCTACGGTGAGGCTTGGATTTTCGCGCGGGGTCTGTCTCCGGTTTCTCGAGAAGGGACATCATACCCGGTAGGCACGACTGCCCTGGGTAACGATCTTTGCGTTCTTTTTCGGAAATGGAGCGCCAACGAAAGAACGCAAAGCGCACCCAAAGATTATTCTGGCAATTCGAGTCGAACAGGTTGGAATTCTTCACGGAAAAAACATGCGAAGCAAGTCTTGTTCCCCATATCTAATCTCTAAAATGTGGTCGAGCCCGATAGTTCGAAAACTCAAAACGAAATTTATGTCGCTTAATAGGATATAGACAATAATGGATCGACGAAAACATAACTCGCGAGGTTTCACTTTAGTGGAATTGCTCGTTGTCATCGCAATTATTGGAGTTTTGGTGGGGTTACTCCTACCGGCAGTCC
The DNA here is from genome assembly GCA_003671195.1 of Planctomycetota bacterium. GTDB lineage: Bacteria > Planctomycetota > Planctomycetia > Pirellulales > Pirellulaceae > JBKCUI01. The sequence goes on from QWPJ01000220.1 coordinate 16,463, forward strand.
AAGCTGCTCGAGAGGCAGCGCGACGCATGCAATGCGGAAACAATATGAAGCAGCTAGGGATGGCAGCACATAACTTCGCAGACATGAGTCGCGGAAAGTTACCATCGGGATGTCGCGACTACAACTTCATGACCTGGACGACATTTATTCTCCCATATTTGGAGCAAACTAATCGGCACGCGCAGATGAGCGTAACCTATGTTCCGTTTGGTGCGACTTCGGGAGGTGGGGGATTTGTCTACGATCGTACCAATCTTACCGAAGGTGGTAGATATGATCGCAAACAGAATGTTGTCGCGTGGGGCGGGTCTTTCGGCGGGGTGCCTACCTTTAATTGCCCAAGCGGTCTTCAGAACCCGTTTCGCGTCAGCGCGAATTTATGGCCTAAGGTTAGTTATTTGGCCTGCATTGGACAAACTGCAGTTGGAGACGCGCAGGTACGGACAGGTTCGGTGATTGCTGGTGGAACGAATTGGCGAATATCGAATTATTATGGTTTGAAAAGGATCGGCGGGAACCCGTCTGATGTTTTGAATGAGATGGGAGCGTTGTTTGGTAATGGAGTGCCTGCAATCGGCAGTACTGCCGCGTCCCGAGCACTCGCGTTTTCTAAGGAACGCGGGGAGAAGTTGGCCTCCTGCTTGGACGGGCTCTCGAATACAGCCATGTTCTCTGAAGGACTTCAAACCGGTGACGGGCCTACGCCCCATGCAAGCTTCAGCGACTTCCGAGGCAGCGTCCGTGGCGAAAATGCTTTCTTTTCGACCTACTACGAGCCGAACACGCCCAACCCGGATGAGCTTATGGTGGCTTCGTACTGTCAAAATACTCCCCAAGCACCCTGCATCGCCGAGAATGCGCCAGCGGGATATGCGGTTCGCATCTCCGCACGCAGTCTTCACCCAGGCGGAGTCAACATGGTCCGGGGAGACGGAAGCGTTATTTTTGTCAGCCAAACAATCGATCGCAAGGTTTGGCGTGCGACCGGCACATCCCAAGGTTACGAGACTGTTACCGAGGAATAGCGAAAGCTATTTAGAGAGTTCAGAACTATAACTCTGGCTTTTTAAGTGTTTAGAGAAGTATAGAATACTTTTTGTAGGTGAATTGCATGTTGCGAGATCGAAATACACGGAAACACTTCGTCACCATTTTATCGTTGTCGATTTCACTGATACTGATCGGAGGGTGTTCCGGTTCCCGTAATCCAGACGGCCGCGAAAATGTAAGTGGTACAATAACACTCAATGGAAAACCACTTGTGGGGATGTCTGGGATTCTATTTTCTCCGATAGAGAAAGGGAGCGATGGTCTTGGTCAAGGGCAAATCAATGTCGGCAAATATGCGCTGACTGGCGCCAATGCGGTCAAGCCTGGAAAGTACATTGTGCGGATTACCAGCAGTATTGATTTCGATAAGAAGACCGGAAAGCCTGCCGACAATACGATCCAGTTTGGAAGTGAAGTTCCGGTAGACGTAGTTCCGGCCGAGTTCAATAGGGAAAGTACGATTGAATTTGAGGTCGTTGCAAACAAGGACAATGTCTTCAATTACGATATCAAAACGGACTATGTCCCAATGATGCCGGCGAATCCAATAACAAAGGAAGAGATCGAACTTTAACCCGTCTCCGCTCACAAAACGGGTCGCAGACCCGTTTTGTGGATCGATTTGTTCGGTGGCACGCACGGGCACGTACGGTCTCGGAGGGCCATGCTACGGTGAGGCTAACGCACGAAGGGCCGTGAGTCCTAGTAGCAAGCGTCCACGGCTGCGACGACGACCATCGTGGCCCCAACAAGAAGCTTGCCCGAGGTTCCTAGCAGTCGGCCGACCATCGCTCCGGTCCCAACTCGCATCCCCTGGTCGAGCGACTTGCCCTTCCAAAGCTCGCCGAGCCAAGCTCCCGCAAACGCGCCCGCTGCACCCCCGAAGACCGCGCCGAGGATCGGACCGAGAATCGGGATCGGTAAGGTAAATACCGCCCCGAGGACGCTTCCGACCATCGTCCCTACGACGGCCATCGCCATCGCGCGGCGGCTCGCTCCCTGCTTGCCGGCGATCGCCGCCCCGGCTACGAACTCAAGCACCTCGCCGAGAATCGCTAGCACCACCAGGATCCCAATCCCGTAGATCCCGACCCCGGAACTGGCCGCTTCGGGAAAGAAATACGCATAGATCGCCGTCACCACGACAATCAGCCAGTTGCCTGGCATCGACACAAGATTGGCCGACCAACTGGCCAAATTGACTACGCACAAAAGCACCAGTCCTAGGATCCATATCCCAGAGGACCAATCGAGCCATGCGGCAAGGTTGAACATGGTGCGTTACGGTTCGACAAAAGGGCGAATTGGCTTGAGTTTCCAAGCCTCATCGAAGAAGTCGGCTTGGACAATCTTCCCGGGCCAACGTCCGTTCGGAGCCGTCGTCGTATCGATCATCGCCCAATCGGGTAGCTTGGGGACCTGACGCGCATTGTTGAGGTAGTCGTACTCGCGGTAAGTAAAACTGCTGTTCAATACGACATAGCGCTCGGGCGCAAGCGGATTGGGGTAGATCATCAACGGCACATGCTTGTCCGAGGCGAGTTTCAAGCTTCCGAGTTCGATCGACGTCTCGTTCCACTGCAGCGGTATTTTCGCAGGACCGGTCGCTTCGAGAACTTTCGCGATGGTCGGATTGCTTTTCGGATCACCCCAAAGGATGAGGTTGTAGTTTTGAAAATCGCTATCCTTAAGCTCGTCCGAGGACCTGATCCGCACGTCGCCGCGCATTTGCCGATGCCACTGCGCGACGGCTCGATCGAATTCGCTCTGCACCCATTGGTCGATGTTCGGATGGAGCCCTTGGGCGGTAGGTCGGACGAACAAAAAGGGAGCCATCAGCGCATCGTCGATGGGGCCTTGGAGTCCATGCTTCTTGATCAGCTCCGTTGAGTCCGGCTCGATCGGAGAGGCGATATTCCAGACTCCGTCCTGGATCTTGAAGGTCACGCGGAGCGACCCGTCGGACGAAGGCAACACGACAAAAGGATATCTCGCAGGCCCAATTGGTTTCTCGGCAATCAATCGTTTTTTGTCGTTGATGTAGATGTTGATGGAACCGTGTCCGAGTTGACTCGCATCGCGGGCAAGCGTAAAGCGGGTGATTCCTCCGTCGATTCCGATACTTATGGTGTTGGATTTATCGGGAGCTTTTGGGTAATCGAAACTCGCTGTGATGCTCGCTGGCTCATGATGGTTTTCCAACGCGTCGAGCGTCACCCAAAAGGCTCGGTTGTAGCGCAATGTCGTCGTGGTAAAGACGACGTTGTCCTCTCGGCTCTCTTGGTGTTTGGACAGCAGACCGGACGCGGGATCGAGAATGCGTAGCCTTCGATCGATTTCCTTCTTGGCCTCCGGGGAGATCGAATGGGCCGTATTGGGAGCGATGATATGCGTGAGCTCAAAGCGTTCTTCCTCGGGGAGTTCCCAACTGGCTTTGGCCATGATGTCGGCAGCCTGCTTTTGCTTATCGATCTGACCGCTGTAAGCGATCGTCGGGACCGAGCGCAAATTGCGAACCCAAACAGGGCAATCGTGCATGGTCCATAGTTTCTCTTCGAACCAATAAGGCTTGAGCGCCTCGGATTGAAAGACTTTCAAAAAGTCGGGGGTCTCCGAGAAGCCTGCCCCGGGTGTGGCCGCAAACCAGCGGTCAGGGTAATGGACAGCAAGATGCCAAGCTGCCGCGCCACCCATGGAAAAACCCCGGATCGCGACCCGCTTAGGATCGATCGGGTATTGGCTCATCGCATGCTCGAGCGCTTCGAGGGTATCGACTTCGCCAGCCAACTTGTTGGCGTTGCAGTAGCGTCCGAAGGGATGGATCATCAGCACCCCTTCGTCGGGCAACGGATCAGGGCTCTTCATGCGGGTCGAAAGGAATTGGAGTTCGAGACCTTTCTCGCTGCGACCACGGCACCACACATCGGCCCGGCCACTTGCAGATATCGAGGACTGGAACACGACCCCATAAGGCTGAACCGTACCGTCGAGCTTCGAACGAAACCCCCGGACCGTGATGTAGGGCGAACTGACAATTTGCGTCCAGTAAGGAGTATTCACGCGGAGCGCTTCGGATCGGCGGTTTCCTTCGTCGATGAGCTCCTTGGCCCGGGTGAAGTCGGCCGGCTCGAAGAAACCGTTTTCACTCAGCGCAAGCGACACGGCTCGATGAAAGATTTCCACATCAGGAAGGTATTTCTGAACCCTCGCTTCTTTCGATGCGGAAAGTTCCTCGATCGACTTTTTCAGCACCTCAAGCGACTTGCTCAGCGATTCACGAACCTCGGTAGGAACCTCAATCCCAGGAGGAGGTACCGGCCGAATACTGGCGACTTGATTATCGGCCGGCCCGTCGGCAAGCGATCGAGACGCTCCGAATCCCATGAGCCCGAACATCCCCATCAGCCCAAAGAGCCCCAGCGAGCCAAAGAGCCCCTGTACGCCAAAAAGCCCCCGTAAGCCAACCAAACCAAGGCGCCCAACTGGATTTTGATTCCGCATGATCGGTCATTTCATTCGATGTGATCGCCAAAAACAAACGCACCACCAATATACTCCAGGCAATATACTCCAGGCCGGGTCTGGCGGCTCTAGGGGATCCAAGGCCCCCCAACAGGCTAAAAATAGATGAAATGCCTTAGCAATTCCCCCTAGGGACGTTGTATGCTTTAGAGTCTCCCAAGCAAGTCCGACCTATCCCTTTGCGGATCGATCTGCCATGTTCCTGCGATTGCCCTCCAAACGTACCCAACTCCCAGCCACCCAACGAGTAGCAACCCAACTTTGCATCCTCTGGGCCAGCGCCTTGGCCTTTTCGCACCCGTTTGCTTTTCCGCACCAGTTTGCCTGGTCGCAGCAACAGGACACGGCGAAGTTCTTTGAGGAGCGGATTCGACCGAGTCTCGTTGAGCACTGCATCGCATGCCATGGTCCGGACAAGTCCGAATCGGGCTTGAGACTCGACCGGCCGGAGCTGTTCCGGCAAGGTGGCGAGTCCGGTTCGCTCGTCGAGGCCCAAAAACCCGTCGAGAGTCTTTTGCTTCAAGCCCTTCGGCACGAGGGACTCGAGATGCCACCGAACAAAAAACTGCCCGATGAGCAGATCGAGGCCTTTGAAGCATGGGTCTCTGCCGGCGCAGTTTGGCCGGAGTATGTCAAAGAGCTAACGGTCGCGACGGACAGAGACAAGATCAGCCAAGCGGACCGGGAGTATTGGTTCTTTCAACCGCTGAGCGATCCGGCCGTGCCTTCGTTGGGGTACACCAACCCCATCGATGCATTCGTGGCCCAGAAACTCCAAGCCCAAGGTTTGAGTCTCGGTCAGAACGCCGACGAATCGGTTTTGGTCCGTCGACTCTATTTGGATTTGCTCGGTGTCCCCCCGACGTTCGACGAGTTGCAAGAGTATCTTGCGAGTCCATCGCAGGATGCACTAGGCCAAAGCACAGGAGGCCAAGGCCGCTACGAACGGCTCGTCGATAAACTTCTAGATGATCCTCGCTACGGGGAGCGCTCAGGCCGATTCTGGTTGGATTTGGTGCGGTTCGCAGAATCGGACGGATTCAAACAAGACGATTTTCGGCCCAGCGCGTATCGGTACCGTGACTATGTTGTCTCAGCGTTTAACCAGGATATTCCTTATTCGCAATTCATCGCCGAGCAGCTTGCGGGCGATGAGCTCGACTCGACGTCGGATCGCATGAATGCCGCGACGGGATATCTAAGGCATTGGATCTATGAGTACAACCAGCGCGATGTGCGTTCCCATTGGGACAATATCCTCAATGACCTGACGGATGTGACCGGCGAGGCGTTGTTGGGATTAGGTTTTTCCTGCGCCCGATGCCACGACCATAAGTTCGATCCGTTGCTGCAGAAGGACTACTATCGGCTCCAAGCCTTCTTTGCGCCGATCGAGCCCAGGTACGATATTCCATCGGATGCAACGAGCCTTGAAGCCCGCCGCGAAAAGCTCGAAGCTTGGCTCGAGTGCGCCGAGCCGGTTCGATCGGAGCTTGAGCAGCTCGAGCGCGAGACGCGAACGAAAGTGGTCGAAGCGGCGATTGAGAAATTTCCGCCGGACGTACGACCTGCATTGCGTAAAGCCCAAGCCGAGCGCGAGCCCGAGGAACGATCGATCGCGGTGCTTGCTTACCTTCAGATCGCCAACGAGCTCAAAGGCTTGGACTTTTCCAAAAAACTCAAGGGCCAGGAGCTCGCGCAGTGGAAATACTGGAAGAAGCACGACGAAGAGCTCAAGAAGGGGATGCCTAAGGAGCCCGAGATGTCGCTGACGGTTCGCGACATCGGATCGCGCGCACCGAAGGTCACCATCGTGGGAAGAGCCAGTGCCGGCGAGGTCCATCCCGAAGCTCCGAGCGTGCTTGGCGATCGATACCCTCTCGAGGTTCAATCGCAAGAGGAATCGACCGGTCGTCGCTTGGCGTTGGCCCGATGGATCACCGATCCCTCGAATCCGCTCGCTTGGCGAGTGATCGTCAACCGGCTCTGGCAGCACCATTTTGGCCGAGGGCTAGTCGCCAACGCGAGCGACTTTGGCCGCTTGGGTGAACCACCGACCCATCCGGAGTTGCTTGATTTTCTGGCCCAGCAGATGATCGAGCAGGGGGGGCGATTCAAGTCCTTGCACAGGCTCATGGTGACCTCCCAAACGTACCGTCAAAGCAGTTATCCGCACGAGCGAGGGCAGGGACAAGCGATCGATCCGGAGAACCGTTGGTTATGGCGATTTGCGCCTAGGCGGCTCGATGCCGACCAAATACGCGATTCGATCTTGGTCGTTTCCGGCACGATTGACCCGCGTAGTGGTGGGTCGTCGGACGCGAGCGACTCGAACCGCAGGAGCATCTACCAACGCGTGATGCGGAATTCTCCGAATGCCTTTTTGGCTACTTTCGACGCCCCGGACGCGAGCGTTTCGGTCGCCCGCCGCAACACAACCACCACCTCGTTGCAATCGTTGTTCTTGACCAATTCGGCTTGGATGGTTCGCAAGTCCGAGGGATACGCCAAGCGACTTATGACCCAAGAACAAAACAGTCGTGCTCGCATCGAGTTGATGTTTCGAGAGAACTTGTTGCGGGAGCCCACCGACGAAGAGATCCGATGGATCGAAGCGAGCATTGAGGAGCAAGGATCTAGCGATCCCTTAGGAGCATGGTCCGACGCATGCCAAGCTCTCTGGAATACCAGCGAGTTCCTCTACATCGAGTAGAGGGTAGCTACTGGTTCTTTTTCATGAAGCGTATTTCTGGAATTTTCATATGCTCTTTCCATTGGCTCTGCGGTACATTCCAAGCGAACCATGGGAAGAAATGAATACCGAAGAGAATGGCACTGCTCTGGCTGTTTTTCGTGCTCGTGCTCGTACTCGATGCCGTATCTTCGATTACGAGCACGGAGCACGATGGGACCCTGTGGTCGCGTAGGCCAGAACCAACGTTCACTCGGCTTATGCTGGACCAAAGCAGCCTAGGCTATTTGCCAGGTGCTGCCGAAGTGGCGGGGACGTTGTTGGATGCCCCGGGCACAATAGCCGCCGGTAGATTCGCCTCTCGGCGACGTCGCTCTTGAACTTCCGGTTGGATCTCAAGCAATGTATTTGGCAAACCAATTTCTTTGGTTAGTTCAAATGCATCGTAAAGTTCGCCGGTCGCCGTTCGGGATTCATAACGCAGTTTCATACCATCGATGTGGATCACTTGGTAAAGCTGTGTGTCCTCAGCAACTCGAACCATAAATTGCTTTTGGTCCAGGTTGTACATCTTCGGTCCACTAACCGAGACAACATAGATCGTTCCGATATGCTCATCGCGATGGGCAACCCCGATCGGAACGTTTCCAAGGGTTTCTACGTGGGGCGTTTCGAGTCCCGTACGGCCGTAGGTGTGGTCATGGCCTTGGAGCACCAAATCGACGTTGTACTTGTCAAGGATCGGCTTCCAAAGCGCGCGCACTTGGACGTTGTCCCGATCCTTTGCGGTCGAGAATACAGGATGATGGAACGTACAGACGATCCAAGGTGAGGTGTTCTCCGAGAGTGTCTTATCGAGCCATTTTGCCTGCTCCTCGAGTTGTAGGTTGCTATTCAAGATCACGAAGCGAGTGTTTTGGTACACGAACGAATAGCAGGTTTCCTCAAGGCCTTGAGGGCCATGACTCGGAAGTGTGAATTGGGGGCGCCAGTGATGCGTGACCGAGCGACTGTTGTCCGGACCTTTGTGCATCTCGTGATTCCCAACCACCGGAACGTTAGGAATTGTCGCGTTGAGCCATGCACCTGCTCCGAACCACTCACCCCATTCACCGTCGGCCTGCGCCGAATTGATCAAATCACCAGCATGAAGCAGGAACTTGGCCTTTGGAGCATCGCTGTAAGCCTCTCGGATAACCCTCGACCACATCGAACGGACATCGTTTTGAGCGTCTCCGAAGTAGATGAAGGAAAACGGTTCTTGCTCTATTTTGGCCGTTTTGAATTGAAACCACTCGCTCCAATTCAACCCGTCACCAACACGGTATGCATATTTGGTACCAGGGGTTAAATCCTTGAAGTTCACCGAGTGGTAATGGGCTGTACTGAGATCCGTCTTGAGAGCAACCGATTCGGCATTGAGTCTCGTCGGATTCTTCGCGAACTCCGGACCAGAAGTTGCCACTGCAAGCTCAGCGTAGGCCTTGTCGACATCGACGCTGGTTCGCCAAGTCACGCTTTGACTGTTCGTTGGATCACCCGCCCATGTCAAAACAATTCGGTCAGGCATCAAGGTTGGATTGTACAACTCTGTGTTTTCCAACTTGCGAACTTTGGAGTGGCTATGCCCCTCCTGACCATCGTGTGCCAAGGATGAGCCTTGGAAGCAAATCAACGATGCTCCAATCGCAAGAACATTGCACCGTACATTCACTCGCTTCGTATCCGTTCGCATCGCAGGCCGCCTTAAAAAACGCTCTTGGAAAATCCACGCAACTCTAAACCTAGCATCTTAGCCTCCGTCGATCGGGTCGCTCGTCGGTTCGGTGAATTTTCAATGCGACTCCCGTTAATTCGAGCCGATCGTCGAGAAAAGTGGGTGTTGCGACCAGGATTTTTACCTCTGCCCCCCGGAAGCCGGGGTTTCGATAAGCTCTATTTCAATATGGACTCGGCTTCAATTACGGTAGATAATGGAGCGTCTCCCGAACCATCCCCCCCAAGCTCGGTGCATACGGTCGTACCATGGATTCCCATCCCCCATTCTCCCGTAGAAGCATGCTGCAGAATGCAGGGTTCGGCTTCGGACTACTGGCTCTACAGGCCCTGCTGTGCCAAAACCGTGTTCTGGGCCTGAACCCAGACCCCACGAAATCCAACACCCACAAACCCCACCACCCGGCGAAAGCCAAAAGCATCATCTTCCTGTTCATGGAAGGTGGACCTAGCCATATCGATCTGTTCGACCCCAAACCGCGACTCGAAGAACTCGCAGGCCAGCCCCTCCCACCGAGCTTCAAACCGATCATTACCCCCATGGGCGAATACAACGCCCCCTTGATGCCCAGCAAACGGGCATGGAAACAACACGGAGACTCAGGCACCTGGGTCTCCGATTGGCTCCCTCATACCGCGCAGCATGTCGATGACCTTGCCGTCATCCGTTCCTGCTGGGGCAATGGCCTAAACCACTCCAATGGCGTGTGCCAAATGAACTCAGGCTCGACCCTCGGCGGTCGTCCGAGCCTTGGCTCCTGGGTTACTTATGGTCTAGGTACCGAAAACGAATCGTTACCTGCTTTCGTCGTCATCGAAGACGACGACGGAAAAGTCATCAACGGGCCTCGCAACTGGAGTGCCGGGTTCATGCCCGCTGCTTACCAAGGCACCGCACTGCACAGCAACGGCGATCCCATCCGGCACCTCTCGACCCCGAATCCAACAAGCCCACAACGCCAAGACTCCAAACGCAAATTGATCGATGCGCTGAACCGAAAGCATCAAGCCACCCGCTCGATCGACTCGGAACTCGAAGCCCGCATCCGCTCCTACGAACTGGCTTACCGGATGCAATCCCAAGCCCCCGAAGCGATCGACCTAGCTCAGGAATCCCACTCGACGCTCCAACTCTACGGCATCGATGAAAAAGAGACGAACGTCTTTGGCCGCAATTGTCTCATGGCCCGACGTTTGGTCGAACGCGGCGTCCGATTCGTCCAGCTCTACCACGGATCGGGAAGCCGATGGGACGCCCACTCTGGCATCGAAAAGAACCACTCGACCCTCTGCCGAGCCTCAGACCGTCCCATCGCCGGTTTGCTGACAGACCTTAAGCAACGCGGATTGCTCGACTCGACTTTGGTGATCTGGGGCGGCGAATTCGGTCGCACTCCCATGAGCGAAAAAGGGGACGGACGGGACCATAACTCCAACGGCTTTACCATGTGGATGGCCGGGGGCGGAGTTCGCGGTGGACAAACCATCGGCAGCACCGACGAAATCGGACTCCATGCCGTCGAGGATCGACTTCACGTGCATGACCTTCATGCGACGATCCTCCACCTGATCGGCCTGAACCACTGGGACTTGGTCTACTCGCACCAAGGACGCCCCGAACGGGCCACACAAAACGAAGGCCGGGTCTGCACCAAGATCCTCGCCTAATCCTCGGTACTCGTACTCGATGGCTGTTTGAACCGCGACTATGCCGATGGTTGATCGAGGCGGTCGCGGTCCTTTGAGGACCAAAGTGCCGGATTGCTATCCTAAATCGCTTCGAGTACGAGTACGAGTACCGCGTTGCTGAGTACGAGTACGGGAAGACGCACGAACAAAGCATTGAACCGGAGTGCTCGATCGAGGGTTATGACTTGAGACTTTTTCTCCTCGCACAGGGTCAATGCGGTCGCTCTGACAACGCATCAGATTTCGTCGTACTCGTACTCAGCGAAGCGGTACTCAGTAAAACGGTACTCGTACTCGTACTCGATGGCTGTTCGAACCGAGGCGATGCCGATGGTTGATCGAGGCGGCCAGAGAGTTAGGACTGCGATAAGCAGTGGCGGTTTGCCATCGAAATCCCGCTGACGATCGCGCCGACGATTCCGACGAACCCTTGGTCGGTCCCGCACAAGAACAGATTGCCCAAGTGCGTTGTTCCGTCGAGTTTCTTCTCTGGAGCACCGTAGACTGCGCCGTTGTCGTGCGAGGTGAATCGCCGAATGGTTTTGGGGGTGAACACATCGGTATCGATGATGTGACGGCGAAAGTCCGGAATGAAGCGCACGCACGAGGCCACGGCCGCGTCGTACCAATAGTACTTCTGACGCTGGTACTCGAGCTCCCCGAGGTTGGACCAGCGGTCCGGATCGGCGATCGTTGTCAAACGTACAAAGCCCGCCTCGAGGTTTCCTTCGTCCAAAGAGTACTCGTAATTGTTCGGCGAACAGATGACCCCGGTCCGGACATCGCATAGACGATCGCGGCATCGTTCCCAGTGGAATTTCGGGCTGTCGTTGTAAAAGACGATCGTCTTGTCAAAGCCTATAGCCGAGGGTTGGCAGTCCAAAACCGAGATCGATTCGACGAACGACATTTGACCGGCCTGCTGGACCTTCTCCTCGCTCAGATGGTCGCACATTCGGAGCGTCTCGATCATGCCGGCGCTCGAAAGAACCCGCTTGGCCGTCAGGATGGTTCCGTCTTCGAGTTCGACCGACGCGACGTTTTGATTTTCGACATGGAGCTTGGCCACCCCGCTGCGGAGCTTGAGTTGTCCTCCGAGTTCGCGGAATCGGCGGACTAGATTCTTCAAGATCAATCGGACCCCTTTGTAGGGTCTTGCGAAGCCTTCGAGAAAAATGCTTCGGAACATGATGCAGAACTGACCCCAGTCCATGTCGTGCTCTTTGGCGTTGCCGTACCACATCAAGGGACACAGGAGCATCTCGATCAGGAGAGGATCGGAGAAGATCTCTTCGAGGATCTTGCGCGTCGAGCAATCGAAGTCCTCCTGCTTCAGATCGTCGTAGTCGGCAAGAGTCGCCAAGAGTTTGGCGAACGCGTCCTTCTGATGGGGGAACTTTTCAGCAACCTGGTTTTGAAAGAATTCGATGTTGTTGTCAAAGCACAATTCGATACCGGGAAACGCGATGCTCGAACCTCGCTGAGGGGCCAACTGAAAGTCGTCCCATCGAAACCGCAGTTGCTTGAGCAGCCTTGCCAAAGGCCCTTTCTTTGCGCCCCGCTGGGTGAAGTTGGTCATCGCATGGAGCCCGACATCGTAGTTTCTACCGTTGACCCGATAGAACGAGTTCAGGCCGCCGATCGTCCAGTGCTTTTCAAGAACGCACACGCGATGGTCGTACATGGCAAGCCGGATGCCAGCGGCCAGCCCGCTCATCCCGGCACCGATGATGATCGTGTCAAAATCGGTCTCGGTGCCCGAAGATTCCGAATGGGGTAACTGGGACATAAATTATTGGGGTTCGAGGACAATACCGTCGAACCAAGCGGTTCCTTCGGATCCGAACATTCCGATCGACACGATCGCTTCGCGAGCTTCGGGCGGGACTGGAAATTGACGCTCTTCGAGCTTCCAGGAGCGGGTCCCTTTGAACCCGCCGACGTAGTTGTATCCGATACGGTTGCGATTGCTATCGAACCATTGGATTGCCACTGACGGAGATTTCTCTTTCTCTCGGCCAACCTTGACATTCTCAAGTTTGATCCAAGCACCGAGCTTGATCTTCTTGACCACTCGGCCATCGATCGGGATGCCTTGGAGGAGCATGTTGGGCCACTGAGGATCGGTCCCTTGGAATTCCAGCACGTATTTGCCCTCGGGTGCTTGCGGGTCCTCGAGCTGCTTGCATCCGAACTGGTAGTACCAACCCGGGATGTGGAATTCGCGAATCAAGGCTTCCTCGAAACTCGCATTGGCAAGCGCAGGACGCTTCGGGTCGGGCTGTACGGTACGGTTCTTTTCTGCGTCGCCGGTCATCGGAACAAAGAGCGTGGGGGTCAGCGCCTCTTTTTCGAGTTTGTCCCCCTTCTTGCGCATCAAATAAAGCATCTGCTGGTAACGCTCCCCGACGGGGATGACCATCAGCCCCCCGTCTTTGAGTTGATCGACCAACGGTTTCGGGACATCGGCCGGCGAGCAGGTGACGATGATCTTGTCGAACGGAGCCTCTTCGGGCCAACCCTTGAACCCGTCGCCGATGCGGCAGTGGACGTTTTTGTAGCCGAGGTTTTCGAGAAGTTCCGTCGTTTGCTTGCCCAATTCCTCGACGATCTCGATGGTATAGACGTCCTTGACCAATGGGCTCAGGATCGCCGCTTGGTAGCCGCTCCCGGTCCCGATCTCCAAGACCTTGTCGGTGGCTCTTGGCGCAAGGGCTTCGGTCATCAGTGAGACGATAAACGGGCTGCTGATGGTTTGCGATTCGCCGATTGGGATCGCGATGTCGAGATAAGCTTGCCGAACGTACTTGGGAGGAACAAACTCATGACGAAGTGTTTTTGCGACGGAGTCCAAAACGCGTTGATCGCGGATACCGCCGGGGATCAACACGTTTCGAATCAGACGTTCGCGCTCGATCGCAAAGGTGTCCTGGGCATTGGGGGCCTGGCCCCAAACCGTCGCCCAGGAGACCAGGATGAGCCAAGCCGCTGCGGAGCGCAAGACCGATCCGGCGGCGGCCGCTGAATTGCTGGCCGCTGAATCGCCGAAAGCGAAGTATCCGAAACAGGAGGACTTGGTGCGGATCGAGCCAATCATTGCAAGCCTCTTTAGCCTAGGTCTAGGCCAGGAACCGTTTCGACTTCGAGGAACCTAATCCATACTGACGCGTTCGACATAATCGCCAGTTCGCGTATCGATCTTGATCACATTACCTTCTTTGATGAAACCTGGGACTTGGAATTCCCCACCGGTCTCGGTTTTGGCAGGTTTGGTCACACTCGTCGCCGTATCGCCACGAACCCCGGGTTCGGTCTCGGTGACCTTCAAGGTCACGTGGGAAGGTGGGGTCAGGGTAATCGGATTGCCGTTGAACAAAACCATGGCAACTGGCATACCTTCTTTGAGGTACTTCCAATTGTCGTCGACTTGTTCGGCCGTCAGTTCGTATTGCTCGTAGCTCGCATTGTCCATGAAGACGAACGTGCCGGCTTGGTTGTAGAGGAACTGGGTTTCGAGTTCTTCGACGTCAGCGACTTCGAGATCGTCTCCCCCCTTGAGGGTCCGGTCTAAGACGGTATTGCGAATCAGATTCTTCAGTTTGCACTTGTACAACGCGTTGCCCTTGCCAGGTTTGACAAAGTTGACTTCGGTCAGCAGGTAGGGTTCGCCGTCGATTTGTACTTTTAAGCCTTTTCGCAGATCGCTGGTTTTGTAGGTGGCCACTGTGTTTCCGTTTTTCTAATCGCTGGGGATCTTGGGATCGCTTGGACAGGGAGACTGACGAGAGAGGGCATTTTAGGGACTCTTTTTTAAGTTGTCTTGCCCCCAAAATCCACAAATCCAAGGATTTCGACGCCGAAAATGCACGAAAAACGAAGCGATGTTGCGTTCCAGGCGTCCGGTGCGGTTACTATAAGGGTCTGTCGAGACCTCAAATCGCCCGTTTCCTCAAGCTTCAGGACCGTGAGCTAGGCATGAGTTTGGATCGCGTGCTGCAACCCCTGGTGGCCTGTCTGGGCAACCCAGTCGGGGGCAATCCGACGCAGTTTGTGATGACCAGACTGGCTCGAGAGGCGGAATTGGATTGGCGGTTCTTTACCTCCCAAGTCCCACCGGAACTCTTCGATACGGCTTTTCGTGGAATCCAAGCCCTGGGAATGTCAGGTGCCGCGATTCTTCCCCCGTTCGAGGCGAGCCTCAAGCCGTTCCTCGACTCGATCTCTCCCCGAGCCCTGGCCCTGGGCAAGGTCCAAGTCGTCAAGTGGGAATCCGACCAATGGACAGGCGACGAGACGATCAGCACCGCGATCCTCCGCGCCTTGACCCACCGAATCTGCGCCCAAGCCGTCTCGGCCCAAGTCCCCCTAGATGCCCAAAACTCCAATGACTCGTTCACACCGCAGTCGATCGGGGTGATCGGCAGCATGGCTCTTGCCAACGCCCTGCAACTGGCACTCTTCGACATTCCCGGCGACTACTCGGTCCTGCGCTTTGACGAAACATTAAAGCACGCCAAAGTCCTTTCCCCAGCAACTCCCATCGATCCACTATCGGCCAATCCTCTAGCCCCCGCCAATGCTAAAGCTCACACCGAGCGCTCGGATCTGACCACACTTCCTGATCCGTCCTTGCCTGACGGCTCGCCCCTACGGAACGACCACAGCCTAGAGTCCGACCCTTTGCATCGCAATGCTCTCGACCCCACGCAGCGCTCCGACTACATGTTGCAGCCCGAGAGCCCCGATCCTTCCTCGCACAGCGGCGAGGGCGAGCTGGTCCCGAAGGACCGACCTCTGCGGGCTCTGATCATCGAGCACTTCGATTCGCTCTCCAACAGCAGCCCTCAAGCCCGAAACCGCTTGCTCAAAGCAGCAAACTTCGTCGAGCAACCATTTGCCATTTTTGTACCACCCGCCAACGGATGGACCGAATCGATCAAAGATCGATCGCGATGGATCGAGCAACTCGAGTCGCATGGGATTGGATGGATAGAGGAGATCGAAGTTCTGACACATCAATACGCCATCAATTTTGAATTTTGGAGCGGTTACGAAGCTCCTTTGGATTCGATTCGTGAATCACTCGAAGAGTACTTGCAATGGTAAACCGTCGCGCATTTTTGACCCAATCGGCCAACGGATTCGGCGCCGTGGCCCTGAGTGCTATGCTTTCGGAGTCCGAGCGTTCGGCTGCCCAAGAACCGCTTTTGCAAGAACCGGCTCCTCTGGATCGCAAGTACCATTTTCCGCCCAAAGCCAAGAGCGTTATTTTTCTCTACATGGACGGTGGGCCCTCGCAAGTCGACACGTTTGACCCCAAACCCTTGCTGACCGAGTACAACGGCCGAAATCCTGCCGAGCTCTTCGAAGTCGCTCCGACGCAGTTCAACAACAACGGCACCCTCCTCGGGAGCCTATGGAAATTCGATAAGCACGGTCAGAGTGGAATCGAGATCAGCTCGCTGTTTCCCAACATCGCCAAGCATGCCGACAAGCTTGCTGTGGTCCGATCGATGACTTCGAAGTTCCCCGAGCACACCTCAGCGAACTACTTTTTGCACACCGGTGCAGGACTCCAGGGGCGTCCAAGCATGGGGGCATGGGTCACTTACGGCTTAGGCTCCGAATGCCAGGACTTGCCCGGTTATGTCGTTCTCAATGGAGGACTCATCCCACCCGGAGGCCTGGATTGCTTCGGCAACGGATTCCTGCCAGCAACCTTCCAAGGCTCTGTGCTGCGGCCGAGCGGAAACAGTCTTGCGAACGTTCGGCCTTTGGAACCCACCCCGCAATTGCAGCAGCATAAGCTCGAGTTGCTCCGTCAACTCGATCGCCAAACCATCGAGCGGTTCGGTCAGCACGATGCGATCGAATCGGCGATCGCCAACTACGAATTGGCCTTCAAAATGCAATCCGCTGTGCCGCAGGTTTGCGATATTTCCCAAGAGACCGCCGCGACGCAAACGATGTATGGATTGGACCACGAATTCGGGCCGACGAAGATCTTCGCACGCGAATGCCTCATGGCCAGACGCTTGGTCGAACGCGGAGTTCGATTCATCCAACTGACTTGCCCGAACGTCGGTCACGACCGATGGGACCAGCACGCAAATCTCAAAGCAGGGCACGAGCAAAATGCCAAAGCGGTCGATCAGCCGATCGCAGCGCTCCTTGAGGACCTCCAACAGCGAGGGCTACTCGATTCGACCATGGTCATCTGGGCCGGCGAATTCGGCCGTACGCCGTTCGCTCAAGGTGCCGATGGTCGGGACCATAACCCGTTCGGGTTTTCCATCTGGATCGCCGGTGGTGGAATCAAGGGCGGCATCGTCTACGGAGCGACCGACGAGTTTGGATACAAGGCCGTAGAACGCAAAGTCGAAATGCATGACCTCCACGCGACGATGCTCTACTGCCTGGGCTTGGATCACACCCGGTCGACCTTCCGATTCGGTGGGAGAGACATGCGATTGACCGACGTCCACGGCAACGTGCTGTTTGACTTGATAGCCTAAAGGCATGACGACTGACCCATAGGGAGATTTCTCTGCGATGCGACCCGATCCGATCCTGCGACTCGATCTGCTCATGCTTTGGCTTGTTCTGTGGCTCTTGGCATGCGGAGCTCCAATCTCTCCGCTGTGCGCCGAGGGTCCCGTCAGCCCGACTGGCAGTTCACCGAATATCGTTTTGATCTTCGCCGACGATCTTGGGTTCGGGGATTTGGTTTGCTATGGTCAAAAGCGATGGAAGACCCCAAACATCGACTCGATTGCAAGCCAAGGGGTGCGGTTCACCGATTTCCATTCCTCGCAACCGGTCTGCTCAGCCTCGCGCGCAAGCCTGCTTACGGGTTGCTATGCCAATCGGATCGGCATCCATGGCGCTCTGGGGCCTGCTGCGATGAACGGGATTCACGATGACGAATTGCTCGTCTCGGAGTTGCTCAAATCCAAGGGCTACAAGACCTGCGCCGTTGGGAAATGGCACTTGGGGCACCATCCTCAATTCCTGCCGCTCAAACATGGATTCGATCGCTATCTAGGGCTGCCTTACTCGAACGATATGTGGCCCCACGGACCGGTGGTCAAACCTAAAACTTTCCCCGAACTCCCCTTGATTCGCGGCGATCAAATCATCGATTCGGACGTCGACGCTCTGGACCAATCCCGACTGACCGAGCAGTACAGCGACTTTGCTCTCGAGTTCCTTGAGGATTCCAAAGACTCGCCGTTCTTTCTGTACTTTGCGCATACTTTCCCCCATGTACCGCTTTATGCCGCAGAGAACTTTCGCGGCAAATCCGGCGGCGGGATCTATGGAGATGTCCTCGAGGAATTCGATGCGGTCGTAGGTCGCATTCTCGGATTCCTCAAAGACAACGCCCTAGAAGAAAACACGCTGGTGATTTTCACAAGCGACAACGGACCTTGGCTGACCTACGGCGAGCATGCCGGCAGCGCAGGGCCTTTGCGCGAAGGGAAAGGAACCGTCTACGAAGGTGGAACGCGGGTTCCGATGCTCGCCAAGTGGCCCGGTCGGATCCCAGCAGGTAAAGTCCAAGACGCCACGGCCATGACGATCGATATTCTCCCAACCATCGCCAATTTCGTCGGCGCCGAACTCCCCTCACACCCCATCGATGGCTTGGACATCGCGGATCTGCTGGCATGCAAACCGGGTGCGACCTCCCCCCACGAAGTCTTCTACCATTACTTCCGACAAGGGGAGTTGCAAGCGATCCGAAGCGGTGAATGGAAGTTGATGCTGCCCCACGATGTCTATTGCATCGTGCCCGACAAACTCGGCTCGGACGGCAAACCTGGCCAATCCAAAATGCGCAAGATCACCGAACCGGAACTCTATCATCTAGGACAAGACATCGGGGAGACGACCAATCTAGCAGCAAGCCAACCGGAAGTCCTTGAACGGCTCTTGGAACTGGCGCAAGCTGGCCGAAAGGAACTCGGCGATTCGCTGACCCAGACCAAAGGCACAGGCATTCGGCCATCTGGAAAAAAGGATCGATGAAACACGTAGGCTATTTGGGTGCAAGCGAGGGCTGGTACTGTCGGGATTTGCAGCGAGCCGCGGGGCTTGGGCACTGGCCCGAACCTGTGGCGATCCAGCCATTGGCGTTTGCGGATCTTCAGGTCGCCTACCGAGGGGGCCCATCGAGTCAGTTTTCTGCAAGTGCCGATATCGAATCGAACGCGTGCCATGCCTTGATGGTGCGAACCATGCCGATCGGGTCGCTCGAGCAGACGATCTTCCGGATGAACGCTCTGCATGTGGCCCAAAGCAATGGGGTCCGAGTGGTCAATCCCCCAAGGGCGTTGGAAATCGCCATCGACAAATGGCTCACGCTCGAGACGGTCCGCCAGCATGGGCTCGCGATCCCGCGGACCATCTGCTGCCAGAGTCGCGATCAAGCCATGGAGGCTTGGGAAAGTCTCGGGAGAGATTGCGTCGTCAAACCGATCTTCGGCGGAGAGGGACGGGGGATTTTGCGAGTCAGCGATCCGGATATGGCTTGGAGGGTCTTCACCACGCTCGAACAACTCCGGGCGGTCCTTTATTGCCAGGAGTTCCTCCAAGGTCCAGGCTATGACTTGCGATTGCTGGTCATTGCCGACGCGATATTTAGTGTCAAGCGAATTGGGCAAGGGGACTGGAGAACCAACGTTTCCCGAGGGGGGAAGGCCGAGCCCCATGAGCCGACCTTTGAGCAAATGCAGATCGCCTTTAAGGCCGTCCGCGCCGTCGGGGCCTGGATGGCCGGCGTGGATCTGCTTACCGATTCCCAAGGTCGTGATGTGGTGCTCGAAGTCAATGCCGTCCCGGGGTGGAAAGCCACGGCCAAGGCTCTCGATATCGACATCGCTCGGGTGGTGCTGGAGAAACTCCTCTGGGATACGGTTTAAGAGCATTCCACAGAAGACAGATCAACCACCGAAGGCAGATCAACCACCGAAGGCAGATTAACCACGGAATACTCGGAACACACGGAAGGCGGATTAACCGATGAATACCTGAATACCTGAATACAGGGAAGACGCGGGAAAAGAGGGGGGTTGATTCCGTGTGTTCGGTGTGTTCGGTGGTGAGTTCTTAAAACCTGAGGCAACCGGCGGTCTTGATCGCCGATAAAATGAGGTCCAGGCTACTTTTGCCTAGGACCCTGGTACAGGGGAACGAGCCAAATCGGTTAGAATATCTGGATTGTTCGACGTACAATGGCCTGACGAACTGTTCAGATAAGGCCCATGTGGGCCTGGGAGCAGATCGCATCAGAGGGTATTCCAAGAGGGTGCAAAGCCGATGGCAAAGGTATTGGATTGGCGCAGATCCGAAGATCCTGCGGACTTCATCCACCAAGCCGTTCAGGCTTTGACCGAAGGCGCCTTGGTGGTCGTTCCTAGCGACACTTGCTACATCGCCCTTGCCAGTGGGCTTCAAAGCCAAGCCGTCGAGGCGTTGTGGGATTTCTGCGGGCCGGGTCCAACAGGACTTTATCTAGTCCCACGCTCGGCCGAGGAATCTGCGGATTTTATCCCAAGCTTCAGCCCTGGAGCCTTGCGATTGGCACGCAAGGTTTGGCCTGGGCCACTGATCATCCAGCACGGCAACGGCTCGCCTGCGAGCACCATCGGTTGCTTGAGCGATTCGACCCGTCGTAGGCTCCAGACCGAGGATCACCAAGTTCGACTTTGGCAGCCGGGCAACGAAATAGTCGGATACATTTCCCGACTCTTTTCCGGACCCCTCGTCGGCGGACTGCCGATGGGCAAACAACCAGAGGGCAAACAACCAGAGAGCAAACAAGGAGTCATCACGGAAGTCAGGCAGTTGCCAGAACCCAACGAGGGGGAACTTGTGGTCATCGATACCGGATCGATCGTTGGAATCGGAGCGCCGACGGTTGTAGGGATCGATGGGACCGTCGGTCGGATCCTCGTGCCCGGGGTATTGGTCCCCGAGCAGCTCCAAGCCCTTTCGCAGTTGCTTGTTCTGTTGGTCTGCACCGGAAACACTTGCCGGTCCCCGATGGCTGCTGCGTTGATGCAAAAGAAAATCCTCGAGCGATTCGGAGGTACCGCCGATTCGATCCCCATCGCCGTGACCTCCGCAGGCGTCAGCGCCATGGGGGGCGATCCTGCCTCGAGTGGAGCCCGACAAGCGATCCGAAACTATGGGTTGAATCTCGAGAGCCACCAAAGCACCCCGATCCAAGAGTACATGGTTGAACAAGCCGATTTGGTGCTCGTGATGGGATTTCGGCACCGTAGCATCCTGTGCTCTCAGTGGCCCGAATATGCCGACAAAGTCTTCATGCTCGCAGGGGATCAAGGCGATATTTCTGACCCCTTTGGCGGTCCGATCGAAGTGTACGAGCATTGCGCCAAGCAAATAGACCGTCATACTTCCACCTGGGTCGACCGATTCGATCCCTCCTCCGTCATTCGCTGGGAAACTCGAGTATGATACCAATCCAGTGCAGCGGATCGAATTTCCTCGTACTCGTACTCGTACTCAGTGAAACGGTACTCGTACTCGATGGCTGTTCGAACTATGTCCAGGCCATTCGGTGATCGAGGAGGTCGCGGTTACTTGCGTACCAATAGGCCGGATTGCTATACTAAAACGATTAGAGTACGAGTACCGTCCGCCGCGGCGGACTGAGTACGAGAAGAAGCACGAACAAAGCATTGGCCCGAAGTGCACGATCGAGCGTTTTTGACTTGCGTTGAGTTATCTAGTCGCACTCGGTCAATGCGGTCTTAAGTTTCGAGCCGAAGCACCTCTAGTGGGAGTTCAAGTATGCGAATCGCTGTAGGAAGCGACCATCGCGGTTATCAAATCAAAGGCAAATTGATCACGTTGCTTATGGCCGACGGCCATGAAGTCGTCGACTTCGGGACCGATAGCGATCAACCCGTCGACTACCCCGACTTTGCGGTAGCAGTGGCAAAGCAGGTTGCACAAGGGCTCGTCGAACGCGGGATTCTCATCTGCGGAAACGGCTTCGGGATGGCGATCACCGCCAACAAATTCCGAGGCGTACGCGCTGCGACCTGCGCCGACGAGGTCATGGCCGAAATGTGCCGACGGCACAACGACGTCAATATCCTATGTCTGGCCGGCGATCTGATCGGCGATCGACCCGTCAGCGACTTGGTACGCATTTGGCTCGCTACCGAGTTCGAAGGTGGCAGGCACCTGCGCCGTCTGGAAAAAATCCTTTCGATCGAAAAAACAACCTCCGAAAAAACAACCTCCGAAAAAAACACTGCAGGCTCCTGATGCGCGTCGACTCCCACCACCACTTCTGGAACTACTCGGCCGAGCAATACGGTTGGATCAGCGAGAAAATGCAGGTCCTACGCCGCGACTTTGCCCCAAAAGACCTGCTGGCACAAACCGAGTCGACCCACATCGACTATGTCGTCAGCGTCCAAGCCCGACAAGAAATCCAAGAGACCCGATTTCTGCTCGACTACGCCGAAAAGAACTCGTGGATCCGTGGAGTCGTCGGCTGGGTTCCTCTGGCCCAACCGGCCATCGCCAAAGTCCTCGATTCCCTCCAAGGCCAGGCGCTTTTGAAAGGCGTTCGGCATGTAGTCCAAGACGAACCGGACGAAAAATTCCTCGACCGAGAGGACTTCAACGCAGGGATCCGTTTGCTCCGATCCTTCAAACTCGTCTACGATCTGTTGGTTTTTGGCAAGCAATTGCCGATGACGATCCGGTTCGTCGACAGGCACCCGAACCAGCCTTTCGTTTTGGATCACATCGCCAAGCCCGTGATCGAGGCAAACAAGTTCGATACGCAATGGGAAAAAGACTTCCGGGAACTAGCCAAAAGACCCAATGTCGATTGCAAATTCTCGGCCCTGGTCACCGAGGTCCGGGACCCCGAGTGGAATGTCGAGCTGCTCAAACCCTACTGGGATGTCGCCCTGGATGCCTTTGGTCCCGATCGGCTCATGTTCGGGAGCGACTGGCCGGTCTGTCTGCTCCGCAGTTCGTATGCCGACTGGGTCGCCGCGGTGAGCGTCTTGGCCAAGGATTTAACCCCCCAGCAGCAAGCCAACTTCTGGGGTGGAAATGCGAATCGAGCATACCACTTGGGACTCTAGCGATTAGACTTTAGCGGTATGAACACCGACCCGATCGCCGAAAACTCGGCGACCAATACCGCTTACCAATCGCTGAGTTTCAGCACCAGCCCCTGGCTGGTTTTAGCATCGGTTTTGGCCTGCGCCATCTGCTTTGCCCTCTCATGGCTTGCGATCCGCCGCAGCGGTTACTCCCGAGGGATTATCGGTCTGGAACTCCTCCGATGCGGCGCGGTCTTGCTGGGCGCAATCCTGCTGAACCAACCAGAGTGGATCCAAGACTTCCGCTCCACCCAAAAACCGACCTTCGCCATCCTCGTCGATCGCTCGCCGAGCATGCAGACCCAAGACGTTGTGATCGACAAGAAAGCCACTTCGCGGCAATCGGCAAGCGAAGCGATTTCTAAGCCCGAGTCCTGGAGCGAATTGTCCAAAATAGCCAACGTCGTGATCAGCGACTTCCCCCCCCAAGGCGTTGTCGATGGAACCGATCTTTCGAGTCCCCTCGGCTCTGTCCTTGACAATGCCTCAAACGTCATGGGGGTCTTGGTCGTCTCCGATGGGGATTGGAACGCCGGAGCCCCACCCGTGAGCGTTACCTCCCGATACCGAACTCTCGGAACTCCGATCTTCGCCATGCCCGTCGGATCCCCGACGAGACTCCCAGACTTGGAACTCCTGAGCATCGACACCCCAACCTTCGGGATCGTCAAGAAAGGGGTTCGCATCCCCTTTACCATCGAATCGTCCTTGCCCCGCGATGTCGTATCGACCATCGTCATCAATACCTCCGACGGCGAGCGTTTGACCAAAGAGGTTCGCGTGCGCGCGATGTCCCGCACCTCCGATGCAGTCGTCTGGACTCCGAAGACCGAAGGGGACTTTACGATCAACGTCGAAATACCCGAACACTCCGAAGAGACAATCACCTCGAACAACGCCGCCTCTTCGCCGATCTCGATCCGCCAAGAGAAACTCAAAGTTCTCGTCATCGACTCGCTACCCCGGTGGGAGTACAGGTACCTTCGAAACGCCCTGTCCCGCGATCCGGGAGTCGACGTCTCATGCTTGCTCCTCCATCCGGATCTCGACCGTGTCGGCGGGGGTAGCAAAGACTACATCAAGGAATTCCCAGCAACTCTCGAAGAGCTTTCTAAATACGACGTCGTCTTCCTCGGCGATGTCGGAATCGACAAAGGGCAATTGACCCAAGAGCAGTGCCAGATGATCCGCGGCCTCGTCGAGTTTCAAGCCAGCGGTTTGGTCTTCATGCCCGGCTCCCAAGGCAGCCAACACAGCTTGGTTGAAACACCCCTCGAACCTCTCATGCCCGTGGTCCTCGATCCGACGAATCCAGACGGAATCGGAACCCGAAACGCCATGCGCATGGAGTTGACCGAAGCCGGTCGTAAAAGTCTCCTGACCAAACTCGCCGATACGGCCGAAGACAACGTCGATGTCTGGATGAACTTGCCGGGCTTTCAATGGCACGCGGCCATCGCGCGAGCCAAGGCGGGAGTCGAAGTCTTGGCCGTCCACGAAACGGCGACGGGAGAACAAGGTCGCATGGCTCTTTTGGCAACCAAAACCTTCGGGGCAGGCAAAGTCCTCTTCATGGGCACCGACGGCGTTTGGAGATGGCGAAAAGGGGTCGAGGACAAGTACCACTATCGGTTCTGGAGCCAGGTCGTCCGCTGGATGGCTTACCAACGCAACATGGCCAAAGGCGAATCGATGCGGTTCTATTTTTCGCCCGACACTCCGAGCATCGGACAGACATTGACCCTGCGAGCCAACGTCATGCAGACCAGCGGCGAACCCCTGACCCAAGGAGACGTCACCGCCCGCATCGAATCCCCATCGGGCAAATCGCAATCGATCAAACTCGCAAGCGGTGGTTCCGAAAGCTGGGGATCCTTCGAAGGTCGTTACGAGACCACCGAACCGGGAACTCACAAAGTCACCCTCCTGTGCAAACAGACTGCCGAGTCGCTCGAGACGAGCTTCTTCGTCCAAGGAGTATCGCGAGAGAGAATAGGACAAGCGGCCCGACCCAAAGTCCTCGACGAACTGGCGCGCCTGACCGGCGGAAAGTCCCTCTCGCTCCAAGAACCCAATCAATGGATGGACGCCATTCGCATGGCACCCCAACCACCCTCAACCATCCGACGGATCCCTCTTTGGTCCCACCCGTGGTTGGTCGCACTGATGGTTGCGCTCATGACTGCCTTTTGGATCGGTCGAAAAGCGATCGGATTGATATAAACCATGCCCGAGCCCCAGAGCTTCGAAATTTTTCAGAGCGTTGAAATTTTTCATTCCTGGGATCTCTACGACAACATCGTCCGCAACAATTGGATGATGCATCGCCAAATGGCAAGCGTCATTCAAAAGGTCGCTTTGGAAATCACCGGCACCCAGAGCACGACCCCAAAGCTACGTGTTTTGGATCTGGGCTGCGGCGACGGCGCGATGGCTCGAAACGGCCTGAAAGATTGCCCTGTTGAAAAGTACGTTGGAGTCGATCTTTCGCAAGAAGCCCTCAGGAACCTAGCGGCTTGCCAAGGGCTCGGGTCGAACGTCCAAGTCCTCCATGGTGATATCGCAACGTCCATCGAAGAACTCCCTATAGAGGCCTTCGACCTAGTCCTTGCAAGTTACTCCCTGCATCATTTTGAGTCGGCTCAGAAAAAATCGATCTTGAACCAGATTCGCAGGCTCCTGAGCCCCAATGGAGTTTTCCTCTGGATCGATATCGCGCGGTTGGATCGTGAGGATCGGTCCGGTTTTATCGCTCGAATCGAGCAGGATATCCAAAGCCGATGGATTCCTATGCCCAGCGAACACCGCCATGACGCGATCGAACACATTCGAAACTATGATTTTCCAGAGCAGGAATCCTGGATGATCGATACTTGGGATTCCAACTCCCGAAACCATCGATCCTCAGGGAATCCGATCGAATACCGCGATGCCTTTTACATCGCCCTGCGATTGGCCGCTGGCTGAGATCCTCTCAGAGTATCACCACCTGCCTAACTACCTACCTAACCAGATACCCCGCCGCTCCTACCGGATGTACCGATGCCAGCGAATACCCTTTCGAAATTGCTTGCCCGCACACTAGCCGCCGGGACTCTTTTCGTTCCGCCGTTGGTGCTCGGGACCGACGACCAACCCGATCCGGCCAAAGACAAATCGCCCGGGCATTCGTTCCATGCCGAGGTGTTCAACGAAGGCCCCCGCCAAGCGGCTTATCTGATGCAGGGGATGGGCAACGTCCATTGGAAGATCTCCACCGAGAATCCCATGGCGCAACGGTTCTTTGATCAAGGCATCGCGCAGTTGCACGGGTTCTGGTACTTCGAGGCCGAACGATCGTTTCGCCAAGCCGCCGCGATCGATCCGGACCGCGCGATCCATTACTGGGGCATCGCCCGAGCCAACGTCGAAAACCCCGAACGGTCCGCCGGCTTCATCGAGCAAGCCGTCAAGCGGATCGAAAAATCCAGCCCTCTGGAGCGACGGCTCATCGAGGCCTGGAGCAGGCGAGTCAAAGACTGGCCTAAACCACCCGAGGACAAAAAGGACCCTGAAAAAAAGGATGCCGACAAAAAGGACTCGGACAGTAAAGACGCGAAAGACGCTCCGAAGAAGGACCCCAAAGGCAGCAAGAAGAAACCAGCCGTCAGCGATGAGGTTCGCGACAAACGCAAAGAGCGTTTCAAAACCTACGCTCGCGA
>QWPJ01000202.1 GCA_003671195.1 Planctomycetota bacterium
AATTTTCCAAGATCCAGAGCGAGAATTGTTTTCATGGTCGTGAGTCTCCAGGCAGTAAGGAATTGAAACGGGTTTATCTCAATATCCTACCGAACTCGGCGTTCGGCTGCCCGACTCACGACTTACATGGATTCTCTTACCAAGGCCCACCGTACCCGAACGCTTACGCATTGGTCGATCGGTTGCGAGAGCAGACTCCCGAGGAGTTGCGGTATCTCATTACCGATCTCTTCGAGGAAATCACGCTCTTTGAGAATAAAACCGTCGAAGCGGTCGCAGAAAAACAGGCTGACGGCAAGTACTTGGTCCGGCTGACTGTCGAGTGCGAAAAAAAGAAAGCCGACGCCAAGGGGGTAGAAGAGGTCGTGCCGATGAACGACTTTCTGGAGATTGGTGCTTATGCCAAGCCCGAGTCGGGTAAAAGATATGGGAAATTGCTGCATCGAGAGCGCGTGCAGCTCGTAGGCGGAAAGCATGAACTTGAGTTCGTCGTCGACGAATTGCCTTATCAAGCCGGTATCGATCCGAGGAATTTGCTGATCGATTTGGTCCCGGCCGACAACCTCAAGAAAGTGACTCTCCGATAGTCGGCGATGTAGTCGTTGATGAGTGCAGGGCAGCTAGATCTCCATTTCACGCTGAACCAGTACACTCTAACGCCCTTCATGAAAAATCAACTTTTCCTTAACAGAAGCCACCTGATTCTTTAAGAATGGTTTGTCTTTCGCGAAGCTCTGATGAAGAGAGGTCGGCTCGCGTGGACGCCAGGGAGAACATTGCTAAAACCGGCATCCACGTTGTCTTTGCGGGCTAGTTCCCGCGTTTTTTCTCTCTACAGGAGTGGATTGCTGTGGTCAAACGTTTCGGATATCAGTCGGGTTTCGGACGACAGTCCAAGCCCAGAGGTTTTACGCTTGTTGAACTTTTGGTCGTCATCGCCATCATCGGAATCCTGGTTGGTTTGCTGTTGCCTGCGGTCCAAGCTGCCCGTGAGGCTGCAAGGCGTATGTCCTGTTCGAGCAACGTCCGTCAGATTGGACTTGCGTTCATGAACCATGAGTCTGCCTACAAGTACTTGCCACAAGGCCCTTACGATGGCGACCCAAGCCTCCCGGGCATGGTCTACAACGAACCGGCGGGTGCCTACGAAAGTGGTACGACTTGCTGCAATGCGGCTTCGCCAAAGGGCTGGAGTCATTGGTTTAAGATTCTTCCATTCGTCGAAGCTCAGTCGGTCTATAGTTTGGCCAACTTCGGTTTGCCACCGATTCACTCTGGACGCCCGGCGAACTACAACGGCGAAGATGATGTAGCCCGTGCGATCATCCCGATTTACTACTGTCCATCCCGAAGAACAGGTGCCGTATACGGTTCAGGGCTTTTCGCTCGCTGCGATTACGCGGGGAATGCAGGTTTCTATCAAGGTGAAATGCACGAAAACTGGGGAGATATCCCAGCAGCTCCCTTGGGAATGGAACCTCGACGCAACGAAAGGACGCCGGAGAATTTCGGCAATACGGTCGGTCGAAGAGGAGTGATCGTTTGGTCCGCTCAAGGTGCGAAGCGCCGTCTCCAGGACATCACGGATGGAACTTCGAATTCCATTATGGCGGCTGAAAAGTGTCTGCCTCCTGCCCGTTGGGGAGCCGACGGCGGAGACAACGAGCGCTGGAACAATGCCGGTTGGGACGAATGTGTCTTGCGTTGGCACTTCGCACCACGCTCGGACTTTGACAAGTCTGTGATTGTTACCGGATCGGTTTCGGATCCAGCCAACGGAAGCAATGTTTGGCGACGCTACTTCGGTTCCAGCCACGCAGGTGGTTTGAATGCCACTTACGCCGACGGTTCGGTCCGATTTGCATCGTTCAACGTCGACCCATTGGTTTGGATGTACAGTTGCATCATCGACGACGGTCAGATCATCAAATCCGACGAATAGTTGATAAGTTCAATCAATTTCAATCGACTCGTGGGGAATCGCCCCCATGAGTCGTTTTTTTATTGCAATAAGTTCTTAAGTCTGAATAAATAAATCGTTCTCAAAAGTGAGTGACATGAAAACAAAGAATTGGTTTTTGGTGCTAATCGGTCTGGCCTTTAGCTTTTCGTTGGTTGGGTGTTCCAATGCAGGTGGTCCTGTTTTGCCCAAAGACGCGTTGACTGCAGAGCAGTTGGAGAAAATCAAAAAAGAAGATCGTGCGATAGAAAATGAAGAAAGCCAAGGAAGCATAAAGAACTAGAAAATGGAAAACACACTGGGAATAGGCGTCGTCCGACAATTTGCCGTCCGACAATTTACCGTCCGAAGAACTGGGTTATTGCTCGCCGGCTTTGCGATTGGTCTAGCAACCATCGGTTGCGAATCCTCCAACAAGCCGATTCTTCCGAGCGATGTTCAGAAATCCGAAAAGGGTTCGGGCGACGCCGGTCCAGCAGTCGTGCATCCTGAATATGCGAACTGGAACCGTTTCCCGGTGGGCACCCAAGTGACCCGTTTTCGAGTGGTCTCGAATGAAACCGGAGATGTGAAAGTCACAACGGTACTAACGTTGTCCGAGAAGTCGGATCAGCACGTTGACGTGGTTTCGCAAGTCAATGTCATCCGAACTGGGGAGCAGCTCCAAGAAAATCCCCCGGAGACAACACGTTTTCCAGCAAGTTTTGCTCTTCCCAAGGGTTTAACAGAAGAGTACTTCCAACTCCCGAGTATGAAAGCGAAGAAAACGGGAGAGGAATCGATGGATGTCCATGGCAAGACAGTCAAGGCAGAGTTGTTCGAGTGGACCGAGAGCAATGAAACTGGGCCGATGACCGTCAAGCTTTGGAGGAGCGATCAGGTGCCCGGACGGATCGTTCGTCAAGAGATGCTTATCGAAGCGAGTCAAACCAAGACCATCGAAGAGTTAAAGTCGGTGACTTGGTAGGACTGCAAAGCTAGCCGACGATCAAGGAACCACGGAACACACGGAACACACGGACGGATCGGACGGATCGGTCAGAGTTGGGGAAGGTCGGCAACCGAGCAGACTACGACATGGGCGCCTTGGGCTAGGAAGCTCTCGGCGATGCGATGGAGTCTGATTTGCAAATCTGCAGGATCTAGCGACTCGCACTCCGATTGGCCCAGACCCAACGCGTTGCCCGTTTGGGCTACGGCGATGGTCCAGCATCCTGCGTGCAAGCCTGATTGAATTCCCGCGATCGAATCGTCGACGACCGCAAGCTTG
Source organism: Planctomycetota bacterium (assembly GCA_003671195.1). Lineage (GTDB taxonomy): Bacteria > Planctomycetota > Planctomycetia > Pirellulales > Pirellulaceae > JBKCUI01. Next base: position 3,231 of record QWPJ01000202.1, read on the forward strand.
GACATCGGATAGATCCCGAGCTTTTCGGCTGCTCGGTATATCTGCCAAGGTGCCGGTCGTCCGGCGGCGACTTCGTCGGAACATACAGTCACCTGCGGTGTATAGCCTTGGGCATTGGCCAACGGTTCGACCACATCCATCAATTCCCGGGTGTAGCCGGTCGTCGAACCGATCCGTAGCCCCCGCTGGCTCAATTCGCGGATCGCTTGGGAAACCCCTGGAATCAGCTCGGAGTGTTTGCTCAACACGCTCTTTTGCAGTGGTAAGAAACTCGAGTACATATCCTCGACATCTTCTTGGCTCGATGGTCTTCCAAAACGTTTTTGCCATAATCCTTGGATTCGATCGATGCTGAGCATCGCGCGAATATGATCGATCTTGGCCTGACCCATCGGTCCTCTGGCCTCGGCTTCGCTCACCTGGATTCCTAACTGCTCAAATACTGCTTGAAACACTTGCACCGGTGCGAGACTTCCGTAGTCGATCGTTGTGCCGGCCCAATCCAGGATTATGCCTTGGAGGTTCTCGATGGCAAAGGGTGCCGCTGGGGATCGCCAGATGTGGTTCATTGGATTTTTCTTTGTTGGTTTTAGTTAAAAACTCAGCGTCCGACGCTTGCGCGTCGGGGGGAACGATTGGGGACAATCGTTCTACCATGGGCGACGCTTGCGCGTCGGAGGGAACGATTGGGGACAATCGTTCTACCATGGGTGACGCTGGCGCGTCGGAGGGAACGATTGGGGACAATCGTTCTACCATGGGCGACGCTTGCGCGTCGGAGAGAGCTATTGCGGACATTGGCCGTCCCAACGTTCCCAGGCATCTTGGGCTAGTCCGAACGAAAGGGTCATGCCGTTGCCTCCGAGTCCTGTAAATACCCTTACCCCGGGCGCAACGACTTGTTCGTAGACCAAGCCTTCGGAATATTTGGCATAGACGCCCTGCCAACGCGCTTGGAGTTCCCAGGTAGGAATTTGGATGATTTTCTGGAGCTCCCGGAGAATCAGCGTATCGATATCGCAGGTGTCGAAGGGTTCGATCTGCTCTCCGTATTGATGCGAATCCCCGAGGACGACTTGGCCCAAGTGGTTTTGTGAGGCCATCACGTGAATCCCAAGCCGATCGAGTTCGGGTGCCTCGGCGGCGATTCTCTGTTGCAAGGCGCTGAGGGTCGGGCAGTTTCGGAAATTAGGGTAATGCCTTAGGGTCAGTCCTCCTGCAAGATGCGGTCCTATGCGATATGCGTCGGGTTGTTCGATGGTCCTCATCATGTGGAGCTTGCATGCTCGAATGGGAACACCTCGATACGCCTCTGGGAACAAGGTTGCGAAATCGTCTCCTGAGCAGATCACGATTTGATCGAACGGATGCGAACTACCATCCGCGGTGCGGACCGAGCCGCTTTCCACGTGGGTCACGGCGGTCGAAAAGTGGAAATCGACATCGTAGGTCCGATGCAGCCAAGCTGGGATGGAACGAACGGCCGAGGTGGGGTCGACGCAGCATTCGGTTTGGCTCCATAGGCTGCCGAGCAAGCCGGAGGGATTGGCTGCTGGCGATTTGGCCAGCGTTTCTTTTTTGTCGAGCAATCGCAGGTGTTCCCCGCGTGGACCGAGCCGGTGCTCTGCGTAGTATTCCTGGAGGACTTGCCACTCGTCGGGTTGATGCGCCAGGTGCAAAGAGCCGCAGGGTTGGATCCAGAAACCGGCATTTTCTGAAGCTTCGAGCCACCGCTCTCGGGAATTCATCGCGATGGTTTGGATCGAATCGGGTTGACCGATGACCCAGACCATCCCGAAATTGCGGATTGAGGCTCCGGAGGCTCGGGGCGATCGATCGAAAACCGTCACGCGGTATCCTCGTTGTGAGGCAACCCAGGCGTGAGCAAGACCGGCGATGCCTGCTCCGACAATCGCCACGCGTTTGGCCTGTGACTTGGGTTTGTTTTCCATGCGAATCACTCAAATCGGTCTGAGAAGTATTACACCGTTACGGTCCGTTTTTCGGAGAGCCGTTTGTTTCCGGCCGCATCGAATGCTTCGATCTGAATGTCATAAACACCCGGGGCCAGATCGACCTGCAGGCGTGTATCGGAAAGTCCTGATCGCAATGGGGTCAGGGGACCGCCGCTGGTTCCTACCAAGACATTGTACCGAGCTCCTGGGGCCGATGCCGACCAGACGGTTCGCAGTTGGCCGTTGTTACCGACGAGTGAGATGAAGGAAAACGGATCCAAGTGGTCCTTCAAATTCAAGAATCGTTTGTCCATGGAGCTGGAAAAACCATTGCCTGAACGGGTCGATAGGGAGAGTAAATGCGTTCCATCGGGGATGATTCCAAAGAGGTCGGAAAAGACTTCATCGGTGATCGTAAAGGAGCCATCGTTGGTTACGACTTGTGAGATATCGAGTCGATCCGAACCGTTGAGGGATGCGAAAAGGGATCGAGAGTTGCCGAGGACTCGACCGGTAACGGTTCGATCGGCGGTGATGCCGGAGTTTCCGCCCGACTCGACCATCGCGAGATCTCCGATGGGATCGACGCGACCGGAGGCCGAGGTATTTAGGTAGTTGATCACGATGAGCACATCGAGGGGCGAAATGTTTCCGTCGCGATCGACATCGAAATCTAGGAAGTAGGTTCCACCGCCTGTGTTGATGCTATTGATCAGCACCAAAACATCCAGAGGGGAGACCGAAGTATCTCGATCGGTGTCCATGGCTGAGACCCAGTTCTCGTTCGAGCTCGTTTCGGGGGTTACGGCGATAGCAAAACTGGCAGTGCCGAGGATTTCGCCGGCCGCTTTGGCGGTCAGTTTCATGGTGTAACTGCCAGCATTGGCAAAGCTCACTTCGGGGATCGACAAGGTGGTCGGTCCGGACAGATTTCGGTCGACGGTCCCGTCCCCATCGAGATCGATTTCGTATTGGAGGATTTGCGGTGCATTGCTCAGACCTGTTACGGAGGTTTGGAAGGTGTACTTTTGCTTTGCCAAAAGGAGGTTGTTGCCGATGATTTGGACCGTCGCTGGAGGTAGCGGATTGAGGACCGGAAGGTTTCCTGAGTTGTACGAAAGTCCGGCTGCGTTGGTTCCTACTGCGGCGGTTTTGGAACCTGTAACGAACACCTCATAGAGTCCGTCGACAAGGAATCCTTTGGTGTCGACCAGTGAGCCGGTGAACACTAGATCGACGACGGATTTACCATCGACTAGCGTACGTGTTGCGATGTAGGGTACAGCGACAAAGCCGACATCTTTCTTGACGACGCTGATCGCATCGGGAGCGAAGGTTCCGAGTTCTGCATCCCAACCGAGCCGAACGTTTGTGATGCGTTCGGAAAGGGGTTGCCCTGTCGAGTCGGAAATCGAGATGACCTCAGGGCGGTTGGCTACATTGACCCTTAGGGAGCGTGTCAGCACTGGGGGAGGGTTTAGGGACGCATCGGTCAGTCGCACAGTGACATCATAGACCGGTTTGAGTTCGAAGTTCAGAGGCGACCCGGCCTTGAGTCGCAGCAGGGAGTTGACGATCTCAAAGGAACCGGCATCGGGGCCTTCGAGTGTCAATTCGTTGCTGCCTGTTGAATCGTCGATGACGGCGATGGTCGCGACAGTTTGACCGGGTGAGAGGCCGTTGGTCTCATTGATTTGGGTCACTGCGCCGTTGAGTCGCAGATCGACCGGTGGTTCGTTGACATCGCCGATGTTGAGAGTGAACGTGGACTGAGCATCAGGGATCCCTGGAAAGGCCGCATCGTCGACTTGGACTACGACGCGGTAGCTTGTTTTGGTTTCAAAATCCAAGGGGTTTGCGGATTGGAATTGGAGTTGGTTTCCGACGATTTGGAAGAAGCTCGCATCGAGTCCAAGTCCTAGCGAGAAAACGTTGTTGCCGAGTGCATCATCGGATGCTGAAAAATTCGCAACTCGAATTGCGGTGTTGACGGGAGTTGTCTCCAGGAGTGGATTGACGACGTTGGAAAAGACGATTCCGGTCGGTTTTTCGTTGACATCTCCGATCGCTAGATCGAATACGACGCTTGCATCTGGGGTAACACCGAGAGTGGGGTCATCGGCAGAGACGGTGACACGGTAGACAGCTTTGGTCTCGAAATCTAGGGTCGAGGCGCTTTGGAATTTCAGTTCGTTTCCGATGAGGCTAAAGTGGGCCGCATCGGGGCCCGAGAGGGACAGAGTGTTTGTGCCGAGGGCATCGTCGATGACCGAGACGGTCGCTACGGTAATCGGTAGGATCACGACGGTGGTTTCGGAGATTGGAACAAGGTCTTTGAAGCCGACGCCCGAGGGGGCTTCGTTGAGATCTCTGAGCGTCACGAGGATCGAGGCGTTGCCAGAGAGTGGGGGGCTGGCTTTATCCCGAACCACGACAGGAATGCTGATGACGGGTCTGGTTTCGTAATCGAGCAAGGCGGGGGAGGCGACCGAGATTCGACCGGTGTTCTCATCGATGCTGAACATTCCGGCCGGGGCACCGGCTCCGAGTTGGTAGAAGAGTTGTCCGTTGACTCCAGCGTCGGGATCCGAGGCGATGACGGTTGCCACGACGGTTCCGATCGGAGCGTTCTCATCGATCGTCGCGTTGGAGTTTTGGGCGCTTGGGGCTTCGTTGCGATCGAGGTTGACGAGCTTGATGAATTTCCTGGCCGATCCGGGGATGGCCAGCGAATCGCGGACTTCGACTTCGATGTTGAGTTCTTTGGTGGTTTCAAAGTCCCAAGGCGCGTTGCCCGTGTAGCGGATTTCGCCGGTGACTTGATCGATGCTAAAGGGTCCAGCGTTGCTCGTGAAGCGGTAGGTCAGGGATTGACCTGCGTCCGGGTCGCTTGCAAGGACCGTTGCGACGACGGAGTTTGGCGTCGGGTTTTCTTGGATATTGAATTGGGAGGAGAGGATTTCCGGGGGGAGGTTTTGTTTGTATCCGAACGTCAGGTCCCGGAGGTGTTCCGAGCGGGTGACGGTCAGCGGTGCGGTCGAATTGGGGGTGATTGGGATGAGGTTTCCGGGGTAATTCGCGACGGTCAATCGGTAGGTGCCGGTGGGGACTTCGTCGATACGAAAGCTACCGTCTGCGGCCGAGTTGGTTTGGAATTCGGGGAAGGAGTATCGAAGTTTGTCGAAGGGTCCAAAGGGGCTCGAATCGGTCGGAGTCGTATCGGTATAGATGATTGCGTATTTGATATCGGCGTTAGGGCGAGTAAAGCCGATGGTTTGTCGAGCCGTTCCGAAAAGCGGACTGGTCAGTCGGACGCCTAGCGACTGATTGTTCTTGTCGAAGATTTCGATACGGCCGTAGGAGGGTCGGAGGGTTTCGGCGGCGATCGCTTCGATGGAGACCGCGTTGGCTTCGCGATAGAACATGACTTTGAGTCGACTGCCGTCGTCGTACCAGGGGATCCCTTCGCTAGAGAGGACTCGGATGGGGTTTCCTGCATTGTCGTTTTTCTGAGTGGTACGGACGGCAAAGCCGATATTTTTATTGTTGGTATTTGCCACGGTCAGGGTGGCGTTTGGAAAGGCGTTGGCGAGTTCTGCGCCGAGAGTTTGTTGAGCGGCGATGACATCGATGGTGGTGCTATCGCGCAGGCCGTTGTCGTTACGGTCGGCAAAGAGTGTCACGTTGGCGATGGGTGAATCGCTGGGGGTGATTTGCCCATCGCGATCGGCATCGAGTCTGGTTTGTCCGAGGAATCCGCCTCCGAAATTGTAGGTACCTACGTGGTTGGTCGCGCGGCCGGAGTAGACCAATGGGCGAGGGTCTCCGAAGGTACCATAGGTAAACCGGTATTTGGAATTCGCGTTGAGGGTATCTTCGATGGTCGTACCGCAGACCCACTCTTCTGTCGCGTAACCCGTTGAGCTACCGAGTCGGGCGACGTAGCCGATGTTTTCTTGGACGGTGTAGTTGCTGCCTGCGGGGTATTGGTGATCGGTGGTCAAGTGGGAGAAGGTGATCCGTCCGTAGGACCAACCGGGGGAGGAAAAGCCCATCATGGCGACCGAGTCGTAGGTGGTCCACGCATCGGCACCGTTATCCAAAGAGCCATCGTCGTTGAGATCGTAGTCTCGACCTGCGATGGGTTTGCTCGATGCGCCGATGAGTAGAAAGGACTGCGAGCCGCTGATGAAGGAGAGTCGATCTGATTGGCTCCACGAATCGGTCCATCGACCCTCGGGCAAGCCCGCAAAGCCTGTGCTTGTGCTGGCGAGTCGAGTCGACAGCGGGTCGACTTGGTAGGGGCTATCGAATTGAGTGACGGTCAAAAAGCCGTTGGCACCGAAGGTCAGGTTGGACAGATCGATCAGGCTATGGAGGTGTCCGGGGCCGCCGGAGACAGCGCCCCAGCCTTCTACGACGGCAAAGTAGGTGCCATCGGGGATTGTCGAATTTGGGGCGCCTCGGAGTTCGACGTATTGGTCCTTATCGCGATCTCCGAACAAGGGATCATCTTGGATCTCGCTGATGAACATCGCCGGGACGCCGAAGGCAAGGACTTTGCGGGACTCGAGGGCTTCGACAAGCGGGCGTCGTCGCCGGGCCTTGGATTCTTGCCGGTTCTTGGATTTCCGTTGGGAGTCGAAGAGTTTTTTTGCCAATGCCGAGAGGCGTATCGAGAAGGAATTGCGCATGGTAGATCGTAAGATTCAGAAAAATTCCGCAGAGCAGATCAATCGTTAGGGGTAGTGTGTGCTTGGGCTAATATACCGATTTTGATGAAGGAGATAAATTCGAATCGGTTGAATTCGAACTAGGGAATTCGCTGAGCGGATCGGTTTTTGATGTAGAAAAATAGCCGAGTAGTGCGCCTGCGATGGCGCTCGTCAGGTGCCCGTCCCAGGAGACGTGAGGGCCGACCGTCGGCAGGACGCCTGAGAGGAGGGTACCGCCGTAGAGGAAACCAACGAGCAGAGCGGCCAATGCGGGTCCGAATCGGCCTTGTCGAAACCCTGCTGCCATTAGGTAGGCGATCAGTCCGTAGATCAGTCCGCTTGCTCCGACGTGCACAGCAGGTCTTCCGAAGATCCAGAGCAGGATTCCACCTAGGAGGACGATCTGCAGGACGGTTGACCAAGCGTTTGGTTGGGTGGCCAGCAGTAGGGCCAGCAGGAGCATCACGGGTAGGAAGTTGCTCAGCAGGTGACCTAGATTTGCGTGAAGAAACGGTGAAAACAGGATTCCCCAAATTCCATCGAGGTGTCGCGGGATGATACCCCAGCGGTTGAAGTCACCGGGCAGGATTCGGTCGGCGATAAACACAATCCAAAGGGTAGCGGCGAAGACTCCGAGCCTTGTTCCTGAGAGTTTGAGTTTATCGAGGCTTGAGGTTGCCACCGTGTGGGTTCCTTGAGTGAATGTATTTTGGTCGGTTAAATCGGCCTGCAATATAACGAAACGTCTGGGGCAAGGGCAATTTGAAAGGCCGATCTGAGGGGGAGTTCTAGGGGTGGTTTTTTGGGAAAACAAGGCATGGTGCGAATTTTCGGTTGGGAACCTAAGCGAACCGTAGATCTATTGGCATAATGTTGGGGTAGGATTCGATCGACCCCACCCTTGTTGATTTGGCACACCCCACTATGAGTCCATCGAGCGACCGAAACTTTCTTTTTGCGTTGGTTGCTTACCAAAACGGCTACGTCACAGTCGAGCAGTTCTTCGAGGCTTCGCAGGCTTGGAATCGCGATCCGAAGCTCGACATAGGCGGCATACTTGTCGAGCGAAAGTTTCTCGACGAGGTCGAGCGGTACAACATTCAGGGGATTGTCGAGGACCGTTTGCGCCGTCAGGGGGGCTTGGACAATAGCCTGAGTTTTGTCGTTGAGAACGGGAGCATGCCTGAGGGTCAGGATTTGCCGGAGGATTGGCAAAAGCGGATCGAGGAGATCACGAAGATCATCCCTGAGGGAATGGGTGCTGGGCGGGATCTGAAGAAGTCGTCGAGTCCATCGATTCACCGTTACGTTTTTCGCAAGCCGATTGGCGAGGGGGGCCAGGGTATTGTATGGGAGGTCGACGACACGGAGCTTGGGCGGCGCATTGCGTTGAAGCGGGTTCATCCCAAGCATGCCAACGATCCGTTGCACAGTCGGATGCTCATTGAGGAGTCTCGCAACACCGGTCGGTTGGACCATGCTGGGATCGTCCCGGTGTACGATTTAGGGCAGGACGATGAGGGGAATCCGTTTTTCACGATGCAGTTGATACGTGGCGATAAGTTGTCCGACCGGGTCAAGGCGATTAAGCACGAGTCGCTCACTCGCGAGGAGTTTCTAGCACAGATCCGCCCGCTACTCAGGCACCTGATCGCCACGTGCAATACGCTTCAGTACGCGTATGACAAGCACAAGGTCATCCATCGGGACTTGAAGCCTGAGAACATCATGGTCAATCGCTACGGCGAGACGGTGGTGATGGATTGGGGGATGGGCAAAGCGGTCGAGGATGCATCGCAGCTTGACGAGGCATCCTCGATGCTCTTTGTACCGGTGTCAGGCTCGGGCACTGGCGTCGAGAAGACGCAGGTCGGATCGGTCAAGGGGACTTTGGGATATTTGAGTCCTGAGCAAGCCCAGGCGATGAACACGGCGTTGGATCATCGGACGGACATCTATGGGCTTGGAGCGACGTTGTATCGGGTTTTAACCGGCACGGTGCCTTACAGCGGCACGAATCCTCAGGAGACGCTCGGGCGTGCCAAGCTCAATCAGTTTGTACGTCCTCGGGATCATAATTCGAGGGTGCCGCGAGAGCTCGAAGCGATTTGTCTCAAGGCGATGGCGACATTGCCTTCCGAACGTTATCAGAAGGCTACGGACTTGGGTAAGGACTTGGAGAATTGGCTCGAGGGAGAGCCCATCAGCGTGGTTCCCGACCATCTATTTCGCAAGAGCGAGCGATGGCTTCGCAAGCATGCCAAGGGGGTCATCGCGAGTTTGCTTTTGTTGAGTTTGACGGCCGCTGCATTGCTCTTGGCAACGGTTGCAATTTTTCACGAAAGAACTCGAGTGTTGGGTCTAAATCAGAGCCTTACTGCCGAGCAGGAAAAAACCGATGAAAGTCGAAGGTTTTCCTCGAGTTTGTTCGATGAGATCGTCGGTTACGTTGTTGACGATAGATTGTCGGCGATGCCTGAGTCTTATGAGTTGCGCAAAGAAATCCTTGCCAGTTCAATCAGCAAAATCGACAGCGAGGACAGTGGCTATATCGCCAGGAACCCTGACGACTGGAACATGAAGTTAGACTTAATAAGGCTTCTTACACGTCTTGGCAACTTGCAAAAAGTACAAGAGCCGGATCAAGCTCAGATGCGATGGAAGCAGGTCGAAGATTTGATTTCATCGGCACAGCTGGTTTCCGATACCAAATTGGATCGACTGAATTGGCAATTGGCCGAAGCGGATTCGAAACTCTATCAATCGGAGTATTTGACCGATGTGAAACAGGATTTTGATCGCGCGGAAGCTCTATGCGACCAAGCAATCGAAATCGCTCAAAAAATGGTAAGTTTGTATGGAAATGATGATGAATTTCTCTTGCTTGAGGCTCGCACAATTCTATCGAGAGCATCCCTGTATAATAAACAGAAGCGGTATAAGGAATCGCTTGATCAAACCGAAACAGCGACCCGAATCCTCGGTACGCTCGTCGGTGGTTTTTTGACGGATTCAACCGATTCTCAGGAGGAGCAGATGGATCTGCAAAAGCAAGGGATTTCAGCCCTGATCTACATGCTAGCGATGCAGCATCGATGTGACAGCTTACAAGGTCTTGATCGACGCCCTGAGTTAGAGCAGGCTCTTGTCGAAGGGGTGAGTATTTCTAAAAGATCGCTCGTGTTTCCGATCGCAAAGGTTACCGCATCGAGATTTGCGGTAGCGAATCTGACCAAGCTGATTTCGATGTGTGCTGACCAAAGACAGGTTGATCGATCCGATGCGTTTTATAAAGACGCCCGTTGGTGGGTAGAGAAAAATTTGCAAAACAAAGATCACGCCGACGTGGTTTTCTCTTTGGAAATCGCACGCGCCAAAACACTATCGATTATAGATACGCCATCCGCTCGGGAGTGTTTGGCTAGGGCAACAGAGTTGCTTAAAGCCATGCGGCCTAGCCCTTCGGAAACGGAATTTGCAGTTCTGAGATCCTTTTTTGAGCATGAGATTGAGCATCTCGGCGCACAATTGCAACTTGCGTTAATCGATGGCGAGCCACAGGTGGTCGAAGATATACGCCTGAAGCTCGCAAAGGTTGAAAAGCAGAGAGAAGAAATTGTTCGGGCAAGCCAGCCCTAGGACACACTGCTATCGGGTTGGAGGACGTTTTCTAACTAATATGGTAATGTTGAGCGAGGCAGTCATCTCGCAAACGTCTTTTCTCTTTCTGAGAGTATCTTTTGCTTTGAGAGGCAATCTTGGTATCTTCAATGTGCCTTTCGACGGATCTCTAGGATCTACCACTAAATCAAATTCAACCGGATAGCCGTCGTAGTCAATTGAATAACCGAAATCAGTTACATTGTAGGTGATACCCCCAGTTGTGCTGCGGACGCTGACTGGGATAGATGACTCAGTGGGGGAAACTGCGACATTCCCAAATGCAATCGTTGGTGTTGATGATGTTTCAACAATCCTTGTTGGTTTCGTGGCTCGAATTGTAAAGTCCGTTGGCTCGATCGGCACTGGGATCGGATCGATGATAATGGGGCCTCCATCCCCTCTAGGTCTCTTCTTTACTGGAGCCTTGGAGCCCTTTTTTTCTATACCGACCTTCTCTGAGCCAGCTTTATTTGTGCCAGCTTTATTTGTGCCAGCTTTATTTGTGCCAGCTCTCGTACCGGGTATCTTGACCGTGGTTTTTTTCTTGGCCATGAGCTTTCTTCCATGTACTTTCTTATCAGGGGGCTTTTGCCCAATAGTTTCCTGGGCTGTGGAGCGACTTGGACGCAAGTCAAACTCTATGACACAGCCCCGAGAGAGAGGCACACAATTTAGGGGATTTATGCGCTAAGATGTTGCAAAAGCATTCATCGATTTTCAAAAAAACGCAAATTGCTACCGCGATTCGGGGCAATCGCCCTGCCCCATTCTTGGGGGATCTGGGCGTCTGCGGTATACTTTCCCAACGGTTTCACACCCCTAGGAAAAGATATGCAAATCCAACGAAATCCCACACGAAGTGTCCGCGTCGGCTCGATCACGATCGGATCGGGGCACCCTATCGCGGTCCAAAGCATGACTGCGACCCATACGACCGATGTTCCGGCGACGGTCGGTTTGGTCAACGACCTGCACCAAGCCGGTGCCGATGTCGTGCGTATCGCGGTCGATAGCGATAAGGATGCGGCCGCCTTGGCCGAGATCCGAAAGCAGACCCAAGCGAACCTTTCGGTCGACCTGCAGGAAAATTATCGGCTCGTGACGCAAGTCGCTCCGCATGTCAACAAGGTTCGGTACAACCCAGGGCACTTGTACCATCATGAGAAGTCCAAGGCTTGGCAGGATAAGGTCAAGTTCATTGTTGAGGCTGCGGCGGCCAACGACTGTGCGGTTCGAATTGGGGTCAACTGCGGGTCGGTCGATCCGGCGATCAAGGACAAGTTCGATCCTCATGATTCGATCGGACCGATGCTCGCAAGTGCCACCGAGCATTGCGAATTGCTCGACGCGATCGGTTTCGACCGGTACGTCGTTTCGTTGAAGGATTCCGATCCGTCGAAAGTCGTCGAAGTCAATCAGCGCTTCGCCCTGCTCCGCCCCGATGTCCCATTGCACTTAGGGGTTACCGAAGCAGGTTTGCCCCCCGATGGGATCATCAAGACTCGGATCGCATTCGAGCAGCTCATAGGACGGGGGATCGGCGATACGATCCGTGTGTCGTTGACGGTTCCGAATTCGCAAAAGGCCATGGAGATCCAAGTCGGTAGGCAGATCGTCGAGGATATCTATGCCGGTCGGCTTCGATCGGTCGTGGCGCTCGATCCATCCAAGCTCAATATCATCTCATGTCCGAGTTGTTCGCGGGTGGAAAACGAGGCGTTCGTCGAACTGGCTCAACAGGTCAAGGAGATGACGACTTATGCCAAAGACTATGCGATAACGATTGCGGTCATGGGATGCCGGGTCAACGGTCCGGGTGAGACCGACGATGCGGATTTAGGGTTATGGTGTGGACCGGCGAAGGTCAATCTCAAGAGGCGGAGCGAACCGATAGGGGCGTTTGGTTATGACGAGATCTTGCCCAAACTTCGTCAAGAACTCGACGCGTTGATTGCCCAGCAAAAGACCTCCAACGTATCGTAAGTCCCCCAACGCATGAGTTTAAATTCCGGAAGCTTCGATCGAAACGGTCCATCAGAGGATCGCCGAGCGTTGACTGAAGCGACGACTTGGGTCGTCAAAGTCGGTTCACGTTCGCTGACCGACGATCGCGGTCGGCTCGATCTTGATCAGGTGGGCAATTTGGCCAACCAGCTTGTAGCTCTCCAGGAGCTAGGCAAGCGGGTTGTTTTGGTCTCGAGCGGAGCGGTTGCAAGCGGCATGGGTAAGCTAGGGCTCAAGGCTCGGCCGAGCGATCTTGCGACGCTTCAGGCCGTGGCGGCCATAGGGCAGGCGCACTTGATTCAGGTTTACGAAAAGACATTTGCGACCCATTCGAAGCATGCAGCACAGATTTTGCTCACGGCCGCCGAGCTCGATGACCGGGTCGCTTATTTGAACGTTCGCAACACGTTGACAAGGTTGCTTGAGCTCGGAGCCATACCGATCATCAACGAAAACGATTCGGTAGCCGTCGACGAGTTGAAGACGACATTCGGCGACAACGACCGATTAGCGGGAATGGTCGCCGGTCTGCTTTACGACAGCGCTTTGGTGATCCTCAGCGATGTCCATGGGCTCTACGACCGCGACCCTCAGGACCCACAAGCCATGGTGTTATCGAGTGTTGCCAAGATCGACGAAAGCGTTGAAGAGCTTGTGCGGGATCGCAAGACGGGGATCAGCAAAGGGGGGATGGCCAGCAAGCTAACGACGGCCAAGTTCTTGACGCACAGCGGCCAAGCTGCGGCGATTGCATGGGGGCGTGAGCCGGACATTTTGGTGCGCTTGGCCCGGGGCCAGGGGCTTGGAACCCTTTTTTTGCCGCAGTCGAAATCGCTTGTTTCACGCAAGCGTTGGATAGGGTTTTCGACCCAGCCGAGCGGGAGCATTCGGGTCGATCCAGGTGCCAGTGCGGCGATCCGAGGTGGCTCATGCAGTTTGTTGGCCATTGGGGTCTTGGAGGTCACCGGCGATTTTGGGAAAGGGGACATTGTGGCCTTGGTCGACGCCATGGGAAATGAGATCGCAAGGGGATTGAGCAATTACAATGCCCAGCAAGTCAAGATGATTCGTGGATGCCATTCGGATCGGATCGCCCAGATCCTGGGCCAGTGCCCTTACGAAGAGATCATCCATCGAGACAACTTGACGGTGATGTAGCACCCAGGCATGTAGCACCCAGGAAAACGCAACTCGAAGATGCAACAAGCCGACTTTGGCGATACGAGATCGAATTGGAAGCAGCGCGAGGAGGCTTTGCTAGCCAGCTATGCGATGCATTCCTGCGATGCACAGGGGCGAGAGCATCCGGAGCCCGAGCACCCTTATCGCGGTCCGTTCCAAAGGGACCGCGATCGGATTCTCCATGCCTCGGCCTTCCGCCGCTTGAGCGGTAAGATGCAGGTCTTTACTGGGGATATGGGAGATTACCATCGCACTAGGCTGACCCATACCCACGAGGTTGCATCGTTAGCCAGAACGATCGGTCGAAGTTTGAGACTCAACGAAGACCTCATTGAGGCCATGGCGTTGCTCCACGACATCGGCCATCCGCCCTTTGGGCATTGTGGCGAGGATGTGCTTAAGGAATGCTTGAGGGACTCGGGAGGTTTTTCGCACAATCAATTCGCGTTGGATTTGGTGACCCGGATCGAGCAGCGCTACACCGATTATCCTGGGCTCAATCTGACCTTCGAGGTTCTATCTGGTCAGCGGTATCGGAGTCACAAGCAGGATTCGGAGTCGCAGATGCTTGAGATTCAGGTCGTCGATGCGGCCGACAGCATCGCTTATGACTCGCATGACCTCGACGATGCGCTCAAGCTTGGGCTTTTGGAGTGGGGGCAGCTCGATAGCCTCGATTTGGTCCAGAGGGCCAAGCGTACGGTACGGCTTGGCGATGTTCAAACCTCGTTGCGACGTCCTTTGTTGGTGCATACCTTGCTCGATCTTCAGATGGGGGATTTTTTGCAGCATTCGAGTCGGTTGCTCGGGTCGCTCGGGGGGCTCGGCGAGCTCAGTTCCCAGGAGGTGTGCAAGGCCGGGGTATCGCTTGGAATGAGTTCTGAGATCGAGCAGGAGAAGCGGCAGTTAGAGGGTTTTTTGTTCGAGCATGTGTACCGTCATCCGAGGCTCGTGGAGGTCCGTCAGGGGGCAGCGATGCGGCTCAGGCAGTTGTATCGGTTGCTTGTGAGCAATCCCGAGCGATTGCCCACGAGGGTTCGGGGTTGGGTTTTGGACTGGGGGATCGAGCGAGCCACGGGGGCTTATTTGGCTGGGATGACCGATCGATTTTGCGACGAGCAGTATTTGTTGCTCGTGGAGATGGGTCGGCCGTGCGGAGTCGACTGGAGTTAGCTTTTTCGCCATCTTGCCTTCTAAGGGGTCTTTTTGTTCCCTTGAGTTCCGCTTGATTTGGTAAATCTCTCCCATAAGTATATTTCTCATGGAATTGGGACTGTGTTATCGGTCCATTTTTCGATAGTTTTAATAGAGATTTCATCATTCATTGATATGGATGCTTAGGTCATTTTTGTCATTTGTTTTTCGTAGGGGATCCGTTCTGATGGTTAAGCATAGGTTTTCGGTTCGCTCGAACCAAAAGGGGTTCACGTTGGTCGAGCTCTTGGTGGTCATAGCCATTATTGGGATACTGGTTGGATTGTTGTTGCCGGCAGTGCAAGCGGCTCGGGAGGCTGCGCGTCGGATGCAGTGTTCGAACAATCTCAAGCAGCAGGGTTTGGCTATCCAGACGCACCATGATGGGTTCAAGTACTTTCCTCCTGGTGGATTAGCTCCATGGGGGAGCGTCGGGAGTTGGGCGACTCATATTTTGCCTTACATTGAGCAAAGTACTTTGGCGGCTCAGAATACGACGAACAATGTCGATGTACTTCGATACCGAGGGGGTCCGACGGTATTTTTCTGTCCGTCCCGAAGGGGACCAGAATCGAACATCTCTCAAGGTGGTCGATACTTGATGGACTACGCGGCAGCGACCCCTGCGGACCGTCCCAACAGTTGGGATCAATTTTGGTATGGTGACACCTGGGGATTGGGATGGGAGAAGGCCCCTTACAATGGCGTCATTGCGCGTGGGGGAGTCGATGCGACGGGGAAGTATATCGGTGCGAAATCGAAGATGGCCAACATCACCGATGGGACGAGCAACACGATGGTTGTTGGAGAGAAGCAGTTGAATCCGGTTCGTTACAAGACCGGGGATTGGCATGACGATGCAGGGTGGGCCGACGGGTGGGATCCGGACGTGATTCGTTACACCGGCTTTGCGCCGAATTCCGACCGGTTGTATGACAACCAGGGGGGCTGGGAGGGGTATCGTTTTGGCAGTGCGCACAGTAGCGGGATGAACATTTTGTTGGCCGACGGCAGTGTTCGATTCCTGGGTTTTACCGTCGATTTGAATATCTTCAATCGGCTTGGCCATCGCGAAGATGGCGGTACGATTCCTGACGATTACTGATCTTGCTGTTGGTGCAGATCGAGTTTAAGGGTTCGGGACAAGCTGGCGAAACTTCTCTTGGTCGACCTCGAGGATTTCGCCTAGGGTGCCTGCGATGAACCGTTTGCCATCGATACCGTCTTGTTCCCAGGCGAAGATGTTTGCTGATTGGCCCGGAACGAGCGGTTTGGCATCGAACTTAAGCTTGTAGGGTTTTTTATCTCGGGAGGAGACGAACAAGCTTTCGACGTCGCTGGCATTGAGATTGGAGAGTTCATCGCTGGGTCGCGATTTGATGAAGGCTTTGAGTTCCGCTTCATCTTTGGGTCCTCGACCGGCATTGGAGCTGATGAAGCGTCCGTACATAACGGCCAGTGGTTTGAGGTTGGAGGATTCGGTCTGTGAGAACGACTCGGTCCGTTCGCAGCCGAGGGATAGCGAATAAGATAGGATCGCAAGGGTTAACAAAAAACGATTTCGAGTCATGGCCGTAGATCCTGGGAGGGGACAGGGGTGGCTCGTTCGTTAGAGCCTGTTTGGATTGTACAGCAAAGCTGGGGTTGAGTCCTAAGGTGTCGACGGGAACGGAGCAAGCATTCCGCTACCTCATCGCGCGGGGCTTCAGGTCTTTTTACCACGGAACACACGGAACACACGGAAACGGATTGCCGGGGACACACCCAGGGCGGCGCTTTGCTTTGCCCTGGGCTAACTCATTATGCTCCTTCGGGGCGGGGAAATGAGAAAATCCCGGGGACGGTCCGTCTCCATCATCGCGTCATGAAATGTATCTGTGCGATTTCGTTTAACCCGTAGCCAACGGCGAGGGATTTAATCAAGCCCCCGTAGGACGCTGCGTTTGGGTTTTGGTTGGATCAGGAGCGCCTCTCGGCCCGTAAAATGGGGCTTTGACCCGTTGGTGGGTGGACGCGATTGATTCGTCATCTACACGCACGGCCTCGGAGGACCGTGCTACGGTGGAATGCGCTACGGTGGGTTGGGCCCTTACGAAAAAAACCCGCAAATCACAAGGGATTGCGGGTTCGCGATGGGCGCTGATTTTCTGTTAAGTACCCCTGCAAGGACTCGAACCTTGGACCCGCTGATTAAGAGTCAGCTGCTCTACCGACTGAGCTACAAGGGCAACTGTATGCCATGGGGAAGCTAATCGTAGCGTTGGTTTGGAGGGTTGCAAGTGCCAAAATCCTGTGCCGACTACCTGGAAAACCGGGAATTTTTCCTCGAAGTCGGTTGACCCGCACCCCCGCTAGAACCGATACTTTTGAATCCCAGTTGCCCTGAGCGCCCTCAGGCCTTCGTTTTCCACCAACAAGGAGCGTCACGATCGAACGCAATCAGACCCGAGTCAACAACCAAATTCGTATATCACCTTTGCGAGTCATCGGTCCCGATGGCACCCAGTACGGAGTCATCACGCTTGATGAAGCGATGAGCCGTGCGCGGGATGCCGAGTTGGACCTCGTCGAGGTCGCACCCAACGAGCGACCTCCGGTTTGCCGGATCATGGACTTTGGCAAGTTCAAGTACGAGAAGAATAAAAAGTCCGGGCAGAAGACGCATCAGACGAAGACCAAAGAGATTCGATTGCGGCCCAAGACTGGTGAGCATGATGTGGATACGAAAGTCCGGCAGGCGATCGGCTTTCTCAAGCACAAGGACAAAGTGCAGGTGACGGTCATGTTCAAGGGTCGGGAGTTGGCTCACGTCGAGGAAGGCCAACGGGTCATGCAGCAGATCCTGGCAGATTTGGCTGAGCACTCAAAGCTTGAGCAGCCACCCTCGCAGCAGGGCAAGAAGATCATCGCCATGGTAGCACCTAAGTAACCAGCAGGCGTATCGATGATTGTTCGATTCAAGCGTCCCGATAGTTCGATCGCTTGGGGTTGGCAAACCCAACAGGGGATTCAAGACCTTTGCTCGGCGGATGATTCGCTACCGACATCGACGCGCGAGTTGATTCTTCGATGGAGCGAATTTGAGTCCCGGATTGTTCCATTGATCAAGAAACTCGGGCCCACTGAGGAGCGACTTGAGTTGCTCTGTCCGCTCGATGTGCCTGGCAAGATCCTTTGCATCGGTTTGAACTATCGGGATCATGCATTGGAAACCGATGCCCCGATCCCCGAGGAGCCGATCGTCTTTAATAAGGCTTCGACATCGCTTTGTGGCCCGAACGATCCGATCGAGATTCCTTCGAGCAGCAGTCAGGTCGACTTCGAAGCCGAGTTGGTTGTTGTGGTCGGACAGAGGCTCAAAGGGGCCACCGAGGAGCAGGCCAAGCGAGCGATTTTTGGTTACACAGCGGGCAATGATGTCTCGGCCCGCGACTGGCAAAAAGGAAAGCCGGGCAAGCAGTGGTTTCTGGGGAAGTCGTTCGATACGTTCGCACCGATCGGTCCAGCGATCGCTTTGGCTTCCTCGATCCCCGATCCGCGGAAGCTGCGGATTGAGTCGAGGCTCAATGGCCAGACCATGCAGAATTCGACGACTGCAGAGTTGATTTTCAAGCCCGAGATGCTTTTGAGTTACATCTCGCAGGTTCTGACGATCGAGCCAGGCGACTTGCTCTTTACCGGCACGCCGGCCGGGGTTGGCGTGGCTCGAAGTCCGCAGGTCTTCCTTAAGCCGGGCGATTGCATCGAAGTGCAAATTGAGATGATCGGGACCATATCGAACCGGTGCGTCGGGCTGTAGGTTCGAGGGTAGTGGGTGGCTAAGGACGGAAAATCCGCTAAGATCGGAACGAGGTCGTCAGCCGAACCTTGGTTTGGCTAGCGATTTTAGGGAAAGCCCCGCCGTTTCTGAATATACTTCAAGGTTGGCCAAGGAACGGTTAGATTCCAAGTCATCCCACGTCCCCCACACAACTGAATTTAGAGTGGATAACCAAAGCTCAGGTAGCAACATCGGAAAGCGAGAGGCCAGTTCCCCTTTTGCCGATTCGATTGCGATTGTCATCTTGCGGATCATATTTGTCGTCGCTGCGGCTGGCTTAGGTGCTTCGCTAGCTGCTTCGATGAGTGCCAAGATTGTCCCCGGTGAAGAGCAAAGCACGACGATCACACCTTATTTGGTCTTTTCCGGGGTGCTCTTGATCGCCTGCGGGGTGATTTTTTTGGATTTGTTCATCCCTCGCAAGCGGATTGAGGTTATTTCGGCGATCTACTTTGGTCTTTTGATCGGCGTTATTTTCACCAATCTCTTGATGCTCGCGCTCGGACCGTTCATCAACAATCCTGGCAGCATCAATCCTTATGCTTCGTACATTTCGCTTGGAGTCCTGATTACCCTTTGTTATGCCTGCGTGAGTGTTTTGTTGCAGACGAAGGATGACTTTCGTTTCGTGATCCCTTATGTGGAGTTCGCGAGGGACTTTAAGGGGATCAAACCATTGGTTCTCGACACGAGCAGCATCATCGACGGCAGGCTGGCCGAGCTTTCCGAGACGAACATCTTCGACAACCGCTTGGTCATGCCTCGATTTGTTTTGATGGAGCTTCAGGGGATCGCTGATAGTTCCGACAAGCTCAAGCGAGTCCGAGGCAGGCGCGGGTTGGACATTCTCAATAGGATCCGAACGTCCAAACGCGTCGACTTCATGATGTACGACACGGAGTTGCCCGAGTTTGCCGGTCAGCCGGTCGATATGAAGCTGGTGCTTTTGGCCAAGCATCTCGACGGGAAGCTGTTGACGGGGGACTTCAACCTCAACAAGGTCGCCAAGTTGCACAATGTCGAGGTGATCGATTTGAATCAAGTCGCCGCCGCGTTGCGACCGCAGTATTTGCCGGGCGAGGCATTTCAGATTCGAGTGGTCAAGCCGGGAGAGGGACACGACCAAGGGGTTGGATATCTCGACGATGGAACGATGGTCGTCATCGAGGGTGGTCGCGACAAGATCAACCAGACGGTGCTCGTGGCGGTGACCAGTACGCTTCAGACTCAGGGTGGTCGGATGATATTTGCCAAGGTGGAGAATATCGGGGCTTAGGCTGCCCGGTGAGTCAAAAAAACGTCCCAAACTCACCGCTAAGGCGCCAAGTTCGCCAAGTCCAAGTGAGACAGATAGCGAACAATGAGTTCGGTTCAACACCGCTACTGGGGTGATGGGCTTACTGGGGTGAAAGAGCGATGGCTCGGTCGTAGTATTCGCGGGCGGCGTTGTAAGCCGCTTGGGCGGCGTCCCGTTCCTCGGGCCGGATCAGCGGTCGCTTCTTGTTCCAGCACACGTCGACTGCATCGCGGCACCACTGCGCGCTTTGCTTGCTCGGCTGGATCGGCTTTTGGTCGACATGCACGAAGATTGGATTGGTGTGCATCGACGGAAAAATGCGCAATGCGATCCAACTGGACTGCTCGATTTGGATATCCCAGTGCAAGTCATTCCAATTTCCATCGGCGGTCAGATCCTGCTTAGCGACGGCTTGTCCGTTGACGATCAGTTCGACCGGAACCGTGCGAGAGGTTCCGATGCGGCTGCGCTCGATGTGCCAATAAGGTTTTTCGTCGAGTCTACGATTTTTGATTTCGAGCGCTTGTTCGGTTTGGGTGGCCGGTAGCCAAGCGGCGAGCGACGCGGTTACTTGGACTTTTTCGGGCTGATTCAAATGGACTTCGCTGACGCGGCGTTCGGTATCGATTTGTCCGAGCCGATGTTCGTTGACGGCGAATTTACGCACATGGCTAGCTCCATCTCCGACGTAGGAACGTCCGTCGAGTAAACCTCGGACCCACTGGTCGTAGGTCATGGGTTGTTTGGTATCCATTTGGACATAGACGCGGCCCAAGCCGACGCGTTCACCGTAGATGCAGGGGAAATCGGTTTCCCCACTGATTCGGGTTTTGAGACCGGTGTTCAGGACGTGGTACCAGATATTCAGTTCCCAGACCGCTGGTGTGTCGACCGTCGAGATGAAATCGCAAGCGTCGTTTGGTGCAGCGACGATGTACTCATTGGCACCGATGCCATCGAAGGGTGGCATGGCATAGTCGGGGAGTTTGTCGGCTGCCCGGCCGGCTTGGCCTGGTTTGCTGCCGCCCCAGGTGTTGGGCAGCGGACCCCGTTTGCCATCGGGCATGTAATCTGGGAGTGCCAATCCCCAGCCGCTGTGGCTATAGCCGACGACTCCACCTTGTTGTTGGCCCCATTTCATGATGGGGATGGTCCAGCTTGGCCAGTCTTCAATTTTTTTGGTGTTTGGATAGTCGTCTTCGACGAGGTTGAGCAAGCACAAATGCCCAGCGTGGGAGGAGGGAAATCCGCTGACCTCGACGTCGTAGCGCATCAGGTAGTCTGCGCGGGAGAGTTTGGAGACTTTGCCATCGAAGAATTGCTTTTGGTGGTACCAGCACGGTCCCCAGCTCAGGACGCAACCGACATTGAGATCCTCGCCTAGGATGTGTCGCATCATGTCTTCGGGCGTGACGCCTTGGGTGGGATTTTCGTAGTGAGCGCAACCCGCGGCATGGACGTGATGGTCCCCGGAGAACCAGCCTTGGGCTGCCATATGGACCCAGCGTTTGAGCTCGATGCGCATCGGCTCGGCGGCTTGTTTCTGCGGGACGGTGAAATCGAATTTTGTAGGAAGGTACTCAGGACCACGCGAGGCGGTCACGGAGTACTGGCCGGCAGGCAGTATGATCGTCTCGCCATCGGCCCGATAGATTTGTGGGTGGAAGAAGAAGTCGGGTGCAAGTCGGCGAGCTGGGTTGGGGTAGACCCGACCTTTGGAGTCTTGGATCAGGATCGCACAGGTTGTTTTTTTGCCGTCATGATCGCGGATTTCAAGGCTAACGGCTTGGCTGGGGATGGAGCGAAACAGGATCGGTGTTTCGCTTCGGAATCCCAGGTCCTGCGTTCCTTGTCCGACATCGAAGGCCAAGGTGGCTTCGAGGGGGCCTGGGTCGCGGCTGTAGAGTTGAACGATGCGGTATTCGACTTGGAGTCCTGATAGGTTTGCAACCATCGGTTCTTGGACTGGCATGGCGATATCGAGCCACCTTCGTGCCGATTCGGCAGGAGTTATCTTGATCTCTGGAGCGGCGGCCGAAGTGCTTTGTCGGACCATGCTCTGGGCTTGTGGGCTCGAGCACCTTAGGGGCGCTGTCACGCCAGCCTCGTTGATGACTTTGACGAGGAAGCTCCGCCACCCTTTTTCGTAGAGAATCGGCTCGATGGCACCTGCGGTGACTTTGACGCGGCTCTCTGGGTTGATCGTGACGATAGCAAGGCACAGCGGATCGAGCGTCTTTTGGATTTGGGAGGCGACGATGGCATCCTCGGGTTGGTTCTCTAGCTCGAGCAACGCTTGGTCGATCGAATCGTCGAGCGGTTCGCCGAGGAATCGCAGGGCCTCGCGCAGTCGTTTCGCGGAGGCTTCGAGCGGTTGCCTTGCGACGTTCGGTACCACTGCTTGCTGGGCGATGGCAGTCGGTGGCTCGAAGGCAGATGGCAATATCGCCAGGAGGGTCATCAGGGGCCAGACTCGGAGGTTCAGGGGTTTCATTGGGCTGGCTCGCTAGTTGGAAACGCGAAGATGCGAAGGGAAGAAGGGAAGGGAAGAGAAGAGAAGAGAAGAAGGGAACGCAAAGGCGCAAAGGCGCAAAGACGCAAAGGGAAGAATGGGAAGAAGGGAAGAGAAGAAGGGAACGCAAAGGCGCAAAGGCGCAAAGACGCAAAGGGAAGAATGGGAAGAAGGGAATGGGAAGAAGGGAATGGGAAGAAGGGGAAGGGAAGAAGGGGAAGGGAAGAAGGGGAATCGGGATGTTATTGGGGGAGGTAGGAGCCTGGGGTAATGGAAGTCGAGTCGCTCAATTTTATCGGAGATTTGGCTGACGAGTTTGTAGGATCTTAAAATGGTGCTCGACGTGGCCGCAGATCATGCCGAACAAAAGCGAAAGATCGACCTCATGGCTTGCAGCCGTGCCACCGCGAGGCCACGCCTCTGGGGGTAGATTCCTCAGCAACGCAATAGTCGCCTCCCGTACGGCTCTAAATTCATCGAGGAGAGCTTGCCAATCGAGATGGTTTGCCGACGCATTGGAGGAGAACTCATGCTCGTCGAATCCTGGAAGTGGTACTTGGCTACCCCGGGCAAACCAAAGCATTCGAAAGGCGAAAACTCTCTCCGAATCTGTGATATGGTTGAGCACTTGGCGGAAGGTCCATGTGTAAGAACCGTGAAGCACGAGGGTCTGAGAGACATCGACCCTTTGGCACCAGCTTAGGAACCTTGAGGCTTGGGCCTCGAGTTCATCGACAGGACGCATCGCAGGATCGACATACGCTAGGTATTTTTTGAAGTAGGGTTCATCCATGGATCTAGTAACCATGTTGGTGAGGATTGCTTAGAACAGAAGGTTTGGTTTGGAGCGATTAGAGCATATCGATTGGATCGATATCGATCAGGTACAAGACACCTTCGGGCAGTTTGGTGCTGGATTGAATTTCCTGGAGGATCGCGTGCAGAGCGCCAGGCTCTTGGGTGATGAGCATGGCGTGAAAGCGGTGGTGGCCACGGAGTTTGGGGATCGGTGGTAGCGATGGTCCGAGGACACGGACTTTCGATCCGTGTTTGGCGACAAGTCCACGAGCTTTGGCGACGATGCCTTCGGCAAACTGCTCGACTTGTTCTTGGACTTCGCCGCGAAATATGATGCGAGCTAAGGAGCCATAGGGAGGATACCCTAGGGGTTTTCGGTGTTGGAGTTCCAGGTCTGCAAAGCCTAGGAAGTCGTGTTTCGAGGCGGCCAGGATCGCGGGATGTTCCGGGGAGAACGTTTGCACGAGGACCTCCCCTGCCCTGTCGCCCCGTCCGGTCCTTCCGGCGACTTGGGTGATGAGTTGGAAGGTTTTTTCTGAGGCGCGGAAGTCGGGGAAATGGAGGCTTGTATCGGCTTGGATGACACCGACGAGGAGCACGTTAGGGAAGTCGAGACCTTTGGCGATCATTTGGGTGCCGAGTAGGATTTTTGTGCGTCCGGTTCGAAAGTCCGTCAGAGTACGTTCGTGGCTTCCGGGTTTCCGCATGGTATCGGAGTCCATTCGGGCCATGGGTGCATCGGGAAAGCTGGCTTGGACCTCGAGTTCGAGTCGTTGGGTCCCGAGTCCAGAGAAGCGGATTCCATCGAAGGAGCATTTCGGGCACTGTTGGGGCGCGGCGATGGTGTAGTCGCAGTAGTGGCACATGGCTTTGTTTCCATCGCGGTGGAAAGTCAGCGGCAGGTCGCAATCTGGGCAGGAGAGGACGAAGCCACAGGATGGGCATTGAACACGGGTCGAGTAACCGCGACGGTTGAGCAGCAGGATGACTTGTCCGTCTTCTTGGTCCAGGACACGGCGCATGGACTGCACGAGGGGTTTCGACAAGCTACCTTGGTTGACATCGATTCGATTGACGCGTAGGTCGATGGTGCGGACTTCGGGCATGGGCCGATTGAGAATTCTGCGTGGCAGGCTGACGTACTGATACGCCCCGCTTTTGGCGCGGTGGTAGGTTTCGAGCGAGGGGGTTGCAGAGCCTAGGACCAGGGGGATTTTTTCGAGAAAGGCTCGATGGATGGCCACATCGCGGGCATGGTACCGAGGGATATTGTCTTGTTTGAAGGAAGTCTCATGTTCTTCGTCGAGGATGACCAATCCCAGGTGTGGGACAGGAGCGAAGATGGCCGAGCGTGGTCCGACGACGACTTGGACATCGCCATTGCTGATCCTTCTCCATTGAAAATGGCGCTCGGGTCCACTCATGTTCGAGTGCAGGACGGCCACCGAGCCGAAGCGGTTTTGAAAGCGGCTGCGCGTTTGCGGTGTGAGGCTGATTTCCGGGACCAGGACGATCGCTTGGCGTCCGAAGCCGATCGTTTTTTCGATGGCTTGCATGTAGACTTCGGTCTTGCCGCTACCGGTCACGCCGTGGAGCAAAATGGTCGAATGTTTTTGGGAGTCTAGAGCGCCGAAAATGGTTTGCAGAGCGACGCGTTGGTCGGTCGTCAGGGCCGGGAGAGGAACGGCCGGATCGTTGTTCGCGTCGGCTTTGGACTCGAAGGTCATGACGCGTTCGGTGTAGCTTTCGATGAAGCCAGTGTCTTTGAGTTTTTTGATCACGCCGTCGGAGCAGTTGGCCAGCGAGCGGAGTTGTTCGGGTGCCAGGGGTTCGTTGGCTAGGATTAACTGGACGAGTGTTTGACGTTGTTTGATGGGCAACGATTTGACGAATGCGTCCTCGGTGGCCTTATCGGTCGGTCGCAGGAGTGTTTGGTTTCGGGTACCGGCCCCTGCTCTGACACCGGCGGGGATGACTGCTTCGAGGACTTGTCCTGCTGGAACCAGGTAGTACTTGCTCATCCATTTGACGAGTTCGAGCAGGTTTGTGCTGCAAAGTGGTCCTTGATCGGAGCATTGCAGGATCGGTTTGAGGTTTTGTCGGTATTGTTTGAGGGTTTCGACGCCGAGGGTATATCCGGTGATTTCCCTGTCCCCTTTTCCTAGGGGGACGACGACCCGCATGGCCGGTTGGACTTGGTTTGCAAGGGTCTCGGGGATGCGGTAGGAGTAGGGTCCGAAGGGTGCTTCGGGAAACACGACGTGGGCGGCAAGCACGGTGGCTTGTGCGTCGATTTCCCAGGGAGCTTCATCGCTTGGGAACAGTTCACCTTGTCGATGCTCGCTCATGGTTTTTGAAGTTGCGCTATTTTGGCTTTGATCGTACTCGTACTCAATGTAATGGTACTCGTACTCGATGCCGTATTTTCGAGTACGAGTACTGCTAACGCGGAGTACGAGTACGAAAAACCAGGGAAAACATCGATTGAAACTCCGAAACATGCGAATATCGCAACTTCAAAGCTCATGGTGATGCTCGCGCAAGGCAATGCCGTTGCGTTTTTGGGGTGACGTTCGGGAAAGGGGATGTGGATTTAGCAGACGCGTTTTTCGATTTCCGCGACGACTTGATCGATTGGGATTCGCCATTGTTCCATCGAGTCGCGGTCGCGGATGGTGACGGTCCGATCGACGAGGGTTTGGCTATCGACGGTGATGCAGTAGGGGGTACCGATTTTGTCTTGTCTCCAGTAGCGTTTCCCGATGGCGGATTTTTCGTCGTAGAAGACGTTGAATTTCTTCTTGAGCGCGCCGTAGATTTCGGCTGCGATTTCGGGCATTCCGTCTTTTTTGACCAGGGGCAGCACGGCGGCTTTGTAGGGAGCGATTCTAGGGTGGAGTCGCATGACGACGCGCGATTCGAATTTCCCGTTGGATTCGGAGGATTGGATTTCGGTGTACGCTTGGCAGAGGAATGCGAGGGTTGCTCGATCTGCGCCGGCCGATGGTTCGATGACGTGAGGGATGAAGCGTTCGTTGGTCAGGTCATCTCGGTAGGTCAGATCCTTGCCGCTGCCTCGATGTTTTGGGTTTCCTTGTTCGTCGAGTTCGACTTCTAGGGGTCGTTTTTTCGGATCGAGTTTTCCTTCGGAGTGGCTTCGCAGGTCGAAGTCCCCGCGGTGAGCGATGCCTTCGAGTTCACCGTATTCGCCTGGGGGTAGGAAGGGGAAGGCGTATTCGATATCGGCCGTACCGCAGGAGTAGTGGCTCAGTTCGTCTTGTTCGTGTTCGCGTAGTCTTAGGCGATCGGAGTCGAGTCCGAGATCTTTGTACCATTGGAGTCGGCGGTTTCTCCAGTATTGGTACCAGTTAGCCGACTGGCTTGGGTGGCAGAAGAATTCGATTTCCATTTGTTCGAATTCGCGGGATCGGAAGGTGAAGTTTCTCGGGGTGATTTCGTTTCGGAAGCTTTTGCCGACTTGTGCGACACCGAAGGGTACTCGGATTCGGGTTGAGTCGACGACGTTTTTGAAATTGACGAAGATCCCTTGGGCTGTTTCGGGTCGTAGGAACGCGGCCCCTTCTTCGCCACTGAGTGCACCGACGTAGGTTTTGAACATGAGGTTAAATTCGCGAGGGTCGGTCAAGGTACCGATTTCGTCGGTATCGGGTCCGAGCACTTTAGGGCGGTCGGATTCGTCGAGTTTATCGAAGGTCAAGACACGTTCTTCGAAGGAGAGTCTTTCGATGTCTTTGGAGCGGAGGTTGAAGAACTTCAAGGCGCGTCGAGCGATGTCCTCTTGTTCTTGTTCGGGTTCGGCCATGGTGGTCACAAAGATCCGCTGAGGACCTTGGGAGACCCAGCGTCCGCGGAGTTGGTCGAAGCGGTATCGTTTTTTGGTTTTTCGGCAATCGACCATGAAGTCGTGGAACAGGTCGTAGTGGCCGGAGCATTTCCAGACTTGGGGGTGCATGATGATGGTGCAATCGAGTCCGACCATATCGTAGGTGCTTGGAGCCGAGGGTGGGCAAGCCAATTCGTTATGGCTTTGGTACATGTCTTTCCACCAAGCCTCTTTGATATTGCGTTTGAGTTCGACCCCTAGAGGTCCGTAGTCCCAGAATCCATTCAATCCGCCATAGATTTCGCTAGATTGAAACATGAACCCGTTGGCTTTGCAGTGAGAGACGAGTTTGTCCATCAGGTTTTCAACAGTCATAGTCTTGTGCCGGGGAGGGTCGATGGGGTTGGGGATAGGGATTTCGGAAACGGAAACGAGGTTAGTAATTTACCTAAAAAAATCGTTTAGGGTTTTCTTGCGATGGAGACTCTGGCTAGTCCTGCGAGATCTTTGACCAGACGAATATCCGACCAGGGGCCTGTTGGGGTCTTGGATTGCGAGAGTTGGGAGTTGCATTCTTGGGCGATCATGGGGGAGTGTTCGAAGATCAGCCAGCCGCCTGTTTTGAGTTTCGATGTGGCTTGGTCGATGAGTCGTTTGATGATTTCGAGCCCTGAGGGGCTTGAGACGAGGGCCATTTTCGGTTCGTAGTCTCGGACGGACTTATCGAGTTTTAGGTATTCCTCGTCGGAGATGTAGGGTGGGTTGCTCAGGATAAAGTCGCAGGAATTCTCGGGGATAGTATCGAGCAGATCGCCTTGGAGGGTTTCGACGGAGTTTTGGACGTTATGGAGTTGGATGTTTTGTTTTGCGACTTCGAGGGCTTCGTTCGAGAGGTCCATCGCGATGAGTTCGGCTGGGAAACCCAGGCGTTGGCATTCTTTGGCGATTGTCACGGCGATGCATCCGCTGCCGGTGCAAACATCGGCGATGCGCAAGGGGCTTTGCGGAGGGTTTTTTTTGATCCTATCGATGCATTCGGTGATGATGTGTTCGGTTTCGTTGCGCGGGATAAGGGTCGCATTGTTGACCAAGAAGGACAGGGAGAAGAATTCCTTTTTTCCGACGAGGTAGGCGACCGGTTCGCCTTTGGCGCGTCGTTTGACCAGATCACGAAAGACGGCTTTGACGGCTTCGGGGGGTTCTTCGTTGAAGGCAGCATAGAGGTCGATGCGTTGGCAGTTTCGCGCGTGGGCCAAGAGGACTTCGGCGTCGAGTCGAGGGGAGCTAGATCCGTATTTTTTCAGGTGGTCGGTGGTCCACTGGAGCATACGGAGGATGGTCCAGGCTTCGGTCTGTTCGGATCCAGTTTCGCTCATATCGATGCGTCCTTGCGTGTTGGCGTGTTGGCCTTAGGCGGCTTGATCGTCATCGCGCAGCATGGCGCGTTCGTATTCGAGGAGTGCTGAGGAGACCGGTTCGAGGTTTCCGGTGAGGATTTGGTCGAGTTTGTAGAGGGTCAGGTTGATACGGTGATCGGTCAATCGGTTTTGGGGGTAGTTGTAGGTGCGGATCCGTTCGGATCGGTCCCCAGAACCGATCAGCGACATGCGTTCTTTGGAGCGTTCTTGGCGTTCGGTTTCCCGTTTGACCTCGTAGAGTCGAGTTTTGAGGACACGGAGGGCTTTGGCGAGGTTTTTATGTTGGCTTTTTTCGTCTTGGCACTGCACGACGAGTCCTGATTCGAGGTGGGTCAGTCGGACGGCCGATTCGGTTTTATTGACGTGTTGCCCGCCGGGGCCCGAGGCGCAGAATTTATCGAGACGGTAGTCTTCGGGTTTCAGTTCGATTTCGATGTCTTCGGGTTCGGGCATGACAGCGACGGTAGCTGCCGAGGTATGCACACGGCCTTGGGCTTCGGTTTCTGGAACGCGTTGGACGCGGTGACCACCGCTTTCGAATTGGAGTTCTCGGTAGGCGCCATCGCCATCGATCGAGAGGATGATTTCTTTGAAGCCGCCCCGTTCGCTGGGGCTTGAGTCCATGAGTTCGACTTTCCAGCTTTTGGTTTCTGCGTAGCGGCGGTACATTTCGAAAAGGTCGCGAGCAAAAAGGGCGGCTTCTTCGCCCCCGGTACCTGCTCGGATTTCCATGACGCATCGCGAGCGGTTGGCGTCTTCGCCGCCGACGGACAGTTCGAGGAGTTCATCCCAGATCTTTTCGCGTTCTTGGCGGAGGGTTGCTACTTCTGCTTCGGCCATGGCTTTTTCGTCTTCGTCACCCGAGGCGAGCATCGACGCGAGGTCTTTGACGTCCTCGGAGAGTTTTTTATAGCGACGGTATTTCATGGCGGTTTTGGACAGGCCGCCGTGTTCGCGGAGGATATTGGCCATGTTCCCCGACTCGCCTGCCAATACTACCGGGTCGGACATCATCGTCTCTAGCTCGGTGAATCGAGCTAGGGTTTGTTCGAGTTGTTCGCGGATTTTCATGGGCCGAGCTTAGGATTCGAGAGGAAGCGAGCAAAAAAAAACGCTGCAAGTTGCGTTGGCAATCATTGCAGCGTGGAGGTTGTCAGATTGCCATCGATGCTGGACTTAAGGGCCAGCCAAGGGCTAGTCGTGTGGCTATTTCTTTTTTGGAGCAGGCTTCTTGGGGGATTGAAGGCTGGCGTAGGTTCCGGCAGCGAACTTGTTCTGGAACTTTTCGATCCGACCTGCGGTGTCCACGAATTTGAGCTTGCCGGTGTAGAACGGGTGGCAAACGTTGCAAATGTCAACCTTGAGCTCCTTGCGGGTGCTCCGGGTCGTGAAGCTGTTACCGCAGCCACAGGAGACCTTGGTTTCGAAGTATTTTGGGTGGATGCCGTCTTTCATGGTCGAGACCTGGGGGGCGAATGTAGGAGTTTTTTTAATGGGTTCGTTTTTCGGGGGTGTGCAGAACAGAGATTTATAGACGAAATCCCGGTTGAATCAACGTCAAAACGACCAAATTGGGCAAGCCGTCGGCGGGGAATTTCGGGGGGCTTGGGTGGAGCGGGTCGTTGGGAGCTTCGGTATACTCGGGGTGGCGTTGGTCGGGCAGAGCCAGGGGGCGTTTTGTAGGGCAAGGAACCGAGCATGGTGCGATTGCGATTCATTCAGGGGCTTTTTCGGCCTTTTTTTGCCAAGGGGTGGAGTTGGGTTTTTTGCATCTTTTTTTCGATACTGCTGGGGAATTTGGGTTTTGCCCAGGAGTCCCTCGGTGGTTTGAAGGTTGGTTTTGGGGCTTGTGATATTACCCCGAGGCGGCCTACTCCGATGGCTGGCTATTACGGGGTTCGGTTCTCGACCGGGACTCACGATCCGTTGTGGGCCAAGTCGACGGTGCTCGACGATGGGCAGACCCGTGTGGTTTTGGTGGTCGTCGATTTGATTTCGACGAATCCGTGGATGGTTCGCGAGACGCGCAAGTTGATTCAGGAGGAGCTTGGGATTCCGGCTTCTCATGTGATGATCAGCGCGTCGCATTCGCATACCGGGCCGATGCTCTATGAGCCTGAGCAGCGTCTAGCGGCTCGCTTTGGTAATCAGACCGATGAGGCCAAGGAGTACATGATCGGACTGCCCGAGCGGATCGCCAAGAGTGTTGTTCAAGCGGCGGGAAGTCTTCGGGATCGGACGGCTTGGTATGCCATCGGTCGGGAGAGCCAATTGGCGTTCAATCGTCGCTTCTTCATGAACGACGGGACGGTGGGTTGGAATCCGGGCAAGCTCAATACGAAGATCGTGCGAGAGGCTGGCCCGACGGATGATGCCCTGCCCTTTGTCGCCTTTTTCGACGAACCAGGAAAGCTGGCTGGTCTGCTGAGCAGTTTCGCGATCCATTTGGACACCGTCGGTGGAACCGAATGGAGCGCTGATATGCCTTATACGATCCAAGAGACCTTGGGCAAAGTCTTTGGACCATCGGCGCATCTTCAGTATGCCACGGGGGCTTGCGGAGATGTCAATCACATCGATGTGCGGATGGGGAATCGCCAAGGGGGACACCAGGAGGCAGCTCGTATTGGGACAAGACTCTCTGGCTCGATCCTACGTTCGTGGAATTTGTTGCAACCGGTGGCTTCGACTCGCCTGGCCGCATCGCATCGCATCGTGCGAGTCCCGGTCCATCCTCATTCCCTTGAGCGTTCCGAGTGGGCCAAGGGAGTGCTTGCCAAGATGAATGATGCGCCGTTGCCTCCCTTTATGGAGATGGTCGAAGCGTATCGGATTGCCGATGTCGAGGCCCATCCCGATGGGATGTTGGACGCTGAGGTCCAGGTCTTCACGCTTGGCGATCAGGTCGCTTGGGTGTCGCTTCCTGGCGAGATCTTTGTCCAGCTTGGGATCGCTATCAAGGATGCATCGCCTTTTGCGATCACCTCGATTCATGAGCTTGCCAACGGCTCGATCGGCTATGTTCCCACTAGGCAAGCTTATGAGCAAGGCAACTACGAAGTGATCTCGGCGCGATGTGCCCAAGGGAGTGGCGAGATGCTCGTCGAGAGTGCGGTCGGTCAGTTGCGCGAGCAGTTCAATGGCAAGCAGCAGAAGTCACAGCTAGAGGGTCGGTAAACGCGATGCAATTTCCAATGAGCGCTTTGTTTTTGGTTCTGTGGGGGGCCTTATTGGCAACCTCAGCGAGCAAGTCGTTTTCGCAGGATCTTGCAACGGCGGCTGTTGGGGTGCATGAGAATCTCGAGACGGTCACGAGTCTCGAGGATTGGCGGATTCGACGCGCTTCGATTCGAAGGAACCTCGAGGTGGTGATGGGTCCCTTGCCGGATCGAAGCCGATTGGTGCCTGTGGAGTTTCAGGTGCTCGACGAGGTTGCATTGGGTCAGGGGTTGGTCCGTCGCAAGATCGAATACACGACCGAGGGTGGCCAAGAAGGAGGAAGGGACGTCCGCGTGCGGGCTTATCTTTTTGAGCACACCCTGACGAGTTCAGAAGCCCGACCTGCGATTTTGTGTTTGCACCAGACCGTCGGCGTCGGCAAAGAGGAGCCTAGCGGTATGGGAGGCAGCGTAAATCTGCACTATGCGCTGGAACTGGCTCAGCGGGGGTATGTCACGCTAGCTCCGGATTACCCGTCGTTTGGGGAATACGAATATGATTTTCGATCGAATCCTAGGTGGGCAAGCGGCAGTATGAAGGCCATCTGGGACAATATGCGAGCGGTCGATCTGCTGGAGCGATTGCCTGGAGTCGATGCGGCAAGGATAGGTTGCATCGGGCATTCCTTGGGGGGCCACAATACGATCTTTACGAGTTTCTTCGATGAGCGAATATTAGCAGCGGTTTCCAGTTGCGGTTTCACCCGTTTTGGAAAGTACTACGGGGGGAAACTCCGGGGTTGGACTAGCGACCGGTACATGCCTCGGATTGCCTGCATGTACTCGAACGATCCGAGATTGGTGCCGTTTGACTTCCCGGAGTTGATCGCTGGGATAGCCCCGAGAGCGTTTTTCACCAGTTCGCCGATCGGCGACGCTAACTTTGAGGTCAGTGGGGTGCGGGAAGCGATCCAGGAGTCGTCGAGGGTTTACCGACTTTACGGGGTTCCGGAGCGTCTCGGTGCGATCTATCCGGAGAGTGCCCACGATTTTCCGCTTGCGGCGCGCCAGGAGGCTTATCGATTTCTCGACCAGATGCTCAGTCTTCGACCGTCGCTTCAGAACTGACTTCGCCGGGTTTGAGTCGTCGTCGGCGACGCACTTTGGCGTTGGCCCATTCTTTGGTCATGACTTCGAAGACATCGTGGGATTCGTAGCGTGCGATATTTTTGCCTTCGGGGATCGGGCCGATGAGTCCTTTGAAGATCGGCATTCCGCGTAGGTCCAGGTCGGTGCTGCTGTCATCGACTCCGGCTTGGGAGTGCGTCCGAAAGATCATTTCGGCGGAGTGGAAATCCCGGATCTTGAGCGAACCGTCTGCGGCGCGAGTCACTACGCGAAAGATTTCCTTTTTGGCCATCGATGCTTCGACTATCTTTTGCAGGGGGAAACGGGTTGCTCAAAGATCGACCGAGGGATTTGCCCGTGTCGTAGAGGAAGTATCGGATAGATCCGTCAGAGCCTTGCGTTTTCGGGCTTTGGACCGACCGTTCGGATCGATCGGAATAACCCCTACAGAGAGGTAACCGGCAAATCAGGCGTTGCAAACAGAGCGATTGAGGCTTCTTGCCTGATCGGACGCATCACGCCGCTGGAACTAACATGGCTATCGGTCGTTGCAATTCGGACAATTCAACGACTACCCTTTCGCAAGCTACATGCCGTACCAGCTCTGGCCAATCGATTTTTTCAGTTGAGATCTCGTGCCTTTCCATGCTCGCCCATCTGCTGCCATTATAGTCATGTTCCAAGGAATTGTCTCGGAGCGACTGGCGAAGAGCCAAATCGGCGCCATCACCCGGTGCGACGTCAGGTCCCCGATGAGCGGTTTCCCAGTGGGCGGCCAATGATCGACATCGCAACTGAGATTCTTCAGTCCCTACAAGCTCGAAATGGCAAGCGTATCGGAATGGAGGAAATCTCTGTGATCCATCCGTTACCTGGGATATTCGTACCAATGCCGCTGGGTACTCGGTCGTCGTCGATGCTACGGGAACGGAAGTTTTGCTCGCCTTTGGGGAGGATCCGCAGACAAGTAGGGCGGTTGCGGAGTTTGTGGTTCGCTCGTTGTAAAGATACTCCCGCCTGTAACTTCCCGTCTGCGTCAGAAGAGTTTGAAAACTCGATTCAAATTGGCAGACGTGCTCGCCGTGGACTTCGATATTGTAGACCGGCTGCGAGACTCGCGAAAGGGATACGCTCAGAACCAGGCCAGAGGCTTGAGGCGGGAGGCTAGAGTGAAAACCCAATCCGAGAGATTCAGTATCGCAGCATAGCCCCTCGCCTTGGGCAAGCTCAGCCAGCGGCACCCATTCTTGGCGATCGACTGACCACACAGGGTGGATGGTCGTCCCGGTGATGGTTTCGACAGTGCCGTCGGCACCCAGCACATCCACGCTAGCCACGACATGGACTTCGCGAGTGACAAACCGTGCGGTGACTACCGAACCTTCGCCGTCGGCAATTGGCGGGCAATCGTCGATCGACGTGACCATGGCCAAACCGTAGACGTCCAGCTCGGGCAGATTCAACGGCAACAGTCGGCCTGCGCAGATGCCGTTGGCCAGGATCCACGAGCGGGGTCGAATCAGTTCGGCATCGACGATGCCGCCATCGCTGCGTTCATCGGTGATCGAAAGCTTGGCCCAGGTGGCTTGGTCTGGCTCAGGTTGCGGGTCGACCTTGACGCGGTTGGGGTTCTTGGTCGGAACCCGCGCTCCGATCGGCACCGATTCGATGGGGACTTGTAGCTGCGTTCGCGTTGCGACGGATGCGTAGCGCTCGGGTGCGAGCCATGGTGTCTCTTGGGATGGCTCGTCGAGCCAGCTTGGGTCCGACCCAAGTGAATCCGTTGAGGTTGATTGTCCTGGGAGACGCGATACGGTGACGAGCGTGCCTTCGATGAAACAGCCACCGTGGACGACTTTCGTGACGAAGTTTGCGCATCGGCCTGCGTCGTCGAACTTGTTGGCGAGGTTATAAATCGCCGTACCCTTTGCTGCGAAACCGGTTGGGTTTGCGAGCGCAGAACCGATGGTGCCTGCGATCTCAGTCCCGACATACACGGGACTTTCGTAGTCAACGTAGTCACCAAATGGATTGATGTTTTGCCGAATAAAGCTACTCACACACCGGTAAAGCCATCTGCAAAACCTGAAATCCCATTCATCGATTGATCGAACGCATCCCCTTTTTGACCAGCAAACCACTCAGTCCAGGTCCGTCCACTGGTGTTGGGACTCGGAGCGACGAATCCGTCGGGGAGCTTGTATAGATGTGCATCCAGATGCAGATATCTGTCTGCCGGTAGTGGAATGCCGTCCAGGTCGGCTTCGTAGAGATTGCGTGGGTCCCAGTTCGCTTCATACGTCGTGATCCACTCGTCACGAGGTGTCGGGTCACCTCCCGGAGCCATGCCTCCGGACTCACGAAGTCCAGCGGTGTAGTTGGTAAGGTTATCCCGGCCTTTTCTCTCGCCGGTTCCCAGATCAAAGATGCTTTGGATGTACTCGCGGCTGACATCCTCGGGCCGTGGGCCGAGAGCCATTTTTCGTACGGTCAGAAAGCTCCACGAGTCTTCGTTGGTCATTTTCACGGTATCGAAAGTAAGTCCGCCGCTGACCGATTGCGAGTCGAGAAAGAGCGTCGTGAGAGTCACTTCGCTTTTGTAGCTCTCAGACTCGAAGTTTAGAAACGCTCCTTCGCGTGTGGCTTCTCCAGATTGCAGCGTGTGATCTTCGATGCCGGTGTCCGTGCAAATCCTGTGCTCACCGTGTTAACGTCGGTTGACTGTTTGAAAAACGGGGCGATTCGGCGCATATCGTGTACAATTGCACGATGCGATTAGAGAGGGATTTCAACAGACGGAGGTAATCGGAATGCTCATCGAGATAGATCCAACGGTGGATTTTGCGTGCAAGTTACTTCTGGGGAATCCAGAGTATCCTGACATTACCATTCACTTTTTGAACGCGATACTCAGGTTGCCATCGCCCATCGTATCGGTCGAGATCGTCAATCCGATCGTTTGGAAAGAGTTCGAAGCTGACAAACTGTCGATTCTAGATATTTTGGCCATTGACGACGCGGATCGCAGGCTCAACGTCGAAGTGCAGCGCACCAAGCCTACCTGCCTACCGCAACGTCTGACGTATTACTCAGCGACTCAGTTGGTCGACCAGATTGGGGAAGGAGACAGCTACCGGAAACTACGCCCTTCGATTGGAATTTGCATCTTAAGCAGTATCCATTTTTCCCAATTAGCCGAGTACCACAGCGAATTTCGACTGCGCACACAGAGCGGCTTGGAGCTGACAAATTGCTTGGAAATCCATTTGCTGGAGTTGCCCAAGTACACTCCAGTAGACGATAATGAACTGATCGCCGATCCGCGTGATCAATGGATGTACTTCTTTCGACGAGCCAGGGGTTCGAGCGTCGAGGAGTTACTAGATCGGTTGCCTGATCCCGTTTTTCAACGAGCT
Source organism: Planctomycetota bacterium (assembly GCA_003671195.1). Lineage (GTDB taxonomy): Bacteria > Planctomycetota > Planctomycetia > Pirellulales > Pirellulaceae > JBKCUI01. The sequence goes on from QWPJ01000202.1 coordinate 39,335, forward strand.
GTAGGAGTACTAGAGATGATTTCACGAACACCGGACCAACGCCGTCACTACGATGCACGGCTGAAATGGGAACTCGACGAGAACACTCGAATCCAAACAGCTTTTGAAGAAGGCGAGCTCAAAGGGCGTGAGGAAGGCAAGATCAGAGGCCGCGAGGAAGGCCGCGAGGAAGGCCGCGAGGAAGGCCGCGAGGAAGGCCGCGAGGAAGGCCGAGAGGAAGGCCGAGAGGAAGGCCGCGAGGAAGGCCGAGAGGAAGGCCGAGAGGAAGGCCGAGAGGAAGGAGAACTATTAGGCAAGATACGCATGTTGCAAAATTTGTTGAGTCTCCCTCAGTCGACCGACGATGTGCTGCACTCTAGATCGAGGACCGAACTTGAGTCCTTGGTAACCGAGCTGCAAGCACAATTGCGAAAGCGGATGACATAGTTTCCAAGGGAACCCAGTCTACATGGCGACCTTCTGCGACATTGCCTACACCTAGGATGCCATCAAAAACAAGACCTCCTGGTCGATCAAGGGGGCGGCATAGCCAGGTTTTTCATCCCACTGCCATAGGCCATTTTCGCTAAAAATTCGACAGGCGACAAAATCGCAAATATCCATGTTTTTACTGGGGTGAAATGCCCCGGGACTCGTTTGGGGGTGAGTCCCGCGATTTAGAGCCTTTTAGCCAAAACAGAGCCTTTTGGGCGCGTCATGGTCATCGAGCGCGTCCCGCGGTTTGGCTGCGCGGAAAGTCTGCTAACTCGCGATCCCTTTGATTTTATTGGGTAGAAACGAAAAGACCCGCTGGGGTTAGCCAGCGGGTCTGATTGCCATTGGTCACCTTGCGGTGGCCGCGTTGATGGAGGCGGTGTCCTAGACTCGCAACCTTCCTGTGTTTTTGACGGTTGATTAGGAAGTCAATTTGGCGATATGAGACCGTCCTAGACTTTCGGGGTTCACGTGTATCGGAGTGGGCGACTTGCAGCCCGCCGAGTTCGCTAACGCATTTTTCCAGAATGTCCTGCAGCGTCGGAGGGCTGAACGCCAGAGCGCACTGCAACGAATCCGAACCGAACCGAACAGAACCGGTCCGGTCCGGTCCGAGTCACGCCCTCATGGTCTAACTATCAGCGACGATTTTCTCTAAGCGAGAAATATTTGGATTATTCATGGCTGCATCAATATCGCAAGCTTGAAAAGGGGGGAAACTCACGTTTGGCCATGTCACTTGGCGGATGGCAATAAGTGCTGAATCATCTTCAACTGAAATTACAACTAAACCGTTGTAGTTTGCAACGTATTCAACAATATGATCACGTGCTGAATCCCAAGAAGATCCTATAGATGACTGTACAGACTCAAAGTGCGACTTGTCCGCAGGAAAATATACACCTACGCCACATTTTCTTCACAAGTCCCATCCGACGATCGACTTAGAGCCTATCCGAAAACCCCCGCGCGTTTAAATGTGATGTAAGCGCACGCAAGGTGTAAGCCTGCGATATTGTTGCTCAGTTTTTTGTCCCAACGCACCAGAATTGCTCGGAATCGATTCATCCAACTATGAGTCCGCTCCACCACCCATCGTCGAGCACGTTGTCGGCTGTTGCGTTTGGATTTTTTCTCTTCGCCGCGAGTTCGTACATGGGGAATGTAATCGAAAACATTTTCGACCATGTTCTTCACTGCCGCTGAGTCATACCCCTTATCCATGCACAAGTGCTCCTTCACGCCGCAATGGATACCTCGAGATCGCATCAGAGCGTCCCTGAGAGTCGTTCGAAGCAAGCGAATGTCATGCACGTTGGCGCCTCCTACGGCTAAACCAGTTGGGATTCCTGCGGCCTCTGTGAGCAACGATCGCTTTGTCCCCGATTTCGCACGATCCGTTGGGTTTTTTCCGGTGGATTCGCCACCAAGAGGTGCTTTGGTCATCGCGCCGTCGACGCTCTGCCAACGCCAATCCAGACCCACCAAATCGTCGTATAACTCAAGGGCGATTTGCCAAAGCCTTGCGAAGACGCCCAGTTGCACCCATTCCTGGAAATAGGCGTGTGCCGTACTGCCTGGAGCAAGACACTTGGGAATCGCTTTCCATTGGCACCCCGTACGTAGCCGGTAGAAAATTGCGTCCGCGACGGATCGTAAATCTCTTCGAGGTCATCCTCCCTGCAGACAGGTTTCGTAATCGGGAAGAACCGAACAGATTTTTTTCCACATCGCATCTGGCATTCGGTACGCATCGAAGCTACTCTGTGATCCCATGGTGAGCCCTCCTTGGCTGGTGAAAGTGTGCTAACTCTCATATCCAAGGTTGGCTCGCTTTTTTCAATACCAATTAGGTTTTCGGATAGGCTCTTAATTACATATACCTCCGATTCCAACTCTAGTACTGAGCAGATTACCCGATCATACCATTCGTCAATGATCTCATTTAAACGGACGGGATAGGTTCCGGGTCGTAAAGAATCGAGAAGCATACTACTTGCCTATTATTTCGGCCTGAATATCAAATTGAATAGCGACGCAACTTCGTCTGTTACTGGATCGGGAAGATGGACAGTATAGTGTGTTAATTTACTGCCTGTCTGTTCGACAACAAAAGCTGCTTCGACTTCATCAAGTGTAGCATATTCATGTAACTTGTCTGACCCGGAAATACGTTCGACTAACTTCGTTGAAACGCCATGCGGGAACCCGTTTCTAACGGCTCTTGCCGCGTCACTCGCTAATTTGCTAACGGACTCAATTTCCGGTCCAAATCGGACTAAACATGGTTCTGCATTATGCACCACCAGGCCCAGCTCGCCGACTTGGTAGACGTGCTCGCCGTGGACTTCAATATTGTAGACCGGCTGGGTGACTCGCGAAAGGGAGACGCTCAGAACCAGGCCGCAGGCTTGAGGCGGGAGGCTAGAGTGAAAACCCAATCCGAGAGATTCAGTATCGCAGCATAGCCCCTCGCCTTGGGCTAACTCAGCTAGCGGCACCCATTCCTGGCGATCGACTGACCAGACCGGGTGGATGGTCGGCCCGGTGATGGTTTCGACAGTGCCATCGGCACCCAGCACATCGTGAGAGTATCCATGTAAGTCGTGAGTCGGGCAGCCGAACGCCGAGTTCGGTAGGATATTGAGATAAACCCGTTTCAATTCCTTACTGCCTGGAGACTCACGACCATGAAAACAATTCTCGCTCTGGATCTTCGAAAATTCAAGACCGTGTCCTGTCTGCTGACCGAGGATCACGCGTCGATTCCGGTATTCAAAACCATCATGACCAATCCTAAAACGTTCGAACAGTTCTTGCTTGACGTCAAACCGTCGTTGCTGGTTCTCGAAGCCTGTGGGCTCTCCGGTTGGGTCGTGGATCTGGCTCGTAAACTTGGCGTTGAGGTGCTGGTGGCTCATCCGGGCGGCGAAGCATGGCAATGGGGAAAGGTTAAACGCAAGACCGACAAAGACGACGCGCT
>QWPJ01000112.1 GCA_003671195.1 Planctomycetota bacterium
TAACGGCATCTGCGCAGGCCGAATGCTACCATTCAATCTCCCTGAACTCGAAGTCTCCGGGCTAGCTTTAGTCACTGCCATCGACGATTGCCCACCGATTGCCGAAGGTGAAGGTTCGGTGGTCACCGCACGGTTTGTTACCCGCGAAGTCCACGTTGTAGCCAGCGTGGATGTGCTTGGTGCCGACGGCACTGTCGAAACCATCACCGGGACGACCACCCACCCCGTCTGGTCAGTCGATCGCCAGGAATGGGTGCCTCTGGCTGAGCTAGCCGACGGTGAGACCTTGCAAGGTCTCGATGGACTTGCGGTCGTTTTGAGCGTATCCCTTTCGCGAGTCTCGCAGCCGGTCTACAATATCGAAGTCCACGGCGAGCACGTCTACCAAGTCGGCGAGCTGGGTGTGCTGGTGCATAATACGTGTGAAGTTGTTTTGCAAATCGGTAAGTCCACTGCCAAGCTGTCTGCGGAAAGTGGTGTTTTGAGAGTTGCAGATATTTATGTCCAAGGTGGAGATGACATGTTGCGAATGTTTGACCAGATTCGCAAGTTTGGTGCAGCGAACGGTACAAAGACTTTTGAAGCAACAGCGGAATTCTTGAACTTCCCACTTCGAGATCGGCTCATGAAGATGGGCTTTCAGTTTGAGAAAATTGGATCAGGTCCATTCGGAGACATTTGGAAGATCACGGGAGAATTGTAGATGACTACGCATACCCGAGAGCCGATGCGAGACAGTGCGTTCGCTTGGGCAGTTGAGCAGATTCCTCGATTTGTTGATGCATGCAATCGGCGTCGAGTTTCGACTACATCGCACATTGAGTATCACGGAATGGTCGATGGAATAGTCTGGACGGACGAATTGCCAGAAGTGACCTCAGATTTTAGGACGACAATGCAGAAAATTTTTTGCGTATTAATTCATCTCAGAACAAGTGTGATTCTCGGCGAGCATCTCACCGAAACTAGCAATCAGCTTCGTGATCTCCTTCGAACCTCTTGCCGCGAATGGGCTTTTATGAGTGAGGATAGATGGCATTCGGAAAGAGCGAGGGATTACGATGAAGTGCGTTCTGGATTCTTCAAAAAAATTGATCGGATGATCGACGCTAATAATCCCTAATATTAAAGTCAGACTGATCCACCTGTGCCAAACTCCTGATCACCGTCGAACGCAGCGATGGTGGCATCGTAGACGCCGAGATCATCCGGCCACGCTCGTGGATATTGGAAAGCGGCCTGTGCGCAGGGCGCATGTTACCGCTAAATCTTCCTGAACTGGAAGCCTCCGGGCTAGCTTTAGTCACTGCCATCGACGATTGCCCACCGATCGCAGACGGCGAAGGCTCGGTCGTCACGGCACGGTTTGTCACCCGTGAAGTCCACGTCGTAGCCAGCGTGGATGTGCTAGGTGCCGATGGCACTGTCGAAACGATCACTGGGACTACCATCCACCCTGTGTGGTCAGTTGATCGCCAGGAATGGGTGCCGCTGGCTGAGCTAACCGACGGTGAGACCTTGCAAGGTCTCGATGGTCTTGCGGTCGTTTTGAGCGTATCCCTTTCGCGAGTCTCCCAGCCGGTCTACAATATTGAAGTTCATGGCGAGCACGTCTACCAAGTCGGCGAACTGGGCGTGGTGGTGCATAATACGTGCCCGGTTAAGGGACTGGGCAATATAGGTCGCCACTTACCAATGGCTTCGCGCGATGCTCTGAACCACGGAATCAAATGGTTGGGTACTGGTTATAAAGAGATCGCACCGGGTGTGTTCAGGAGTGCCGATGGTCTACGGCAGTTCCGCATGACGGCTGCAGACTTACTCGGATCTCATGGAAAAGTTGGTCCGCACGTCCACATTGAAGCGTTGGATAAGTTCGGAAAAGTCATCGAAAATCTACATCTCCCAATTTTTTAAGGCGATTCCTAACATGGCAAAAACACTTATGACCGCATCGATCATTCGATGCAAAGAGACTACGAAACACCAGATAGGTCACTTCGGTTCGTCTGGGGAACCTGTTGTCGACTACGATTTAGACTGCCCTTGTACACTTTCGGTAGTTTCGGTTGAAGGGGCAATCTATCTTTGGCGTATGAACGATACTGGGGAGTGCATCGCAGATACCTGGCATATGAATGAAGACGAGGCTATGGCTCAAGCTGAATTTGAATACGAAATCGCACATGATGGGTGGAAAAAGTTGTAGCTATAGCGTCAAAAATCGTTAACGCTTTGTCCCAGTTAGAGTATTCCTGCGGCGTTGCAAAACATTCTGCAGAAACGCCTTCGAGAACTCGGCGAACCGCTTCACGGCTAGATAATAGATTTCAGAGAGTGGTTGCTAGAGAGCTCTACCGCTTATAGCCAAACCTACCTGATACTAGCCAAACTAGTTGGAAACCAACTAGCGTTCATCAGCGTCCATTATCGAAGTCTACGGTGAGCATGTCTACCAATTTGAATCGATTTTTCGAACTCTTCTGACGCAGACGGAAAATCACGGGCGGGAGTAACTCAACAACGAGCGAACCACAAACTCCGCAACTGCTCTACTCGTCTGCGGATCGTCCCCAAAGGCGAGCAAAACCTCCGTTCCGGTAGCGTCGACGATGACCGAGTATCCAGCGGCATTGGTACGAATATCCCAGGGTAACGGATGGATCACAGAGACTTCCTCCATTCCGATACGCTTACCATTTCGAGCTTGTAGGGACTGAAGAATCTCAGTTGCGATGTCGATCATTGGCCGCCCACTGGGAAACCGCTCATCGGGAATCCTCAAGGTCGATGCCGACGCAAATTCAGCCCACTCTTGGATTCCCCGGTCAAAAAGCCACTGGGCAAGCTCTCGAGCTCCTTTGACGGAGCACTCGAAACTGGCCACAGTTTTGCAGGGGATCCCAAAGGCCACTCGGAGCCTATCGCTTCGGTCCTCGTCCACCCCGATGAAAACCGATGGAACATCGTCTCGGGTTCCATCGCCTTGGTAGATGCTCATCATCGCGCTCATTGACAAAAAAACCGGGGACTATCCCCGAGTTTTTTTACGCGCCGCCGGTTCCGCCCTTTCAGGGCTTGGGTTGTTTCGTGCCTACGAATCCCAGGGCGGCGCTTCGCTTTGCCCTGGGCTATCCCCTTGCGCCCCGTTGGGGCATAGAACCCGAGTGGAGTCGTACAGTGCGATCAATGGGGGCGACGGACTGGAAGTCCGTCGTACAAGGCGATCAAGGGTATCTCGCACAGCTTACCCATGGCAGAAAAACAAAGGGAAACACAGAGATCACAGAGATCACAGAGTGAAATGCTCTTGTTCTCTCTGTGGGCTCTGTGCCTCTGTGTTTCAAAATTCTGTATTTTAAATTCCGGAATGTCGCAAAGTTCCGGGTTCCTCGGCCTCCGCGGGAGCTTCCACGAACCGATATCCTGCGTCGCGAATGGTAAGGAAATGCTTGGGATTGGCCGGGTCGATTTCGAAGGTTTTGCGGAGTCGGAGCATGAACTGATCGACGCTTCGGGTTTGCATCTCACCGCTGAGGTCCCAGACCTCTGTCAGGAGTTCCTGTCGGCTGATGACCCGACCTTCGTTTTCTACAAAATACCTCAGGAGCGAGAGTTCCTTGTGGGTCAATTTGACCTCTTTGGAATCGACCGTCACTTCGTAGGTTTCGAAATTGACCGTCGCTCGGCCGAATCGGATTTCGGTCACCTTGGCCGTCAGCGGTTTGGGTTTCGGGGCAATATCGCGCCGAGGGTGCAATCGCAGCAGGTTCCTGACGCGGGCTAGGAGTTCATCGAGGTCGAACGGTTTGGTCAGGTACTGATTGGCTCCGACGTCGAATCCCCGCGAGCGATCTTCGGCCAGACTTCGGGCGCTGAGGATCAGCACAGGAAGGGACTCATCGATGGTCCTTAAGCGTTCGCAGATGGCATAACCGCTCATTCCTGGGAGCATCAGGTCGAGGATCAGCAAATCGTAGGCTTGGGAGTCGTTCTCCAGAAGTTTCATGGCGGTCGTACCGCTGTCGACGAGTGAGATTTTGTATCCCTCGGCTTCAAGGTTGTATTTCAAACCTTGGGCTAAGTGAGTTTCGTCTTCGACGACCAATATGCGAGGTTTCATTTCGATCCGATATCAGATTTCGCTAGGTCGTTGGTTTCGCCAAGCACGGTAGGCAGAGGGGATATCCGGTTGTTGCCATGCGCTCATCCCACCGTCGACATAGATCGTCTGGCCGTGGATATGCTCAGCAAGGTCGCTCACGAGGAATGCAGCCAGTGGGCCGCAGACGTGCGCCTCGGGGACTTGGCCGTTGGGCGTATGAAGTGCCATCCACTCGAGCGCTGCTGGATCGTTTGAGAGGATTTGGTTCGTCAGTGGAGTGCGGACCAATCCTGGGGCGATGGCGTTGACTCGAATCCGCAGTGGAGCAAGTGCCACGCACAACGATCGGACCATCGCAGCAAGGGCCCCTTTGGAGGTGTCGTAGACCGAATGGTCGGCCTCGGCGAGCAACCCGTTGATCGAGCCGGTAAAGAGCAATCGTCCTTGAATGTGGTGCTCGACCCAATGCTTGGCAAAGGCTTGTGCCAAAAAGAAACCCACCTTGACGTTCAAGTGCATGGTGCGATCGAAGCCGACCTCGGAGACTTCGAGGAACGGTGGATCGATGTAGACCCCAGCGTTGGAAACGACGATCGAGATTTCAGGATGCTCGCGAAGCAGGGGAGCGACGAGTCCGTCGAGAAGTTCCGGGATTGGTGCAAGCAGGTCGAAGCATACCAGTTGGGAGTCTGGACAGAACGATCGGCAGCGTTCCAAGGTTCCTTTTGCATGGTCATCCTCGTGGAGTCCATGAATCAGGACTTTCGCTCCGGCGCTGGCCAAAGCGATTGCGATCTGGGAGCCGACCCCTTGGGTGCTCCCGGTGACCAGTGCGGTTTTCCCTCGAAGATCGATCATCGGAACTCAGGGCTATCGGACTGCGGAGGAGTGTTGCAAGGACCGTTCTATCCGGGTTCGGATGGATTTGACGGTAGGGGTCATTTAGTGCGCGAGCGGATTGGACTTGGAGGAATCCGACTCGCTGGAGTTTTCGGTGGAGTTTTCGGCGGTTGCTTTGGACTTTCGACCGAGTCTCCGTTCGATGGCTGCTGCGACGAACCTTGAAAACAACGGGTGTGCTTTGGTCGGCTTGCTCTTGAACTCGGGGTGGAATTGGACAGCCAGGAAGAAGGGGTGGGAGGGGAGTTCGAGGATTTCGACCAAGCTTCCGTCGGGGCTCAGTCCGGAGAATCGCATTCCGTGGGCTTCGTATTGTTTTCGGTAGAGGTTGTTGAATTCGTAGCGATGCCGATGGCGTTCGCTAATCGAATCGGATTGGTAAGCGAAACTGGCGATCGAATCGGGGATCAGTTGGCAGGGTTGGGCACCTAATCGCATGGTTCCTCCCAAGGAAGTGACGTTCTTTTGTTCGTCGAGCAGGCAGATCACAGGATGGGGGGTATCTTTGCTGAACTCCGTCGAATGCGCATCGGTGAGCCCGACGACCGATCGGCCGAATTCGATCGCTGCGCATTGCATGCCTAGGCAGATTCCGAAGAAGGGGATCTCGCGTTGCCTTGCATAGCGGATGGCCTGGAGTTTTCCTTCGATTCCCCGCTCGCCGAATCCGCCTGGGATGAGGATTCCGTCGAAACCCGATAGGAGCCTCTCAGGGCCTTCTTCTTCGACATCGCTGCTTAGAATTCGAGCGACTCGGACACTGGTTTGGTGATGGATTCCTGCATGATCGATCGATTCGTAGATCGACTTGTAAGCGTCCTTGTGTTCGGCGTATTTTCCGACGACGGCGATGCTCACTTCGTGCTTGGGGTTTCTCAGAGAGAACAGAAGATTATCCCAGGCTTCGAGTTTCGGTGGAGGGGTTACGATCCCAAAACGTTTGGTGATGAATTCGTCGAGCCGGTGGTCCCTGAGGGACAAGGGGACTTCGTAGATCGAGAAATCCCGATCTTTCTCCTCGATGACCGCTTCGATCGGGACGTTGCAGAACAAGGCTATTTTCTCTTGTTCCTCGCGCGAGATACTCTGTTCGCAGCGGCAGATGAGCATATCGGGCTGGATGCCGATTTGGCGGAGTTGACCGACCGAGTGTTGTGTTGGTTTGGTTTTGATCTCTGCGGCGGCCTTGAGGTATGGTACCAAGGTCAGGTGGATGAACAGGCAGTTTTCTCGGCCGACGTCTTGTGGGAACTGGCGAATCGCTTCGAGGAACGGCAAGCCTTCGATGTCCCCGACGGTTCCTCCGATTTCCGTGATGACGATATCGGTTTTGGAATCGGCTAGCCTCAGGATCGCCTCCTTGATCTCGTTGGTGATATGGGGAATCACCTGGACGGTCTTCCCCAAAAAGAAGCCTTGGCGTTCCTTCTCGATGACCCTGAGATAGATCTGTCCGGTCGTGTAGTTGGAGTCCCGGTTGAGGATTCCGCTGGTGAACCGCTCGTAGTGTCCGAGGTCCAGATCGGTTTCGCTGCCGTCATCGAGCACGTAGACTTCGCCGTGCTGGTAGGGGCTCATCGTTCCGGGATCGACGTTGATGTACGGATCGAGTTTCTGCATCCGAACCCTCAAACCACGGGCTTCTAGCAGCATACCAATCGAGGCACTTGTGAGGCCTTTTCCAATCGAACTGACCACGCCGCCGGTCACGAAAATATGCTTGGTCATGGCTTCCAAACCCCCGATGCTAGGCCCGTTCGCGTGAGAATCTAACCCTCGAAAACGACATCGTAACGTTTTTTTCCAGGTTCGACAAACCGCAGCTTAGGTTCCAAGTCCAATACCCATTGGACCGGGACGGGGAATTCCCTGGCTGCTACAATGTCAGAGCTTGCACAGACTCGGTTTTCCCATAAGCTATCGCCAAGCGCCGGAAGCTATCGCCAAGAACCGGGCCTCAAATTATCCATCCAGAAACGTTCCAAAGGTTGCTTGTCATGCCGACCCCTTTTCGTGAGGATTCTCGCTTGTCCGAACCCACTTCATCGAGTCTCTCGGCGAGTTCTACGGCTAGTTCCACTGCGAGTCTTACGCCGGGCCTCCGCTTGGTGCTGATGGTCCTTTTGCTCGGGCTGACGTTGGCCTTGCGTTTTGCCCCTTTGCCTGAAAACTTCTCGGCCTTCGGGGCTCTGGCGATTTTTTGCGGGATGTTTGCTCGGGGGGGGCTTCGTTGGTGGTTCCCGCTGGTGGCCTTGTTCGCAGCCGATTGCATCGGCCAATTGGCTCGCGTGCCGGGCATGGGTTTTTACCATCCCGAGTCGATGCTGTTTAACTACGCTGGTCTAGCTGTGATGACCCTCGTCGGAGCAGTCTTGGGGAACTGGGCTGGTCGTAGCGGCTCTGGTTCCAGTACAGCCTTTTTCGGGACTTCCCTTCCACTTGCGGTCGCTAGGACAGCAGCGATCGCCCTGATCGCCTCGGCATGTTTCTTTCTACTGAGCAATTTCGGGGCGTGGCTCGATCCCCTTATGCAGTATGAAAAGAGCCCCGCAGGGCTGCTTCAATGCTACATCGCCGGTCTGCCTTTCTGGAGAGCAACCTTAGTTAGCGACGTGCTGTTTGCCGTTGGCTTTTGGGCCTTTGCCGCACTGTTTGCTTCGGTCGCCAAGCCCCGCGCACTGGCCCGTCAGAAGGTCGGTCGATCGTAGTTCGATCTAGCGATGTTCGGCATCAGATGTTCGGCATCAATAGTGAGGGGGGATCTCGTCTTGGGCCGAGCGAGTCGGTCGGTTCGAGTCCTGCACCTGACGGAAGTCGCTAGCGAGTTGTTTGAGCTCGCGCCGCAGTTGATCGATTTGGCGGCCCTGGTCGATGATCACTTGGTTCAGCTCGGAAAGCGTCTTTTGTGCATGCATCAAGATGCATTCGACGTCGGTCAGGCGTTGGTCGGTGGGTTTGGACAAGTGAATCCTCTCGTATCGATTTCAGCGGGTTCGAAATTCTCAATCTTAAAACCGTCACGAGCAACTGCCTGGATTACAAACGAGCCGTTCGGCAGATGTTTGCCGACCAAGCTTCCAGCAATGCGGCCGGAGCGATGAACCGCTGGATGTTTTCGCGAGCCTCCTGAGTCAATTCGATCAGCTCGATGATTGTCCGAGCCGACAGATTCCTCATCGGTGCAAATCGATCCTCGGGCTCCATTCCCTCTTGCGATGCGATGTGCATCTGCGTCCAGAGCGAGTTGCGCAGGACATCGATGACCTCATCGAGACACCACTTGAGTCGGTCGCGTCTGGGTTGCCCTTCGGGGGTCGATTGGTTGAGATGATCGATAATCGACTTGGCAAATCCGATGAAATCCATGGGCCGTTGTTGCAAGTAAGCGTGGATTTGGTTTCGGAACTCCTGGAGTGTAGGGTCATTGAGTTCTTGGGCATATTGGATCGAGCCATGGGCGCGTTGTGCAAGTTCGCGAGCCGCCGACGGGTCGCTGACGAGTTGGTGCCTAAGGATCAGTTCGGTGACGTGTGCGTCGGCCAGCGGAGAGAATCTCACGATTTGAGATCTCGAGCGGATCGTGCTGAGCTGTCGCTTCTCAGAGGTACCGAGTAGAAAGATCACCGCACCCGGGGGTGGCTCCTCGAGCGTTTTTAGCAAACTGTTGGCTGTGTCCTCCTTGAGGGTGTCGGCATCGTCGATGATGGCGATTTTGCGACGATTCGAATAGGGCCTAATGCGCAGTTCGTAGCAGAAGCCTTCCCGCATCCGCGCTCCATCTGAACCGAGCAACTGGTCGATCGTCAGTACCGATTTTTCAGGGTCTCTGGCCAAATAGAGAACATCTGGATGGGTCTGTTTCTCGACCTGAACGCAGGTTTCGCAGCGATTGCAGACGCTCAATTCCTTGGGGTCCGTTTGTGTACAAAGAAGGGACTTTGCGATCAGTTTACAAAAGGTCCTCTTCCCGATCCCTGTCGGTCCGACCATTAGAAACGTGCTTGCAAGTTTGCTCTGTCCGATCGCGTTGGCAAACCACGTTTGTTGGCGTTGGTGGCCAAGGAAAGTCGTCCAGTCCATCACCTGCTTACCGGTTCGAAAAAAGGAGGGGTCTTGAGTCTCAACAAGGTTTTAGTCCAGATCCCAAGATTCCCTTGTTCACTGGATTTTCTTAATTGCTCTTTTTCTAAAAGATTCAACAGGCCGCTACCTGCCTTGATGGCGGTGATAGGTGCATCCTCGGGCAATGACTTCTGGGATAGGAGCGCTTCGAGCATTTCCTCGAGTTTGGTTGCGGAGGCGACTTGCCTGTCAAACTGGCGACTTTCTGCGAATTGGGCATAGTGGTATCGCCAGTCCATCAAAGTCGGCGAATTGCCCATGTAGTCTACGCTGGAAAGGAACTGTTCGGCTTGATTGAATCTTTGCGCCAGTTCCTTGGACGCCTCGGGCCACGCCGAGCGGGAGGCATCGAGTCGGTTCATAATGGTTTGGAACTGAAGTCCGATCGCAAGGACGGAAATCAGCCCCAAGACCAAAATGGTTGAGAAGGCGACGACGGCAATCTTTCCGGGAATGCGGTCGACTTCCTCGACTGGGACTTGCTTCTCGATGGCCTTGGGAATAGCCTCGACATCGATGATTTCGTCGAAGTTTCTCACGTGTGGATCTTGTACTCTTTGAGGCGTTGCATTTCATCGGCGACGCTGCTGCCATCGGGAGTATCATCGCTTGCGATATCGAACCAGGACTCTTCGAATTTGACGTAGCCGGACTCACCCCGAGCGGATTTTTGCAAGGCCACGTTGGTCGTCAGCGAGATGATCGCATCGGCCATGGCGACCTTGGGATAGCAACGGGGTTTATTCTCTGGCGAATTGTTGCGTATGCAATATGCCCAATGTTCGATTTCCTCGGTGTATCCTCGGCTGACTGGTCCTGAGGTAGCGGCGGCTTTGGAGACCGGTGAGGAAGCCCCACCGCTTGCTTGGGTGTCGAGCGCATAGCCAGCACCGGCAGCCTTGACTCCCGCTGCAGCGCTCGTGTCGCTCTTGGCATAGAGCATGACTTCTTGCTCTTTCTCCAGGACCAAGGTTCCCTTGGTACCCATGACGACCTCGCCATAACCGCCGTATCCGTTCCCGTTGATCGAGGAATACGTAACGACGATTTTCTTGTTTGGATCCTGCTCGTAGCTTGGGACTCCCTTGAGGCCGCCGGCTTGGCGATAGCCCAGATCGAATTTTTCGTTGTACTCTGGACCAGGGAACTCGTAGGTGCAATAGACGTGGTCTTCGGCATCGCGATCGGCCGGGAAGATATGACGTCCGCCGACGGCGTGGACGGTTAGCGGATGGGCCTTTTTCCCATCGGTACGCAGGGCGCTGCAGAAGATGGTCGCCGCATCGAGTTGATGGCTTCCGAGTTCACCCATCAGGCCGGCACCTGTCCGATTGAACAGTCGCCATCGGATAAGTTCCTCCATGGCTGAGACGGTTCGGTTGCCGATGGATTTCTCCACATAGCCGAATCGGGCGGCGTCTACTTCGTCGGACATCCAGGCTTTCTGCTGGGCGATCTTGCGCTCGAGTTGCTCGATTTCCGAGGGGCTCTTGGCCTTCTCCAGTTCCTTGACATATTTATCCAAGTCGGCCTTGATGCGATCGACCTTGGAATCTGGATCTCCTCCGACCATCGGTGGCTGCCAGGAGTCGTTTCCGGGTAAATTGCCGCGATGCCATTGGGCTCGGATGTGGTGCAATTGTCCGAGCATTCCCCAGCGGATCAAATGCACTGCGTTGTCGTAGAGCACACTGTAGTGGCGTTGGTGGCCGGTGGCCAAGTACAACGATTCGCCCGCTGGACCCTTCAATTCCTCGGCAAGACGCGCCATGACCTTGCACTGAGCGACATTGTGGGCCATGAGTTTCTCGGTAAGGACGTGCTTGCCTTTCATCATCGCTTGGATGGCAATCGGAGCGTGCAAGTGCAATGGCAAGGCGATGATGATCGCTTCGATGCTATCGTCGTTGAGCAAAGCCTCGACGCCCCCGTTGGACGCATCGTAAACCTTGACATTCCTGCGAGCTTCTTCCTCTCCGGAGTACTTGTATTGTTTGATCAAACCCGGTCGCGTCGGGGTGGTCCAGTCGCCGTGGAACGCGCGGTAGATGCTGTAGGGCCGAATATCGGCAACGGCCGTGACTTGGACGTACTCCGGGGTACAACCGCCGATAAGTACGTTGCCTTCGTCACCCGTGCCGATGACGCCAACTCGGACCGGATTGGCAAACTTTTCGTATCCGAAGTACATCGCCCCTAGGCCTGCTCCGCTGACGGCACCGGCGGCGATGACCCCTTGGAGAAACTCGCGGCGGGTAAAGCCTACGGCTTCGTGATAATTGTCCTGACCAACGACCTTGTCTTCAGCACTTAACGTTCGCATTCGATCACCTCGGAATAGGGTTTTTTACGGTGTTATTTTTTACGGTGTTATTTTAAGGAGCTTGCATGGGCATTGGGACTCGGCTTACGCGGGAACTGTGGATTTGCGATTCCAAAAGCTCCAGGGGATAAAGTCCAGCCCTGCGTAGCGTCCAGCATCGGCAAAGGCCACGACGAAACAGCCGAGCGCCTCGATGGCTTGGTAGTAGGTCGGACTAGTACCCGGAAAACCGGGGAATTGGCTAACAACAACCGATGCCAAGAACAGACCAGCGGCTAGGCCGGCCAGGGGGGTTAGCAGTCCGAGCAGGAGCAGAATACCGACCGACATGTCGAAAATTGGGATGATTTTATCGACCAGCTTGACCGAGATCGGTCCTTGCCCCTCGAATTTGAATTCGACCCTCTTGCGGATCGGCTTTCCTTGGGCATCTTTCGCCAGGGGTTTCTCAGGTTTCGGGTTGGCTTGCTCGTCCGTAGCGATCGCATTGAGCTTGTTGACCATGTCAGGAATGGTGTTGTCGATCTCGGCCAAAATCGGACGTCCTAGGGCTCGCCACTTCCCTTCGATATCGTCCTGTTGCTTTCGGAGCGATTCGATTTTGGTACGGGAGGGTTCACTTTGAAGCTTGGCGAGGCGCTCGAATCCGTTTTTGTATTCCTCGATCTGAGGCTTCCATGTGTCATACGACTCTTTTCGCTTGGCCTTCGCATCGGCAAGAATCGTATCGACTTCCTTGCACTGATCCTCGGTCAGAGCAAACTCCCGCTTGATCTGCTCTCCGTAAGCTTCGCACGCATCCGACATCGTCTTGGCATCGATTCGAATCGCGCCGTCATGGTCGGGGATCATCGAATGGAACTGCTTGGCAAATGGCCCTTTTGCGGCCGAGAGAAAAGGGGTCGATGAGAAGCCCTCTTTGACCTTCACGGCACCTTCTTGAAAGAAATGCCATCCGATGACCAATCGCAAAAGAACCAGAAACAGGATCGCTGGAAAGGTCAACTTGGCTTTTTTAAAGAGCATGGATCAAGTCCGGATAGTTCGACGGGTGGGAGATGCAGGTGGGTGTCTGAGGGTCTGGTCCAATAGTATGTTACATAAAGTGCCATAAGCCAAGACTCAAGGGGGGCCAGGCTGAATATTAGTTCAACTGTTTTCTTCGATTGCTTGAATGATTTCGCCGGGGGAAATCTCTTGGCGATAGTAGATGACCTGGTGGTTTTTAGAAAAAGCGTGTTTCTTCCATTGCGCCTTTAGCGTTTGGGGGATCGCCAGGAGCAAGGGGGTGTCGGCAAAGGTATTGAGGACCTCGGATTTGTGGCGGATGTACTCAGGGGTCCAAAACCCGACGATTTCCAGTAATATTCGGGTGCCTGATGGACAAACGACGGTAAAGTCGGGGAAAAATACCCGCTGGCCTCGGACCAGGATGTCTCCTTCTCGCAGCAATTGCCAGCTTTCGAGCCCGGACTCACGAGCATGAAGGACTCGCATGAGTTCCCAGTTTTCGATCAGGTTTGATTCGAGTTGCGAATCGGCAAGTTCGGGAGGCGCTACCGAGGATTGGAGTCCGCAGCGGTCATCGAGTTTGAGGGTCCAGCGCTGTTTGCGTCCCCAAGGGGTATCGATGAATTTGGCGAACCCTTTTGGGACGATCGTAGCGACCAGGGACCAGCCGGTGCACGAGAGGAGTCCTGGGAGGAGTTTTGCCATCTGCACTCCGTAGCGGTGGGTTCCCCGGAGGACCGAGGCGGGTCCATCGAGGGTGATTCGATACCCGCCGGATATCGACTCGATGCGGTGCATTAAGTTTGCGAGTTTGGCGTAGCGAAGGATCGCTTTCCAATCTCCCGTCGCATCGATGATCATCTGCCTTGCGCCCAGCAAGGCGGCTTGGGTCTGTGCGACGTTGTAGCGGGCCAGGAGTTCGTTGGTGTCCGAAGGATACGGGAATTCGATCAAGCGATGGTGGTCGATGATGTCCGAGAAGAGTTGTTGCTCGAGTTGCGGCCAGGTCGTTTTTTCCAGAGCGGCGATCTGCTCTTTGACTTCGGTCTGGGAGTGGTCGAGGATCGATTCGATATTGTTCACCAGCGGATGAAGCGCTGCGGCTTGGCGAAACACTCGCTTACGGAGCTCTGCCGTCTGCTTAGGTTTTCCAGCATCGAAACTTGAGGCGTCATCGAGCAGTTTGCAAAACGCGCCTACCCTGCGGATTGGGCAAGCCGCATCGGCTTCGAGGATCCTTTGGATTTGGCCATGGAGGTTTTTTCTCGTCGTGCCTACCCCTTGGCGGTAGGCCTCGCACATCTGCTTGGCCAAGTCGATGTATTGTGCATGCTCGTTGCGGTTCAACCGATCAGGAAGGATCTGGCCGTCGACGTAGCTTGCGATGGCTAGTTCCTTGGTAAGCATCGTTGCGCCTTCTGTTGCGGGACTTCTGGACTTCTTTGGTTTCTGCCGTGACGACCTCGTAGAGAACTGCGCGAGCATTCCCGCGTTTTCTCAGGATCCGACCGAGCCGCTGCTTGGATTGCCTGGTCGAGCTTTTGCCTCCTAGGACCACAGCGATTTTGACTTCGGGCAGGTCGACTCCTTCATCGAGTACTTGGTTGGCGACCAAGGCTGGATAGACTCCGTCGCGAAGCCCCTCGAGATAATCGAGTCTCTCGGCTTTTCCGCAATGGCTAAGCAAACAGGGGATAAGAAATCGCAGCGAGATCTTGCGAGCCATCGCGTTCGTACCGGTGAAGATGATCATCGGCTCGCCCAAATGAAGCCGAAACAGATCTTCGAGCACATCGAGCTTTTCGTCGGCCCGATCCTCGATGGACTCCTTCTCTCGATACAATCGCATGATGCGGGAAGCTTGGCTCCCTTTGGCCGCTTCATTGCACAGGTCTTTCCATTCAAACAGGGGGTCTTGCTCCCTGCGTTCGTGGACATAACTTGCAATCTGACCTGAGATCTCTTTGTACCTTACGCGCTCGCTCGGACCGAGTGCGACTGCGATGCGAACTACATCGTAGTCGGCCAGCGTATTTCCTTTGACCTGCTGCAACCCCAGTTCGTAACAGACCGGCCCTATGAGCACCTCGAGTTCCCTCGCGTCGGCGTTGAGCGTCGCGGTCAGTCCCAAGCGTTGCGGGGCAGTCGAGCAACGGGCCGCATCGGCCCGAATCGGTCCGGTCAAATGGTGGCACTCGTCAAAGACGAGCAAACCGAATCGCGATCCGAGCTCTGTGGCATGGATGCAGGCACTGGCGTAGGTCGTGACCGTCAGCGGCCGGATGGTGTTGCGTTGATCCCCGAGTATCCCGGCATCGATCCCGAGCCCTCGCAGGATGCGACGATGCCATTGGTACATCAGGTCTCTGACCGGAGCGACGACCAACGTTGGGATTCCACTTTGCGCGATGATCGCAAGGGCCACTTCGGTCTTACCCGTCCCGGTAGGCATGACGATGATGCCTCGCTTGGATCGGCTCCAAGCCTCGATGGCTTGCAACTGCTCAAGGCGTAAAGGGGGCAGTTTCGGTTCGGATGCAAACGTCAGCAACCCGCCTGGGTCCCCTTGATCGACTTTCGGGACTTCATCGAGAATCCCAGTATCGAAGGCCGCAAGTCCTTGGCGGATCTGTCCGTAATGAATCGCATCGCACCGCCATTTGAGCACGCGGTGGTCCCACATCCAGACCTTGGGCCCAAACCAAGCCTCAAGCTGGTCCTTGGTGCCACGGTCGAGCAACAAGGTTCCCGAATCAAAAACCAAACGGTTCGAACTCGATGCGTCGGTCAACTGCTTCGAACTCCTCTGGCGAACTCTTGTGTGAAAACTTTTGAATCGAACTTATGGATCGATCCACCGTATCTGGGGAGCAAAATCTAGCGGGTATTTCATCCGGGAATTGTTGCTTATCGACACGCTCACGGCTACGGCAAGCGTTTCTTCTGAGTTATTATAGTGGACGTCACAAGGAGCGTGATTTCGAGGCAGAACGGTCGCCTTGAAACGACCGCTAGCATTTATTTGTCGACGATGGGAAACACTGCGATGGCCACCTCTGCCGATCGGGACACA
>QWPJ01000072.1 GCA_003671195.1 Planctomycetota bacterium
ATCGAGACCCAGAGCATCGATGTTTTCAGCTAGGAAGCGGAGTGTCTGTGGGTCGCTCTTGTCGACCAAATCATCGATTTGATGGACAGGGAAGCTGCCCAATGCCATGAGCACGCTTACGAGCCGAACCCGGGTTCCTGGGTGATCGGTTTGCATGAGCAACTTGCCGATTGGAGCAGCAACCGTTGCGACGTCCTTGCGGCCGATCCAGCGGCTCAAAAGTGTTTGTTGTGCAAGATCGGATCTTGCGGAGTTTAGGCCAGCGATTTCACCGATCAACGCGAGGTCGTCTGTATCGGAAAGGTTCTCGATGGTTCGGGGAGTGTAATCCGATTTTCGAATTCGGTAGATGCGACCGCGATCTTCCCCGGCTCGGACGTTGATCCGCCGCTGCCATTCTTCGGGGATCCATTCGGGATGTTCGATCACGTAGCGGTACATATCGACGACCCACATCGTTCCGTCTGGAGCATTTTCGATACGGACGGGGCGAAACCATGGGTCGCTGCTGCGTAGAAACTCGCTCTTGGAATCAGCGCCGATACGGTTGGCCGCCCAGGTGGCTCCGGAAGTTTTCAGGTCATAGCGTACGACGAGGTTGTGGACAGGCTCGCAAACCAATGCAAAGCCTCGCATCTCTTCGCCTTGGCCCTCGCCTCGATTGATCACTGTGCTACAAGCCGAAGTGAAACGGTTGATCGCATAGAGATCGTTGAATCGGTCGGCTTGTTGACTGAGCGGAAAAACCGGAGGAATGCTCGGTGGATTGGTAATCAACTGATACCGTCGTTTGGGCTTGTACCCACTGCGTTCGATCCAACGCTGGGGGTAGACATAATGGAACATCGGCAGGCTGTTTTCGTTGCCGAACCAATTCCCCACTTCATCGGTGGTTCGAATGTACTGCGTCACCCCCGACTCAAGACGCAGATCACCGGTATCGGGGTCGAGGCTCAAGTCGGATCCAGAGATCCTCATTGGTTTAGGGGGCTGTTTAGAGACCAAACCGTTGCCTGTTACCGTCACAACATTGGCACCTCCCCCGGGTCCAAAATGCAACCGATGGTCCATTCCGTAGGTGAATCCATGGACTCGGTGCTGTGGATTTCCCTCGGGAAATCCCGTTACTAGCACTACCTTTTCATCGCATTTGCCATCACCATCGGTATCTCTGGCAAAGAAGATGTCCGGAGCGCAAGCGATGATCACACCATCGCGCCAAGCGTAGATGCCTGCGGGGTAATTCAGGCCATCGAGAAACATGGTGCTTTGATCCATCACACCATCACCGTCGGTGTCGACCAAGGACTTGACACAACCAGTTTTCGGACCGCCAAGTGGGTAGTCTCCCATTTGGACCACCCAAACTTTACCGTCTTTCCCCCAAGCGATACCGACCGGATCGGTAACCAGCGGCTCGCTTGCAACGAGTTCAATGGTGTAACCTTCGGGAACTTCCATCGTTGCAAGAGATTGCTCGGGGCTTCGCGGTTGGTCGGCGGCCTGTTGCTGTTGGGTCAATTGCAAGACACGGTCGACGATTTTCTCCTCGGTTCCCGACTCCCATCGTCCTGGTTGACCGTAATAGAGCATCGAGCCATCGACTTCGTAGCCTCCTTCGTCACGAACCCGTTCGCTTGCTACATACGCGAAGACATCATCGACATAGCCAGCTACCCAAACATTTGCGAATTGACTCAGTTCCTTTTCGAGCCGGATTTGATAATCGACAACGACTTCTCCCCCCATAAAGACCCAAGCTAGATCTTTGCCGAAGCTCCATAGGTGCACGGGTGCGGGATAGGTCTCTGGAATCCGATCTTTGCGCGATAGCAGTTCGAGCCATTGGTTAGCAAAATTCCGTTCGTGAGCAGATCCACTTTTTTGCATCCCCTCGAGCGTCGCTTTGTTAGGACGTTGACTCGCTAGTGCGACCAAAACGAAAGCCGCATTGGTAGGCTTAGGCAATGCCTTGAGTTCATGACTTAGCACCTCTTGAACCGAAGTGGCCATTTCGGCTCCGTGCTGTCGAGACAATTCGATCGTGCCACGCGGATTTGGATTCGCATCGGCACCGCATCCGATGATCGGCAAGGCGATGCATCCGGGGTTCTTCTCTTCGAGAATGGATGCCGAAATCCCACCCCAGTCGCCACTGATCTTGTTGGCATCCGGAGAGATCGAGGTGCTATGGCAAGCGTATTGGTACGAGACGGCAAGGAGTTCTCCTGACATGTCCCGCACACGCAGGATGCGAACATTGCGATCGACCGGCCCCTGATCGACCGTTCCAATTCCTACCCACTGTTTGTCCTTGAGCATTCTGCGGTTGATGGCAAACTCGGCCCTTCCGAGCCCATATTCGACCGTACCGGGCTTTAGGTTTGCGGCTGCATCGAGAACCGCCTTGGAGATCCCCTCGATGGTCTTTTGGGTCGTGCGTAGCATCGCCGCATTTTCCTCTTGGGACATCGGAACCCCGAAGAGGTTTGGGATCAATCCGTCCAAGTGCGGAGCGGTATGGGAGTGGGTGGTGCAAAAGACGATGCGTGAACGCGGAATCTTGAGCGTTGGCAGAACTCGTTCGAGCACCCGCTCGGTCATCACCGCCGAGATACCGATCGCGTCGATCGAGACGATCACGAGTGCATCTTGGGTCGAAGAACCGGGAGAGAGGACCAAGGCTCTGGCGGACAAACGATCCTCGATTCCTTGACTTGGAACCAACCGACTTGCATATCCACTCAATCGCACAGGCTCATCGGGTGTGATATCCACCTTGGAGGCACCGACGAACCAAGAAGTACTTTCAGGCTCTGTTGCGGCTAGTAGAGAGCATGGTGGAAATACCGGCCCAAGGTTCCACAGGAAGCACAAAGAAACCAACACGGGCAGAAAACGCGTCGCAAGGATCAGGGCTTTCATCATTACCTCACAGGTTGGATAAGAACAGCAGCACGAATTATAACCGACGAAAAAGGGTCCGGGGGGATCCTATTGGAAAGGCTCTCCTGGAGATTTGCGGTTAAAAGAAGCTCTAAGAGACTTGGTCGGTACGACGTTCGTATACCATCCTCGAAAACCGCACAAATTTGGCCCGAACCGCCGGCAGTATTCCTTAGCGTGATGAAGGCCAATTTGTACAATCCGATCTGTCTGCTTTGTATTAGCGGCTATGTGTGGCGTTAAAAGCCGCACAGCCGGATCTCTACGGGAGATCTACTACGAAGCCGGATCTCTACGGGAGATCCACTACGAAGCCGGATCTCTACGGGAGATCCACTACAAAGCCGGATCTCTACGGGAGATCTACTACGAAGCCGGATCTCTACGGGAGATCCACTACTTTAACTGTGGTACGCCTTCGGCCTAAGAGCGAGTACAATCGTTCCGTCGATTTCGAGCGCGAGCACCGTCCGCCGCGGCGGACTGAGCACGAACACGACGAGGAGCCAGATCTCTCCCCCCCTGCCCTTTTGCCTGCTAGATACGAGTATTCCGATGACTTTGACACATACTTTATTTGAAGCGCTCGACCGTGTCCCTTTGGTCGACCCGCATTCGCACATCGATCCGCGTTCACCAGCGTCGACGACCATCGCCGATTTGCTTGGATATCACTACTATACCGAGCTGGCACACAGTGCCGGGATGCCCCGCGAGAGAATTGAGGAGCCGGGGATTTCTCCTAAGGAGAAAGTAGCACGTTTGTTCGAGCATTTGCATCACATCGATCACTCGGTTCAATGGTCTTGGTTCGTCGAGCTATCGAGAGAGCTCTTCGGTTTCGAGGGGGATTGTATCGATCGGGGTAACTGGAGAGACCTTTACGATCTTGCCCTTAAAAAGATGTCTCAACCCGACTGGGAAGATCAGGTGCTGCGCAAAAGCCATGTTGAGCGGATTTTTCTGACGAATGATTTCGACGACCCACTCGATGATTTCGACACCCACCGCTATGTACCTTGTCTGCGTACCGACGACTTGGTTTTTAACTTAGCCCAGCCAGCGATCCGAGATCGCTTGGCCAGAGCGACGGGCGTTTCCGTCGGAACACTCAAGGACTTGCAAAGCGCGATCGGTTCGTTGTTTACCCATTTCAAGCAGAATCAGGTTCGAGCTTGTGCGATCTCGCTTCCACCTTGGTTTGCACCGCGAGCCATAGCCACCGATGATGAATCGGCCCAAGTCGCCTTGAAACGTCTAGTCGCGGCCCAAGATCCATCGCAGGCCGATCGAGAAACGATCGCCTACTGGGTTTTCTGGCGATTGGCCGAGTTTTGTGATGACATGAAATTGCCGTTCGACCTGATGATTGGGGTGAATCGCAAGGTATATCCGGGAGGAGTCTACCAAGGGCAGGACTTGTATGATTCGCGATGGTCGATGATCCAGTACAGCGCGTTGTTCAACGCATTTCCGAGGGTGAAGTTTCCGATCTCGGTACTCGCTTCGGTCAGCAATCAAGAGCTTGTCGACTACGCTTGGATTTTTCCCAATGTGATTGCAAACGGGCATTGGTGGTATAGCAACACCCCAACGTTCATTCGCCACGACTTGCAAGCCCGAATCGATGCGATTCCCAGGAACAAGATCATCGGTTACTACAGCGACGCTTATAAACTCGAATTCATCCTTCCGAAGTACCGCATGTACAAGCGCATTCTAGCGCAAGTACTTGGTGAAACGATCGTCAAGCAGCATGGCCGTTCCGAGTCGTTTGCGATCGATTTAGGGACACAGATCTTGCGGGGAAATGTCGATTCAATTTTCTTCGATCAAGAGTGATCCGGCAGGGTTCGTTTAGGTTTCGAAATGGGTATCGTCTTGAAAACACCCGTCGATCCCTAAGCGGTATTGGAAGGAATCGAACTGATCGATGTATCGATCCGTACTGCTGTGGACATGCTCGGCTTCGGTGATGAACCGTAGATTTCCATCCGGGTATACATCGTGCTTGATAAGAACCCTTTCGTAGAGTTCTTGCGGTGAGCCGTAGCATATCAGGAGCTTGTGTTCATCGAACTGAATTTCTTGCTTGCGCTGCGGGTTAACCACAGCGATCCCCGTACATCCGTCATTCAAAAGGATGTCCTCGAATTCGTACAATAGGCTTGAGAGAACCGGTACATCGATATGCTCTCGAATGAAATCCTGATGCTCACCGGTATCGCCATGATGACTGGTCTCAAGAACGACGTTGACGACATCGCCGAGGCAACCGACGAGGTCGACAAACAGGTCGAATAATCGCTCACGCGATGCTGAGGCGAGGATCACTGGAACTCGGGTTTTGGAATCTGGGTCGCAGTACTCATCGTGTCGATAGCCTTGACGCGGGACAATCTGCATATTGTACGATGGACGAATCGCGTCGGTCAGTTCGAAGGTGCCATAGCGAGCACGTTCCATGTGCGCCTCGAGTTCGTCAGGCGAAAGGGATGCAAAACTCGAAGTTGGGGTCGATCGAGACTCGCTGAAATTGCGTTTGTTCTGACCGGAACGAAAGCCTGGGAAGCCCATGATGATTTAACGATTTGGAGATGGAGTGGTCATCCGGGTCGTCGAAACTTGAATCGAACTCGCCCGGAATATCCAAAAATAGGTCAGGCTCGTCCGCAAAGCACACAAAGTCCGTAAATTCTCGATCTTTTCTGTTCGTTGCGATCGCTACGACCCGAACAGCACGAATCTTAGATCCAAGAGTAAGATCCCAATGGTTGGAGTCCCCAATGGATGGGCTTCGATAAGGATTCGTGGTTCGAATTCAAGCCGATTTCCCACAGCGTTCGAAAGCCCACGACGATGACCGACAGCCGTTTGCACCCACTCGGATCCTTGGTTCTGGGTTTGCGTATTTTGGGTTTGCGTGTTTTGGGCCCCTCTGTCCTTGCCGTGTGCTTCCTTCCCATAGCAGGGTGCGATTCCAGCCCAGATCGCTCCGAGGGAAACGACGCTCGAACCTCCGCATCCCGCGAGAAACTTGTCCTCGATATCGGACTCCCCACGGTAGCAGCACCGGGTGAAGCAACGCCCCCGGTGATCCCCGACCCGTCCGAAACGTCGGCTACGAACCCAACGGGCGACGTAAGTAACCCACAGACCGACACGGCCTTAGCCTCTGAGAGTCCACTGCAATCGGACGTAGGAGGGGGGTGGATCGATTCGGGGAGTTTGCCTAACTTGCAGTGGGAGATTATCTATTTGGGGAATCGTCCTGTCGGTTACACACGACGAAGCATCGAGATAGCGAGTCCAAAGCGAGTCGAGCAATTTGGGGATTTCAAGGACACGAAGTCCGTTACGCTGGTGTGCCTGGAGGCCGAAAGCCGTATTCGGATAAGTCGCAAGAGTTCCGATCCGATCGAACAAACGGTTTTTCTAAGGACTCTTGAGAAGCTCGATGGTGAACTCTTAGGTATCGAGGGGAACATCGACACAGGAGTTGTCAAGCGAAAATTCACCGGTAATGTCCGGGACGGTGCGTTGAATATTCAAAGTACAGAAGATCGAGTTGTTTCGAGCAACAGCGTTCCGTGGGATCCGAGTTATCGAGGCCCATTTGCCATTGAGCAATCGCTGCGTAAGTCGCCGATGCAGCTTAAGGAAGTCCGTGTCGTGAGGTATCTCGATCCCTTTCAAATGGCAGTGACAGAAAGTTCACTCGAGGGACTTTCCGAGGGCCAGACCGTAGATTTCGAAGGTCAGTTCGCCGACCGACTTGAGATTGAGAATCGTTCGACTACCCAGGGCCGCACGTCGAGTTCCTTGCTCTGGACGGATCGTAGCGGGATTGTCCGCAAGTCGTACACCGCTGGTTTGGACCGCCTGTCTTTTGACTGCGATCCTGTCACAGCACGGTATGTGATTTCCAAGGAGGAATTCGATGCGTCGATGTTCAAGGATCTTCCGCTTCTGGGGTCCTTTGCGAAGCTTCCCGATGCGCAGCAAGGGGGGTTCCGTATCGCCTCAGAATTGTTGCGACCCGACGGATCGATCAGCAGCAAAACCAATCAGATCGTGGAGAGAGTGAACGAAAAAACATGGGATGTCCAGGTCCGTTTGGTGTCCGAGGATGGGGTTCAAGACACTGCCGACTTGCCCGGGCCGGACGCATTGGCATCTACGGGAGTGATCGATTGGAAGGAGCCAACAATCCAGCGGTGGCTCTCCTCGCAGATTGCAGCTAGCGATTCCTCGGCGAGTACAGGTTCGAATACTCAAAGCCAGCAGCGGCAAGTCCTTGCAGCAAAGACGCGAGCTTGGATATCGAAGAACGTCGGTCGTACCGATCTCGACCGCACTCTCCAAACGGCGACGAGCACCTTGAGGAATCGCAAAGGGGATGCAATGGACCAAGCGATCTTGCTGACGGGTGCCCTGCGTGGTTTGTCGATCCCAGCGCGCGTAGCGATCGGGTTCCGGGCAGAACCTTCGAGTATCCGACCGACCTATCAACTTCATCTTTGGGTGGAATACCACGATTCGATCCGTTGGATTCCGATCGATTCATTCCTCGAGACCGATACGGTTCCCATCGATCGAATTAAGATAACCGAGTCGACGATGCCGTCGCTCAACGCCTATGAGCCAATCCTCACCGCGATTCGATTGACAACCGATATGGAACTTACGGCCAGGACCCGGAAACCGTGAGCGTCGAGAAGATCGACATCAAATTCGTTCGAAGATCGACCGCTGCAATCGTTGTCTTTGCAATCGCACTGAGGATCGTTGCAGCATTGGTATGGCAATCGCAGTGCAGCTTGCACGACACGACTTTGAAGTTCGGGGACAGCCATTCGTATTGGACCATCGCCTCGAATTTAGCCCTTGAAGGTCGATACCAATACGGAAGCGATCAGTCCAGGATATTTCGATCCCCGGCATACCCCTTATTTCTAGCTCCGTTCGCCTGGAGCGAACGTTGGTTTTCCGATCAGAGCGCACAAGCTCCTTTTGTACTCGGTGCGAGAATCGCTGGGTGCCTCCTAGGTGGGCTTGCCGTCTGGATCATGATGCGATGGACAAGGAGCATCGCCGGGACCGCCTCCGGTATATTCGCTGGACTTTTGGCGGCGACCTATTGCGGTGCTGTGGGCATGAGCATCTTTGTATTGAGCGAGGCGGTGGCCACCCCACTTATGGTCTTATCATGCTGGATGCTTTGGCGTTCGACTCTGAGGAATCCAGATCCCGACGGTTCGCATTTCTGGACCTCCCAGCGATGGCTTGCGACTGCCTATTCGGCTTTTGCGTTGGGGTTGGCATGTTTAGCAAGACCAAGTTGGGGGCTCTGGCCAGGGTTAGCTTTGCCGCTCGTTGCGTTTGCTAGCAATAGGCAAGAGTTATTTTTTTGGAGAAACTGGTTGTTGCAGGGAATGTTTTTTTTCGGAATCATGTGTTGTGTGATGGCCCCGTGGTGGGTACGAAACTATGCGATTACCGGAAAGTTTGTACCTTCGACGCTCCAGGTGGGTGCGAGTTTGTACGATGGGTGGCACCCAGGAGCTAGTGGTTCGAGCGATGAAAACATGGCGTTTTCGATCGAGGCGATGCAACGAATCCTTCGAGAAGAAGCATTGCTAGCAAATGATCCCTCCGAGGTCGAATCGACGTTGGAGTGGCGGATTGACCGGCGGTTGCATCAGGAGGCTTGGGGCTGGGCGCGTGAAAATCCATCTGACGCTCTTCGTCTAGGATTGATAAAGTTTCAGAAGACTTGGTGGCCATTTCCTACGGCGCGTGAATTGTCGAATCCCATGGTTGTGCTCTGGGAGGCTGGCAGTTACCTGTTCATTTTGATCATGAGTGCCGTGGGATTGTGGAGCTTGCGTGCAGACTGCAGGCGATGGACCGAGGCATGTTGGTTCATCGCACCTTGCGTTTACTTAGCATTGCTTCACATGGTCTTCGTCGGATCGGTGCGCTACAGGCAACCGGGAGTGTTGATATTGTGTGGTTTGGCTGGAATTGGCCTGAGTGCCGCTTGGACTAGATTCATCGTTCGAGCCCCTGTGGGGCCAATCCCTAGAGCAGAGTCGAGTACGGATCGAGCAGGAAACGGAACGGATGCCGTCGGAAGCAGAGCCTTTAAAAAAAGCTGACTTAACGAGATCCAAATCGGGCGGGCGCCTGAGTTGGATTCTCTTGCTTTGCGCATCGGTTCTGATGGCCTACTATGTGGTATTCGACAGGGTCGATCACACGTTGACTTCTGAGATCCAGAATCGGTTGCGCAAGCAATTTCCTGGGCATTTCGTCAGAGTAGATCGCGCCCGGTTGGTTCCGGGCCAGTCGATACTCATCGACGGGTTGAGCATCTGCAAGTCGACCGAGCAGGGGATGCGGGACGTCATTAAGGTCGCCAGGGTGCAGTGCAATGGGCCGATCGATTTGGTAGGGATCGTCCAAGGGCAGGCGATTATCGATTCGGTCGTCATCGACGGGCTGGAGTTGAGCATTTGGCCAAAAACGGACGGAAGCTGGAGTTTATCCGAGCTTTTGCGTGGTCCATCTGGGTCGATCAAGATTCCTACGGTGCAGGTCCGCTCTGGATTTTTGCGCATCGGGCATCCTACAGGCGAGCAGCGACGAGAGATCATTTGTCATGACCTTCAAGGTAGTTTCATTGAGCAGGCTATTGCGACAGAGGATCCCTTGGTGCACCATTTGCGCCATGAGATGCGGGCCACTTTATCGAGTAGTTATTTCTCCTTGCTCGAGCTCCATGCAGTAGGAAACCTTGCCGCTTCTCAATGGGATGTTCAAGGGACGATATCCAAACTGGATTACTCGTCGCAGTTGAGCGATCAGTTGCCGGGAGTGATCCGAGAGCGTATTGAAAAGCTCGAGGGATTTTCCGGTCGCCTCGACACCAAGTTTCGTTGGGTCAAGGATCGCGAGCAGACGGATTTCAATGGGCATGTCCAGATCCAACAGGGGCGGTTGCTTCATCCCGAGGTGCCCTACCCTTTGGACCAGATCTCCGGCGACTTGTACATCACGAGGAACCTGCTTCAACTCAGAAATACTGTAGGTCGATCGGGTCGTGCTTCGGTGTCGCTCGAGTGCGATATTTTTGGGCTAGGAGGGCAAGCACCTTTGTCGGCGAAGGTCGGAGTCCGCAACTTGGCGCTCGATGAGCAGCTCTACAATGCTCTGCCTCAGGGGATCCAAGAGCATTGGAAACGGCTGGGAGTGCAAGGAACTGTCGATGCGAGCGCGTCGGTAGCCTACAACGGCCAGGATTGGGATCCGCATGTAGTCGTACGGGCGGTCAACGGATCGGTCCATGCGGATTTTTTCCCTTATCCAATCCAGCGATTGACTGGAGATTTCGAGTATCGCAAGGGCGTGATCCACGCCCCGGACTTGGTCGCTTATGCTGGAAACCAGAAGCTTCATGGGTCTTTAACCCTTTGGAAGTCCCAGCCTCGGTGGCTCATGGACATGAGTGTAGCGGCCGATGGACCGATCGCGATCGACGAGCCGTTGCTCCAAGCTTTGACACCGCGAGGTCAACCTCAGAGCGGGTTCCAACGCTTTGCCAACTCGCTCCATCCTACCGGTACGGTATTGGTCAAAAAAGCGAGGTTTGTCCGATCGGCCGATAGGCCTGAGATCGTCTCTAGGTCGCTCGAATTGACCTTCTCGGAATGCTCGATCCGCTACGACGGGTTTCGCTATCCGATCACCGAGATCAACGGACAAGCGACGTTGGACCACGATCGATTAGTGCTCAAAGACTTTGTTGGACGCAACGATGGGGCCCGCATCCAGGGCTCTGGGGTCGCCAATTGCAGCAGCACGAGTCTCGAATCGGTGGACCTGGTGTTCCAGGCTTTCGGAGTGTCTCTTGACGAAGAGCTCAAGCAAGCGTTACCCACGAGTGCGAGGAACCTGTGGGTTCAGTTGCAACCGAGTGGATCGATCGACAGGGTAGAGGTCAAGATCCAGCGCCCCAATTTGCGATCGCCGATGGATCTCAAGGTGGCGATCCAAGAGTCACGAAATAGCGATCGGAGCATTACAGGCATGTCGCTCCATCCGCTCTCGTTTCCTTACGCGATGCACGAGATCGACTGTGTGGTCGATTTCCGTCCAGGGCGGATCGACATTCGATCCCTCTCAGGAATCCATGACGCGAGCCGCGTCGAGACCAACGGTCAAATCCGGCTCCATAGCGATGGATCTTGGGACGGAATGCTCAATTGGCTTCCCACGTCGCGTTTGGTCGTCGATCAAGTGCTCATCGGTTGTTTGCCCCAGGTCCTCCGCGAGCCCATGACACGCTGGGGTTTTCGAGGTCCGGTGAGCATCACTGGATCGACGTATGTAGCCTCTCCCGAGGAGGGGCACGCCTCGCTGCTCAGGGACTGGAACCTTCGTGCGGACTTGGAAGATGCATCGATCGGAATCGATCATGTGAAAGGATTGCGAGGGACCATTCAGATCTCCGGCGAGAACAGCAATCATTCAACCACCGCTTATGGCTCACTTGCTCTGGATGCATTGTCGGTTCGGGGAGTCGCCGTAACGGGGGTCGAAGGGCCCTTTGCACTGAGCCACAACGTCCTCTATTTAGGACGCGATGCGAACGACTGGAATACGAAAAATCCCTCGGGCCGACGAATCGCATCGAGCGGTACGCCTGCAAATCCGATGAATTCCCAAGCACCGGTCGTATCGGCATCTTTCCAATCGAATGTCCGAAACAGCTTGGTCGAGCGACGAGACCAAGGTGCTGTTAGTTGGTTCGGTCCGAAGGTTGTTCAGCCGATCGAATTTCCCAACATGGATATAAGTGACAATGACATGCGAGCTCGGACCCTCAGCGGCACTCTGTTTCTCAGCGGGATCGAACCGCTCAATGGCGACCGAGCGCATCTTCGTGTGCGATTGGTCGACGCCGACGTTCACGGAATGCTCGTCGACCTTGGAGAGACCGTTACAACTGCCAACGGTCGCTTGTTCATCGAGTGCGATGTCGACGGATCGATGGACAACCTCAATGCGGTTTCTGGAGCTGGCAGGGCATGGTTGCGAGGTGCGAATCTCTATGAGCTTCCCGCGATGATTCGCTTATTGAACCTTTTGGCCGTTCGCCCTGACCAAGGTGCCTTCGATTCGGCGGACATTGAGTTCGGAATCGATGGCGATCGGATACCGATCAAGAGCCTGCAGCTCGATGGCGATCTGATCTCGATGCAAGGAAGGGGATCTGTGAATTTTCGAAGAGAATTGGATTTAGAATTGGTCGCCAATGTAGGTCGACGCGGCATTGTCGGAGCTTTGGTTCGACCTTTCACTCAAAACCCAAACGCCAATTGGATGCGAATCGAAGTCGGTGGTACGACGAGCAACCCTCAGATTCGCCCCCCGATGCCTTTGCGGGATTCGCTCGACCAAGTTCTCCTTGAAACGCCTTAAACCAGTCTGCACAGGCAGGCGCAGAGATCGCACGTCCCGATGACTCGACCCATCGATTTGCAGCAAAACTCGTTGCGTTTGGAACCGATTCGCAGGAATCGAACCGTAGACCAAGCCGCTGCGGCTGGCCTCAGCTCAGAGCGGTACGGCAATGGAAAATTGCCCCGGCGAGCCTCCCAGACCAGTTCCTCAGTTCCGGAAACTGCACCAAGCCCGGCCGATGATACCGTCGGTAACCCGGAAGACCGAGCCGACGGTTCGATCGATTATTTGGCCTGAGTTGCGCTTCAAGGAACGCGCTGAGGCATTAGAATGCGCAGGAACGGTTATTCTTTTGCACCTCAGTTTTGTAGGAGTTTGTCATGCGTTTGGCCCTCTCGCTAGGCTCATTGTCTCTATTGTCTTTCGCCCTGGTTTCCCCAATCTTCGTCGCGCAATGCTGCAACATGGCACTTGCCCAGGACACAGCCAAGGCCATCGTCGATCCCTCGGGAACATGGAGATGGGAATACGATTTGGATGGCCAACAGACCAAGGATCAGGTGCGACTGACGCTCGGAGAGACCATCAAGGACTCCAAGGACAAGTCGCTCAAGGGCAAGTACCAAAGCAGTTCTGGTCGCAAAATCGATATCGAGAACGGACGCGTTAGCGGCGATAAGGTCAGTTTTGAGTTCAAGATCAACTACCAAGGAATGGATGTCAAACTGGTATTCGACGGAACGGTCAAGAAAGACACACTCAATGGCACCGTTCAAGCTTCCACCGATGCAGGAAGTCGAGACCTCGATTGGACCGCTACGCGAAGCGTGCAGGCCGACGACGTCGTCGGCAAATGGAAACTTCGTATCGATGCGAACGGAAACGTCATGGAGCCGATCTTGACGATCACCAAAGATGGCGATCAGCTCAAGGCCAACTATGCGCTGGGCAATGACGTCAAGATCGACGCCAAGGACGTGAAGATCGAAAAGAATGAACTGACATTTACGGTGGAAGCTGACTTTCAAGGATCCCGGATTAAGGCGGACTTCATGGGAAGTCCACTGGGGGATAAGATCAAAGGATCGATCGACTATGCGTTAGGCAATGACGCTGGTGAAGTCGAGTTCACAGGGGAACGTCGCGACGATGCGATTTAAATCCATCGCATCGAATTCGGCTTGATTCTATCGGGCGTCACTGGTCAAACGAGCCTTGACGCCCTTTTTGGCACCGTAAGGTTCTTTGCCCTCATCGGGTTGTTTGGCCAGGAGTCCCGAACCTTGGTCCTTGCCCTCTGAGGGCTTCGAGGGTTCCGAAGGATCGGTCGCTTTGGCAGGGTCCGTATCGAACCAGGGGTGCGCGAAGGTGATTTGCGAGCGAGGGTCCACTCCGTTTGGCGAATCGCCTCGGGGGATTTCGTCATTGAGAGTTCTTTGGCCATTGAATCTGCGTCCGGCGAATCTAGGGCCGCGATAGATCGATCCTTGCTGGATCGGACCGATCCCAAGAAACCAGGTATCCTTGGCATTGCTGCCAGCTTGGGCGATCCCCGACTGCCACAGAGGTTCCCTAGTTTCGCGGTCGTAGGCGAAAACAGCAATTTTTGAAGCGGCGCTTTTTACCTCTTTCTTAGCGAACGAGACCTCAGGGATGGTAGGAAGCATGGGAGCGGCAGCCATCAAGGAAGTAGCACCGCCGAAAATATTCAGGGCTGGAATACCATAAGTCACATTGTGGCCGTCGGTACCCAGAGCGCCGCATCGGGCTTCGCAAATGATATCAGCGACGTCTTTGGTATCGACAATCTGGCACCCAGCGGCGGTCAGTTGCTGACGAATCGAGCTGATGACGTAGTCCGATGTTACCAGGTTGGTCTGCATTGGAACGCCCGGAATGGGCTTACCCGCCGATGCCATGAAGGTGGTATCGAGATAGACTTTGTAGCCGGTCAATGGTCGGAAGTCGATTTTTGAAATGGTCGAATCGACGGCGTCGGACATAAGCAACTGCTCGGTTGCCGTAACCGATTTGGTGGTGCCGCATCCTGGTAAAGCCAAAGCAAGCAAGCTACCGAGAGCGAGGCTCAAGCTCGTGCCCTGGAACAACAGGCGGATCGCATCGATTTTTGATTGGTGCTTTAACTGTGTTTTCATCGAAGGGATTTTGGCGCACTGGTTAGTTTCCAGCGAACTTGATTCTGCGCGTTGGCTTGAAGACTTCTTTGCGATTCCTGACGCATCTTATCGATGAGCTGTTCGCTCGGGCGGTCGATTGTCAATTGCCGAGTGCTGCCCGAGGAGTCGGTAAGAATCACGGTCATGGTCGTCGGGGCTTGTCCTGTAAGGGACCTTTCAGGATTTTCAGGGTTAGGGGCGGGAGAACTCGGAAGCTTGAGCAAACCGAGTTTCCTGAGTTGTTCGTGGACAACAGGAATTCCGCAGTAGAGTCCTTCATCGAGTTCGGTGTCGGCTGCAAAACAAACACCGACCAGCTCGCCACGGCGGTTGAACAAACCTCCGCCACTGCGGCCTTGAACAGGTGCGCCAGCCGTTTCGATGTTGGCCGAACCGAGGTATCGGTTCAGCTTGGTCACCTGCGAATCGCGTCTTGAAGGAGCCTGGCCATGATCGCAACCCATGCTGTAGACCGGATCCCCTTGGGCGAGTTGCTCAACCTGCTGTGCCACTTGGGCGACGGGGACAGATTGGTTTGGATGAAACAGCAAAAGGCCGATATCGACGTCTTCGATTTGGTAGTCGATCAATTCGGCACCGTACCTTACGGGTGTTCCGTTCTCGAAGCGTTCGACTGTGATGACCGACTTGGGAGTTCGATCCCGGAAAAGGTGTCCGCAAGTCAGCACTACGGCGCCTTGGGCATCGCACTGAATCACTGTTCCCGAGCCGATTGCGTGCGAATCGGACTCGTCGACCAGAATGCGTACCGTGGCTCGGGCAGGGTCCGATTGCAAAGGTTCGGGGTTTAGGGGAGCCACTGAGCGTTGCATAGGAACCAGCGAGTCCACATCGACTTTAGGCTTACTTTCGCTCGGGGCTAACGGTGCGTTCTTGATCGAATCGGGTGCTGAGAAACGGATCATTCGGCGGTAAAGTTCCGTCCAATTCACCGGTCCGAGAATGCGATCGACTTCCCGACCGCCTTGCGTCAATACGGTTGTCGGAGCGGTGTGGATGCGCCACCGCTGGGTAACATGCGGTTCTCGGCGAGCATCGACACGGCGAATAGCCCAGCCCATCTCGATGGCTTGTGCCGCGACTTGGTCCATCGATTGGCTATCTGGATGCTGCGGATCGACAAAAACAATCGCTAGGCAATCCCCCACCTGAGCCAGAGCCAAAGGGGCCGTAAGAATGCCACAAGATGTCCAACTCAGAAGCATCCAGAGTAAGTTTGTTGTCGCTCGGTTTCTTGCAACCATCCGGATCCTCCTTGATCCCGTCCTAGGCTGATCTAGCCCACCGCTTCGGGGCCAATGGCTCCCGAAATCCCATGCTTGGCAGTGTCCAAATTGAGTGCACTCAGGGCAAGATCATTCCGGATCTTTTGGAGGATTTGCTAGCGATTCGTTTGCTAGCAAGACATCCACAGCGACTTCGAGCAGCGTGTCACCGCCCCCGACGTAGACACCTTGGATGGGTGGCACATCAGCATAATCACGTCCCCAAGCAAGGGTGATATGGTCCCAATTCGCGCGGATGTTGTTCGTCGGGTCCCAATCGATCCAACCGAGGTGGCCGAGAAAAACGCTGACCCAAGCGTGAGAGGCATCGGCACCGATCCGTTTGGATTCCCCTGGAGCGGGGACCGTGACGAGATAACCGCTGACATAGCGGGCCGGAAACCCGGCGGTTCTCATGCAGGAGATGAACACATTGGCGAGGTCTTGGCAAACTCCGACCCGATTCTTAAGAGCCGTAAGGGACGGAGTTGTCACATCGGTCGAACTGGGTTCGTAGCGGATAGATTGATGGATGTGTTGATTGATCGCATCGAGCAGAACGAGGCTATCGAGGGTTGGATCCCAGACCGACGACAGAAAGGATTCGAACTGTGGGTCGATAGCGCAGTACCGCGAGGGGCTTAGGAATTCGAATGCTTGACGGCTTTCGGTGGTGTTCGCCCGTCGGATATCGGCTTGGAGATCGGCGATAGAAAATCCAGCGAGTGGAACAAACTGGGGCTCGGAGCGTTCGACGCCACAGAACGAGTGGACACACATTTCGGCGTGGGGGCGTTCGATGCTAAAGAACTCCGTCGGGTTGCCGAAGCTATCGAAGCTTGAGGCTCGATAATCTGGCTCGGGGGTAATTTCGATTGCCGAATGGAGTAGTTTTTGGCCAACGACTTCCCGGGGTCGTAGGTGGAGTTGGTTGTGGCACAGGGACGCTTGAAAACTGTGCCGGTAGTTGGTCCTGTGGGAAATCTGGTATTGTCGTGCCTGAAAACTGCCGCAGGACATTCGAAGCCGATCGGGAAATGGAGAAAACCTTGCTTCAAGCTCAGTCCCCCTATGCATAGGAACCCGAGCTTCGATTATTCTATCGACTCTTAGCAAGGTCCCAACCCCTTCCTTGAGTTCAAACCCATGCAAACTGTCGAAGAAAGCATCTACGATCACCCCGTCTACTACGACCTTATTTTTGGTAGCGATTGGGCAGCCGAGTACAAATTCCTTCAGGCGGCCTTTGCAAAGCATGTCAAGGGCAAGACGAAGCGACTATTGGAACCTGCCTGTGGGACTGGGCGATTGCTTTACAGGATGATCAAAGGGGGCTATCACTGCGCTGGCTTGGATTTGAACTCCAAGGCGATCGACTTTTGCAACAAGAGGCTCAAGCGGCACGAGATCAAACCCACGGCGTTTGTCGCTGACATGTGCGATTTCCCTGTCGATAAGCCTTATGATGCTGCGTTCAACACCATCAACTCCTTTCGGCATCTTTCCAGTGAGCAGCAAGCCGTCAAGCATCTGCGAGCCATGGCGTCGGCCGTGCGACCGGGTGGGATCTATGCGTTAGGGTTCCACCTCACCCCGCTCGTCGGGCCGACGACCGATGAGGAGAGCTGGACTGCTCGGCGAGGTCATTTGCAGGTCAACACCCGCATGTGGCCTCGGGATAAAGACCCTAAAGCTCGGGTGGAACGATTCAATATCCGGTTCGATATCTACCGACCGACCGGTTCGATGCGCATCGACGATTGTTTGGTGCTTCGAAGCTACACCTACAAGCAGTTTGCAACGTTGGTCAAGAAGGTACCGTCCTGGACGATCGAGGCCGCCTATGACTTCAGCTACGATATCGACGAGCCGATCGAGGTCGATGAGACCACCGAAGACGTAGTGTATATCCTGAAGCGCAATGCCGATTGATTCTCGGATTGCCGGTCAATTCAGAGCGTGCCTTTGCCCTAGATCGGCATTGAGGATAGTCGCACGCAGTTCCCACCCGACTCTTTCGCCTCGTACAAGGCGCGATCGGCTCGATCTTGCCAATCCTCGATCGACTCACCCTCGGTCCGCTGTGCGACCCCTAGGCTACATCGAATAACGATCGAGTGCAGACCGTCTCGGAATGGAGATCCCCTTTGGGTCTCTAGCCAAAGCTCAACCGATTCGATGAGAAGCTCTGAGGGCTGTGCTGAGACAATCGCGAACTCTTCTCCGCCCACCCTCGACAAGACAGAGCCAGAAGTTTCAAAGCCTATTCTGAGCCGATCTGCGAACTCCTTGAGAACAAGATCCCCTGTGCGATGTCCATAGCGATCATTGGTCTGTTTGAATTGATCCAAATCTAGCATCACCAAGGTTTGTGGCCCGGTCGGCACCAACATTCGCACAGCTCGGTCCCATCCACGTCGATTCAAAAGACCGGTTAAAAAATCGTAAAATGCTAATTGTTGGTCCGCTTGGGCCGCTTGTAATTGCGTCTTGAGCAAGCCGATTTGTTGCGATAACCGGAAAGACAGGAAGCCCAAGTAGAGGGCAACAAGGCTGAGCAACCCGCATAGAATTGCCAGCGACTGGTTGTTGGTTATCGACCACATTGTTGGAATGCTCTTCGACGAAGCTAGCTTAGGCCAATCCCCCGAAACGTCGATCCCGTTTGACGAACTCGCCGACGGCTTCGATCAGATCCTGTTTGCCGAACTCAGGCCAAGCTTTGGGAGTGATCCAAATCTCGGAGTAGCTGATTTGCCAGAGTAAAAAGTTGCTGATTCGCAATTCGCCGCTGGTTCGGATCAAGAGATCGGGATCTGGAAGAGTGTTGGTATATAGGTGCTCGGAGATAGTCGCCTCGCAGATGTCCTGGGGACTGAGGTTTCCATTAGCGACCTCTTGGGAGATTTCCCGAACCGCGTCGACGATTTCCTGGCGAGCCCCGTAGTTGATCGCAAGCACCAGCGTTTGTTTTGACCCATGCTTGCACCGATCGATCGCTTGCTCCATCACATCCAGGACGTCTTGGCTCAATCCGTCTCGACGGCCGATGACCATCAGACGAACTCCATTGGCGATAAGTCGCTTGGTTTGATTGATGAGGTAGGTTTTGAGGAGTCCCATCAAGAAGTCGAGTTCGTCCTTGGGTCGTTTCCAGTTTTCGTTCGAAAAGCAATAGAGGGTCAGGTAGGGGATTCCGAGTTCCCCGCAAGTGGTCAGGGCGACTTCGACGGAATTGGCGCCCTGGCGATGTCCTTCGATGCGTGGCAATCCCCGAGTTTTGGCCCATCTTCCGTTGCCATCCATGATGATTGCAACGTGCTTGGGAAAGCGAGCCGGATCGATGGCTTCAAGGGAACCAGAATGATGATCTACCTGTTTTTTTCGACCGAAGATGGCCATCAATCCAACCTTGCGAAA
The DNA here is from genome assembly GCA_003671195.1 of Planctomycetota bacterium. Taxonomy (GTDB): domain Bacteria; phylum Planctomycetota; class Planctomycetia; order Pirellulales; family Pirellulaceae; genus JBKCUI01. The sequence continues at coordinate 19,298 of QWPJ01000072.1, forward strand.
CCGACTACATCAGAAAGATCGTCTGCTCACGGTCTGGTCCAACCGAAAGGACTCCTAGGGGAACCGAAACAAGTTCCGAGATGCGGTCCATGTACTTGCGGGCATTGGTCGGGAAATCTTGGAGTGTCCGCACCTTGGTAACATCTTGGTTCCAGCCGGGGAGTGTTTCGTAGATGGGCTTGCATCGCCGCAGCGTGTCGGCTTGGCTTGGAAGTCGATCGATACGTTGTCCGTCGAGTTCGTAGGCCACACAGACTTGAAGTGTTTCGAAATGGCTCAGAACATCGAGCATCATCAGCGATAGATAATTCGCACCGCTCAGGCGGGCCGTGTACCGAACCGCTACTGCATCGAACCAACCGCAGCGTCTTGGGCGGCCTGTTGTAGTACCATACTCACGACCGATCTCCCGGATCTTGTTACCGGTCTGGTCGAGCAATTCGGTTGGAAAGGGGCCACCGCCGACGCGAGTCGAATAAGCTTTTGCGACTCCGATCATGCACTCGATGGATCGGGGGGGAATGCCCGAACCGCTCGAAACTCCAACGCCAGATGCGTTGCTGCTGGTGACAAATGGGAATGTACCGTGGTCGATATCCAGCAAGGAGCCTTGGGCCCCTTCCATAAGAAGCTTCTTGTTGGCGTCGAGCTGATCGTGGAGAAAGTAGGTTGTATCGCAGATCATGCTTCCGAGAGAATCAGCCCAAGATCGACAAAGCGCGATGATTTTGTCGGCGTCTAGTTGGGCGATGTCTTCGGGGCTGGCCAAAGGGGCCAAGAGCGAACGCTTAGCGTGGACAATCTCTCGAATTCGGTCCGCTAACTGAGGACTTACTAGGTCGGCCATGCGGATCGCATGGGTTCGACCCACCTTGTCGCGATAACATGGACCGATGCCTCGGTTGGTGGTTCCTATGCTCTCGCCGCTGACGACGGTTTTGTTGATGGCTCGATCCTCGATCATGTGCCAAGGCATCACGACGTGAGCTCGTTCGCTGATCATCAGATTGCTTCGCGGATGGATTCCCCGCGACTCGAGCCCAGTGATCTCTTGGATGAGCATGTTCGGTTCGATCACCACCCCTGGGCAGATCACGTTCTGAATTTGGCTCGAGAGAATTCCCGAGGGGACATGATGCAGCTTGTAGACCTCCTTGCCCGTCACCACGGTGTGGCCAGCATTGGCACCACCTTGGTAACGAACCACTACGTCGTAGTTGGGGGCCAGAAGGTCGACAAGTTTCCCTTTGGCTTCATCTCCCCATTGTAGGCCGATCACACAAGTCGCTGGCACAGGTATTTCCCGTCTAAAAGTGGTCCGAAAAGTTCTAGAGTCTATGGCCTAGAGGCTTGGAGCGTCAAGGCTTAACCGCGGCCGCCCTCGCAACAGGTCTCGCAGATCCTGTGGCAACGGCTGCAGTGGTACTTGGCTCGGATTTCGACTAGTCGGCCACTACAGACTGGGCAGCAAGGAATGCTTGAGAGCTCCATGACGACCGGGTCTTGGCGAATCGGTGTTGGCTCGGGGTTTGGAGTGCTTTTCGGATCCATAGTATTGATGTGTCTGGTCGATTTCTTCGATCGGTTTCTTTCGGGCGGTTTCTTTCGGGCGCTTTCTTAGGGCGATTCTTCCGAGCTCGCTTGAAGCGACCTTTTGTACCGAGGGTTTCCGAATTACCATTAGCCTCCGGCCTTCTGGAGTCGACCGCGCTGGGCACTTTAGCGATGCTGACTGGGTACAGAATGAGTACGGATTGCCGGGGTTATCTTAGCAGAAGTCCGAGTGGGTTTTGATTCGGAGGGGTTTTCCAGAGTGAATTTCGCCAGATGGTTTTCCCAGATTAGGATTTTGCCAGATTAGGATTTTGTATGGCCCTTGAACCGGACACCAAAGGTCGGAGCATCCGATGGCCCGCTTGGCTGCGCGCTGCGGTGTCGGTCGTCCTGGTCCTTCATTTCGGATTGATCTCGTTGGTCTACTTCTCGAACAACAGTTTGAGTCGCATGCCGATTGCCGACAATGCGCTTATAAAGATGCAGCCTTACCTTGTTGGATTGGGCTGGTACACCGAGTTGCTACCTATGTCGATCGTCGGTTCGGAATCCTTCGACCGTCCTGTCCAAATCGACTACCGCACCGACCGCAGCGGCCGGACGTGGACTGCTTGGATCGACTCGGCCAATTCGGACGCCCGCTGGAGACGTCTTTCGCAACTTGCAGGAGCCCTGGCGAGCAACGAGGACGAGGAAGGTTTCGGATTGATCGCTCTTTCTTTGGTCCAGCGAGCCAGAGCCCAGGGGTTGGAGATCGATCAAATTCGCTTTACGGCCCAGGACTCGACGGGCAAGGGCAACGGGACGCTTTATCAAGCAACCGTGATTCCAATGGCAAACGGGGAATTGACACTGGTGCCTTCGATAGACGCGACCAGGACCGTCCCTGTGACAAAAGTCCCTGTGACGAAAGCCCAAACTTCATCGAACAATCCTGCGGGTGCGAGCAACCCTGGCACTGGCGATTCTGCGGAATCAGGAGCTATGCGTGGAACGAACTGAGTTGGCGAGCTTCGCGGATGGGTTAAAGCAACTGCCCGGAACCTGGGACGAGTTTTGGTTTTCCCCTGTGTCTCTAGCCTCAATGGCCCGGGTAAGGCAGCTCTTTGCGCTGACCATTGCGTTTCAATTCGTGTCGTATCTGTTTTGGGTTCCCCAGTGGCTCTCGGGCGACGGCTGGCTAGGATCCCAAGCGGGTCGGTATTTGATCGGCCAAGGGATGCCCGATACGGGCAGCCAATACCGCTGGTCGATTTTGTACTTGCTTACCAGTCCGCTGGCTGGCCAAGCAGTGTGTGTGATCGGATTCCTGGCGAGTGTTTTGATGTTCCTGGGAATCGGACATCGCATCGCGCCCATTTTGGCTTGGGCCTGCATGATGATGGTTCATCATCGGGCCCCTTGGTTGACGATGCCATCGGAGATTCTAATGTCAGCCGGGCTTTTCTATTTGGCCATCGAGCCGGGTGAGAGGCTGTTCCTGAAGAGTTCGCTCAAGGAATCCGCAGATCGGTATAGTGTGCTTGCGAACATCGGCCTACGATGCCTGCAAATTCATTGGGTTTTATGGGTAGCATTGTCGCTTGCCAGCATGCTGCAGCAACCGGTTTGGTGGAACGGGGATGCCATTGGACTGCTTTCGGAGCAAGGCTCTGGTTGGTTAGGGAAAATCTCCAGGAACGCTGGGCTCGGGCAATGCATCGGCTTGGTGTTCTTGATGCTTCATCCGTTAAGCTTGGTATGTCTTTGCAATCGAAGGTTGCGAAGTCTAGGGGTCGTTTTTACGATCCTGCTTGGAATGGGTTATATTCTCCTTACCGGTGACTTGCTGCTGGGTTTGATCGCTGGAGCTTACGCGCTGGCATTCGTTCCAGAGAGCATTCGCATGAGGGATCTTCCTCGAAAAATCTGATACAATCCTGGTTTTGCTGCACCGTGTGGATTTGCCGTGCTGTGTAGATTTACTGCTCTGTGTAGCTTTACTGCGCTGTGTAAAAGCGATTTCCAAACGCAGCCGACCGAAACTCTCTCGATACAAAAAGAATGCCAACCCAAGACGATTCCCCGTTCAAGCCTGAAACAACACGTGGCGTACGTCGCGAATCCGGCCGGATTCCAAGACGCGATGTGTTAACTGTAGCCGCAGGAGCCGTGGTCCTTGGCGCGACCCTGGATTCCTCGATGGTCTCCCTAGCTTCATCGGCCTTAACCAACCTCCCTGGAGTTTCGAAATTGAAATACTGTCTGAATACAAGCACCATTCATGGCGAAGTGATCCCGATTGTCGAACAAGTCTCGATTGCTCAGAAAGCAGGCTACGACTCTTTAGAGATCTGGCTTAGGGATGTCGACAAGTACACCTCCGGTGGAGGCAGTCTTAGCGATTTGCGCAAGCGAATCGCCGATGCGGGATTGACTCTCGAAAGCGCGATAGCTTTTGCACCTTGGATCCTGAGCGACTTGGAAGCACACAAAAAAGCGTTGGAGCAGGCCAAGAAGGAAATGGAGATTGTGGTGGCTCTAGGTGGCAAGCGAATTGCGGCCCCACCTGCGGGAGCCGTCGATGGGGAGTTGCTCAATCTCGATGTCGCTGGCGAGCGTTATCGAGCCCTGCTGGAGCTTGGGCGAACCGTCGGTTGTCTTCCAATGCTCGAGGTGTGGGGTTTCTCGAAAAATCTATCGAAGTTATCGGAGGTATTGCATGTCGCGGCCGCCGCGCAGCACCCGGATGCTTGTGTGCTGCCTGATGTCTACCATCTTTACAAGGGTGGATCGAACTTCAACGACTTAGGATTGCTTGCAGGCACCAAGATTCCTGTATTTCACATGAACGATTATCCGGACATGGTGCGCGATAAGATTTCCGATGCAGATCGGGTTTACCCTGGCGACGGCATCGCTCCGATTGGAGAGATTCTTAAGACGGTCATGGCAAGTGGATTCAACGGGGTGCTATCCCTGGAACTCTTCAATCGCGAGTACTGGAAACTCGATCCGCTCGAGAATGCCACCGTGGGTCTGAAGAAGATGAAGAGTGTGATACCTGCGTAATTCGATACCGATACGAAAACCGTTTTGAAACCGAGCCATTGAGCGAAGGCCTAGGAGATTTTTTTGAATGAGCAATAACCCCAGCGAGACCGATCCGTACGATTCCTCGGAGCTATCCGACCAACGCGCAGGCCTCTCGACCGACGAAGTTCCCGGCTATGTCGCACCTCCTGAGGGGGATTTCCTGGGTCATCCAAGTTCGCTCTGGATGCTCTTCTCGACCGAATTCTGGGAGCGTTTCTGTTATTACGGAATGCGCGCCATGCTGGCCGTGTACGTGGCGGATACATTTTTCGGCGACTTGGCCAAGGACCTCGCTGAGAAGCAAGCAAGCCTTACCTACGGAGGTTTTACCTCGTTGGTCTACGCGACGGGAATCTTCGGAGGGTTGATCGCAGATCGATTTCTGGGATATCAACGCTCGATCCTCCTTGGAGGATTGCTGATGGCGGTCGGAATGTTTCTGCTTCTCTTCAAGGATCTCAATATTTTCCTCGTCGGCCTATCGATCATGGTGGCAGGAAACGGATTGTTCAAGCCGAATATTTCGTCGATGGTCGGAAAGCTCTATTCACCGCAAGATCCTAGACGCGATTCTGGGTTTACGATTTTTTATATGGGGATCAACGCAGGCGCGTTTTTTGCTCCAATTATCTGCGCCTCGATGATCGGTGTTTGGTACGGTAGGCAATATGGTTTCCTCGCGGCGGGTATCGGGATGATTCTCGGGATCATCATCTTCCAGTTCAACAAGGGAATGCTGGGGGCCGTAGGTCTTCCCCCCAAAGGTCGTGAAGGTCTCGGACCGATCATGATCGTACTTGCTGGTGCATTGGCGATTGTGCCGATCATTTTTCTTTTGCTCAGCCAGAGCACCCTACTGGGCTACGTACTGATGGCGATGATGGTCGGATTAATCGTCTATTTCATCGTCAGCGGCATCCGAAGTGGCGAGAAAGTACAGCTTCAACGATACATCGCTATGATGGTTTTGTTCGTGGCCAATATTCTGTTTTGGGCTTTGTTTGAACAAGCAGGTTCTTCTCTAAACTTTTTTGCAAGAGACTTTGTTGAGTCCCCCTTTGATTTCTCGCTGTTCCAGAGTTTCAATGCATTCTTCATCATCGCTCTTGCCCCTTTGTTCGCGATGCTATGGCCTTGGCTCGACAAGAAGGGAGTGAATCCATCAATTCCAGCGAAATTCGCAATCGCACTGTTTTGTGTCGGCCTGGGCTTCTATGTGTTGGTATGGTCAATCAAGGGGACTGCTCCGAACGCCAAGGTCGCTTGGACCATCCTCGGAGTCACGTACTTGATCCATACCGTCGCCGAGCTTTGCCTCTCTCCGATCGGCCTTTCGATGGTCACCAAACTAGCCAAACCGAGCGATGTCGGTATGGCGATGGGGGGTTGGTTTCTCTCTACGGCCATGGCGAACTACTTTGCAGGTTTGATCGCCGCGTTGGCATCCCAAGGCGGTGGGGGCCATGGCGAGAATGAAGTTCGCAACATGGATCAGTATGCAACCGTGTTCACACAACTGTGGTGGCTCGGTGCAGGTTTCGGTTTGCTCTACCTAGTGATTTCACCATTCGTCAACAAGTTGATGCATGGCGTGAAATAGCTTGTAGTTGGTATCGAAATCGATTTCGTTTCGGGTTTAGTTGGTAGGGTTGGAGAAGAATAAGGTCTAGTCGAATGCAAGAGAACCAGTCCGACTTCAAACCCTACATCGCCAACGAATCGAATGTCCCGGAATTAACTTGGTTTCCCGTTCTTATCGGAGCGCTGCTTGGCATCATCTTCGGAGCCTCTTCGATTTATTTGGTGCTTAAAGTCGGGCTGACCGTATCGGCCTCCATTCCGGTGGCCGTCTTGTCGATCACCCTTTTTCGAGCGATTAGCCAAATCACAGGCATTCGCAAAACCACCATCCTGGAAAACAACATTGTCCAAACCACCGGCTCGGCTGGTGAATCGCTGGCCTTTGGGGTTGGACTGATCATGCCAGCTCTGCTGTTGCTTGGCTTTGATATCGATGTGGTGCGGGTCATGACCATCAGCATCTTTGGCGGTTTGCTCGGGATCCTGCTGATGATCCCGCTTCGACAAGCGTTCATCGTCAAACAGCATGGGAAACTGACGTTTCCTGAAGGTAGGGCATGTGCCGAGGTCCTCTTGGCAGGAGAAAAGGGAGGGGCCACCGCCTCGATGGTTTTCGCCGGATTCGGACTTGGGTTCCTCTACCAGTTTGCCATGCAGGCACTTAAATTCTGGCGAGAAGAGGCATCCATGCCTCTGTTCTCAACCGTCGCCGGGAAAACCGTCGGACTCAAAGGTGCCTTGCTTTCGATCGAAGTGGCGCCGAGTTTGCTCGGAGTCGGTTACATCATCGGCCCAAAAATTGCGAGCATCATGGTCGCAGGTGGCGTTCTAGCCTACTTGGTCATCGCTCCAATGATCGTGACTTTTGGCGAGGGATTAACGACGATGGTCGAGCCCGGTACGAAGCTGATTCGGGACATGTCGCCCGGTGAATTGCGGTCCTCCTACATCCTCTACATCGGAGCAGGGGCGGTCGCGGCCGGTGGAATCCTGAGTATGATCAAGGCCATGCCGGTGATTCTTGGGGCCGTATTCACCAGCTTCGGCGACTTGGTCTCAAGCCGCTCAGGCCAAGGAGCCCGTAAGCTTCGAACCGATACCGACTTGCCCATTCCATTAGTGCTCACTGCAAGTCTGATTCTCGTGGCATCCTTGATGGCCGTGCCGCAACTCGGTTTGGGCTTCGGGTTTACGGGTTTAGTGGCCGCTATCATGATTGTTGTCTTCGGGTTCTTGTTCGTGACCGTTGCCTCGCGTCTGACCGGCGAAATCGGCTCGTCGTCGAATCCGATCTCAGGAATGACTGTCGCTACGTTGCTCCTGACCTGCCTGATCTTGCTGGCGCTCGACGGCTTTGGTTGGCTCAGTATCAACAAAGAAATTAAGCTTACCGCTCTGACGATCGCTGGCGTAGTCTGCATCGCCTCGTCCAACGGTGGCAGCACTGCTCAGGCTCTAAAGACCGGTCATTTGATCGGTGCGACCCCTAGGTCCCAGCAGATCGCCATCCTTATCGGTGCACTGACCAGCGCACTTGTCGTTGGTCTTGTTCTCTTAGCCTTGAACGAAGCCAACACAACCTACAGCAAGAATGCCGTCAAGCCTTACCAGGATATCAAGCTCGATGTCACAGGCTTACCGAAAGACAACGTGCATTCGGGGGATTACTCGAACGATAAAAACCAGTACTATGTCTTGAATCTCGGCAGAGCCGAAACCGACAAGTCTGTGCCGCCAGGCAGGTATTTGCTCGATGAACAAGGAACCCCGGTGTACCTTGTCGACCCTGCGATCAACGGCAGTTTGAAGCAGGATGACGAAGGGCGAGATGTTTCGAAAAGCAAGTTCGATGCGCCCAAAACTGTCTTGATGCAATTGATCATCGACGGCATTCTCGATCGGAGACTCCCGTGGGGTCTGGTCTTGATCGGTGTCGTGATCGCCGTCACGCTTGAGCTCAGTGGTGTGGCCAGTTTACCGTTTGCCGTAGGGGTCTACCTGCCACTTTCAGCTTCGACGCCGATCTTTGTCGGCGGGGTCATCCGCTGGTTGGTCGATTCGTACCATCGCGTACCGAAAGACAAGGAGGACGATTCGAGTCCTGCGGTGTTGCTGAGTTCCGGATACATCGCTGGCGGAGCGATCGCGGCGGTTCTGATTTCCTTTTTGAACTTCAGAAAGGAATGGTTGGAAGCGTTGGACCTTTCGGCTTGGCTAGGATGGGAAGAGAAGGGCAAGTTGCTGGCAGAACAAGGGGATGTCTATCGTTCGTTCCTCTTTTCGAATGGCCCGGCCTTGATCGCTTTTGGAGCTTTGGCGGTTGTCCTCCTGATCGTCGGTGTTCTTCGCAAAAAAAGTGCAATCGAGTAATCCAAGTGATGAGCCTGCGTCTTTGGAACCAGTTGCAGACACTCTGGTGCTACCTGTGGCCCTCACCCTACACCCTTTTGGGGCTTCTTGTGTACTTGATTCCCATCCGAGGCAGTCGAAGTCTGATCGTGCATCGAGGCACCATAGGAGTTTTTGGGCCAGCCGTCGAACGCCTTCTTGTCAGGGCTCCCGTGCTAGGTGGTGCTGCTGCGATGACCTTTGGACATGCGATTTTGGCGCGGGACAAAGAAACGTTCATCGAGACGTGGAACCATGAACGTGTCCATGTGGATCAATACCAACGATGGGGATTGCTCTTTGTGCCGATGTATCTTGGAGTTGGTTTATTGCTCAAGCTACAGCGGAAGGATCCCTATTGGGACAATCCATTTGAAATCGAGGCTCGGCGTTTGGGAGATGGCCTCGACTGCTGAATCCATGGCCTGCTTACGACGGCCACAAAGGATGCTCAATCCCTCGCAAAAACCTAGAGAATCCTGCACCAGTAGGCTTTAAGGTAGCCGGTTTCCGGACAGTGAGTTGCGATCGGATGGTCCATCGCAGCCGATCGGGTTTCAAATATTTGAACGACCCTGCCCCGCGCTCTTGTTCCGTCGGGATTCGTTCCGGTAGCTCTGGCGGCACTCTGGACCACTTGCATGAACGAGGGGCCATCGAGCAGTCCGGCACAGCAGCAGGTCAGTAGCATTCCACCAGGTTTCACCAGTTGGATCGCAAGACGGTTCAAGTCGATATGCTTGCGAGTTCCCTCTTCGAGTTCGGTCCTGGATCGAATGAGTTTCGGAGGATCGAGGACGACGATGTCGAATTGCTTGTTGTTTCGAGCCATATCTCGCATGTAGGCGAACGCATCGGCATGGACATATCGGACTCGAACGTCATTGATATCCGCGTTTTTCTTGGCCATGACCAAGGCTTCTTCGTCAAGGTCGACTCCGACCACCTCGGAGGCTTGGCCGGATTTCGCGGCCGCGACGGAAAAACCTCCGGAATAGCAACAAACATCGAGCACGCTTTTCCCGGCGGCGTGGCTTGCAAGAATCGCGCGGTTCTCTCGTTGGTCGCAAAAAAATCCGGTTTTGTGTCCCGTACCGAAATGGATCCTGTATTTGACCTGGTTCTCTTCGATCGTCACGTACGCAGGAAAATTCTCGGACTTCGAGTCCTGCCAGATTGCTCCTTCTTGGCTTGTGAACTGAGGGGAGGGGCGAACTAATGCGTGCTTGGTACCGAGCAAAGGATGCAGGCGTTCGAGAATCTCTGGGGCGCGTTGTGCCATGCCCAAACTAAAAACCTCGGCGCTTAGGCAATCCCCATAACGATCGACAACCAACCCAGGAAATCCGTCCGATTCGCCATGCAGGACACGATACGCATTGGTGGTTTTCGGAATCTGCAAAGTATGGTGTCTAAGGTGGACTGCTTGGCTCAGGAGCGCATCCCAATCGGCAAGAGTCGGAAGCTGAGTTTGCCAAAAGTAGAGACGAACGGCTACCTCGGATCTAGGGTTGTAGATCCCGTACCCGAAGAGTAGCGGGTCGTGTTTTTTTTGATTCTCATTAGGGTCCATATCCGTCGCATAGACAGCAACCCAATCCCCAGGTTGCGGGTTCCCCTCGGCCCGCTCGATTCTCTTTCGAAAGATATTCGGATGCCTGCTTGGACGCGGCATGTACACTCTGGCGATGGGCTCCGAAGGATTGGGTACAAGCGCATTGATCGTATTTCGCATAGAGGGTTTCGGTCCGTCCGACGTAGAGGTTATCTTCGATAGGATTGCAGGTCTGAGAGAAGAGTTTCAATCTCGCTCGAGTGCGGGTCGACGCTTGGGGGGGCATCGAGCAAGAGTGAGGCTATTTGACGTAGAATGAGTTGGACCTCCGGTACGCGATTGGCAATCTCGTTTTGTTGCCAGCGGTCTTCAGGAAAGCAGTAAACCTCCCCTAGGCGTTCGTCGGAAAGCGAAATCTGGCCCTCTGGATTTCCGGAGGTATCGAATCTCGCACTCCATCGCTCGGTACATAACGCGATTTCGTCGACTCCGGTTGCCCAAGCCAATTGGCCCAGAGGGCTCGGCTCATCCGAATCAAAACGACCACCTGCTTGGGTGATCTTTTCGATCCAACGCCCTAAATCACTCGGTTGGTGAAGTTGGCTAATTCGAACCCCGAGATCCATTTGCTGCGCAGGTCGAGTGATCCAGGGTGTATGGAGACGTTCGGAATATGCGTCAGCGATGGGATAATTCCTGTCGGCGAAACCCTTCGATCGATCGCTAAGTCCAACGCGACGATGTTCACCGAGTGGAAACCCAAGTATTCCAGCCATGGAGATCCAGCAATTTTCTGAGATACCGAACTCTTCGAGAGCCTGAAGGATCAACCCCAAACCCTGATCGATGCAGATCGACTGCGCACCTGCACCGCATGCGTATCCAAAAAGCAAATCCGGATCGAAGTCGGTTGTAAGGATCAGCTCTGGGGGGACTTGATCCAAGGGCGGATCGGGATCCTGACTGTCGCACATGAGCTTTCGGAATTCATAGGGAGCATCCCAGGTCCCGTGCAGACCTTTGGAATGGATCCAGAGAAACGGTGTTTTTTGGCGTTGTTCAAGCCAACACTCCAGAGATTCCGTAAGGAGTCGTTCGAAGGACACTTCTTGCAAGGAGGGGCTGACCTCGAGTCGGTCTAGACCTTCACGTTGACGGAGCATTCTGATCGCGTGTGGGCTATCGCTAGCGACTAGCCAGCCGTCGGGCTGAATGCCTTGGAGGATCGCTTTTAGATTCGGTTCCAGATGGATCGAGTGCATCCAGAATTGGTCGAAGACCGTACCGTGCGCGGCAAGTCTGTCCACATTAGGGGTTGGAAGAAGCGCGTTGCCATAGCAACCAGCAAGATTCACTCCCCAGCCTTCGATCGTGACCAGTATGCCGCAAGGGTCGCCTAGGCTAATTGTTTTCAAAGGCAAACCATTTAACTAAACCGCTTTCGGTCCATTTGAAGACGGCTTGAGCATGCGGATCGACGATAGCGGGTTGATCATCGACGAGAAACAGACCGACGGGATTTTGCAACGGATCACCGGAGATAATGAGTTTTGGTTCCTCTCCAAGCTTCCAAGACCAGATCCCTTTTTTGTAGCCATCGCTTACCCAGATCTGATCTTTAGAGTTTACGACAACTTGGTGTGGGAATTCGAAAACTCGCTTGGACAGGATTGGCTCGATTTGGCCATCTTTTGAAATCCTCAGAAGTTGTTGCTCGTCCTGCGAGATCACCCAAATACGGTCGGCATGATCGACAAAAACTCCGCGCGGGTTGACCTTGGCAAAGATCTCTGGCTTCGAACCAATGGCTGTTTGCTTCCACAAGACACGTCGCTCAAGATCTGCGATCAGAAGCGAACCATCGCCCAGGAAAGCCAAATCGACGGGAATGCCGACCGTAGCATCGAGGGTTCCAGTCCATTTGCCATCGGCGTCTTTGCGGTAGACCTCGCGCGTAGCCGGATCCCCTAGAGCGATCTCCCCGGTGGGCGAAATCGCAAGGCAGCGGACGGCATTGAGCGGTTGACGGAACTTATTGCTTCCCTGCACTTCAAGTTTTAGTTCGTTGTTTTGGTAGGTCCATACTCCGGGTTTATTCCGATCGACGATCCATGCAGTGCCGGAGTTGTCGACGACAGCATCCAATGGGTAAATTTTGGATGCGGCACGGGTGGAACTCGAGGGTGCAGAGGAAGGGGGCTGAGCATGAACCACCGCGTCGAGACCAAGCAGATAGCCCAAAGCGAAAAAGAGGAGTTTTCGGTACATGGTCCGGGATTGGCGATGCAACTAGGATTTCACGACGGGGTAACCAATCATCGTCGCGGTGGATGCACCGATGAGGACCGCTCAATAGAAGACGCGGTAGAAGAATTGTACCGTAGAAAAGCGAATTGGACCGACAGGAAAATCAGTCGCAATGGGATAAAAAACCCATTGCGAAAAGAGATGTCGCCATTACCACCAAGCGAGGCAACAGAATGACTCACCGGAGGAATTGATGGTTTTCTGGACTTTAAGGAACAACAGGCGATACGATGACTTGGGAATTATCGTCATCGTCATTGGCAACGGCCAAGCCAACGGCAGTCAGACCACCGATTAGAGCCAGCGGGAGGAGACCTCCGCCGAATCCGCCACCGATTCCTCCTCCGCCACCACCCCCACCACCACCGCTGTTACCTCCTGCGACTCCACAGCAACCGGACATCGGCAGCGGGCAGCAAGTTTCTTCGAAGGGGATCTCCGTTTGGGCAACCATCGAAGCCCCCAGGCAATCGCAGGAAGCCAGTTCGACGTTCAAAGCTGGAACTGCATCCTGTTGGACCGAGGCATGAACGAACTTACGGCCGTCCTGAGCTATCGAAGTGCTTGAGCCACTATCATCAACATTTTTGCCCACCGCGACAAAACCAAGGGCGGCGATTCCTGCAGGACCCGAGGCAACAAACCCGTAGTTTCCTGGGGGGATGTTATCGAATCGGTAGTTTCCATCGCGATCTGCACGAGTCTTTGCGACTTCGTTACCTGCGTGGGTAAGGTAAATCTGAGTCCCACTGAGGTCTCTTCCGCCACCTGGAACAGATATACGTCCGCGAACACCGCCGTTTTCGTCGATCGCGATGCGTCCACTATTCCAAAATTTTCTGCCCTCACCGACTGGATCTTTTTCAAATTGCTCAACGCCAGTGTTCCTGGGGATCGAACCACTTCGGATGAGCGACACAATGCGATCGGTCGCAGGAGTTAGAGATCGTATTTGAATTCCGCTTGGAAGGTGTTTTCCTGCCGAGGAATCAAGGATGGTCAGAGACATGACCGCTAGAGTGCTCGGGTTTTGTGCAACAAGGGCATAAACACCCGGCTTGATATCAGAGAAGCGAAACGAGCCGTCTTCGGCCGTGGTGACCCAAGCGACCCTTTGGCCATTCTGAACCAAAGCCAATTCGATTCCGCTTTGTTTGATTTGGTTTTCGCCTGCCGGAGTCCCAAGCGTACCCCAGAAAGATCCGTCCGAGGCCAAGTGGATCCACTGGTGATGGTTCAACCCATCTGCATAAGCCTGAGTAGTTGCCTTCTCGAGTGGGGCTTGGACTGCTGGCAACGCAAGCGTCTCTGAGGCACTCGCTACTGGATCTTGTGCCAAGCTCCAGGCTCCTTGGGTGGTAAATGCAAGGGCAAGCGAGGCGGTCAGGTGCAAACGAAAGTTGATTTTGGACATAGCGACGTTTGAAGTAAATCGGGGCAGGAAAAAGTCCGTGTGTGGAATAGTCTATTCCTCCGAAACCTGTATACAAGTGAAATCGGAGCAAGTTGGGTCATGAATTTGGTAAATCAGGGAGGATATTCGGTCGGATCATGAACCCAATTCCAATTTTAGCGATGCCAAGCGACCTGGATAAGCATGGATGATACTAGGTTCTGCTTTCTGTTTTTTCGAAAGTAAGGGGTTTGGACTATACTTTCCCGGCGTGAGCAAGAGGGTGGAATCATGGATTCTGTCCAAGCCCTCTTAGCCCTCGCTATTTTTCGACGAGTTACCTTACACCCTGATTTTTTCGCAATCCTATCGAAGGTTTTAAGAATGAAAAAACGGCCTCGGATCAGTGCCTTTCCGAAATGCTATCTCGAAGAAATATCCCAAAAACGGACCATGAGCGTTTTTGATTGGATCCAAATGGCCAAGGATTTACCCGCTGAGGGTCTGGAAATGTATGAGGGTTTTTTATGGGAGTTGACCGATTCGTTTCTGGGAAAGTTGTCCGATGAGCTTTCACGGTGCAATTTCGAAATGCCCATGCTTTGCTGTTCGCCTGATTTTACCCATCCGGAGAGGTCCAAGCGGGTCGCAGCGGTCGAATACCAAAAGAAAATGATAGAGGTTGCCTTCAAACTCGGGGGGGCAGGTACGGTTTGTCGGGTCCTCAGTGGACAACGTTGGCCAGAGGTGGATCTTCAACGGGGATTGGATTACGCCTCGGAGGGAATTTTGGCATGTATCCCGACTGCGCAGTCGCTAGGTGTGGTGTTGGGAATCGAGAACCACTACAAGGACGGATTTTGGCTCTATCCTGAATTCGCTCAGAAGAAGGAAGTGTTTTTGGCGTTACTGGATCGGATACCCGAATCCCCAAACTTTGGAGTCCAATACGATCCGAGCAATGCAGTAGTCGCGGGTGATGACCCACTGGAGTTACTCGATGCAGTCTTGCCGAGGGTCGTAAGCATGCACGCTAGCGACCGATATCTTGCACCCGGCGCGAGTCTCGATGACCTGAAACATGCCGAGGGGAGTGCCGGGTATTCAAAACTGCTGCTCCACGGGGTAACGGGCAAGGGACTGAACAATTACCCGGAGATATTTCGTCGCCTCTCCGAAAGCGGATACTCCGGTTGGATAAGCATCGAAGATGGGATGAACGGCATGGGAGAAATGCGAGAATCACTCCTGTTTCTCCAAGAAATGGTAGAAACTTTCTATCCAACCAGAGAATGAACGTTGCTTGCATTAGCTATCTCAATCCCAGCAATCTGTCTCGCCATCACCGAAAAAAACTTACAACCCTCCCGTTCGCCACACTCGACCCAAAACGCCTAATTTCCGGTTTGCTCGGGGGAAGTTTTTCTTGCTCGACGCTTTAAGCGAACTACCATGAGGTAGTGAGTACTTAATCTTCGAAAAGCGACACCCCATCTTGAATACCCGGACTCAGCGAGCATGAATGCGATCAAAATCGCGGTGGTATTAGGAATTTTGGTCGCATCCACCACACTGATTCCAGTTGCCCAGGCCGGCATTGCCACCAGCACGGTTGACCAGAATGGAACCAAGATTGGTTTCAATGCAAACAACGGATCCGCCTCGAAAATTGGTACGTTTGACTTCAACTTCCCGAGCGGGCTTGCCGGGTTAGGATTCACTGAAGCTCGCATTCGACTTTCCGTACAACTTCCGCCGGAAGCCTTTGGGGATTTGGCTCCCCAGATTGTTTTCGCGAAGTTGGGTGAAACCAATCTAGACCAAGCGTTGATTACAGGCGATGCAATCCGAACGGATATTAGGATTTCTTACAATCTTTTCCCATCGGGTCTTGGCATCGTCGAAAAGCAAACCGATTTTATCAATCTGACGGGTGCTCAAAATTTGGCGTTGTCAGCCATCCTTGCGAGCGATCCGAGTTCTCGTCTAGACGCCTGGTTAGTAAGCGATACTTTGACCGCCATTACGGTTCCGGCATCGGGTGAGTTCCTGGATTTATCTGGCCCTTTTCCGATAGCAGTAGTCACCAGATACAATTCCACATTAGACCTTAAGTTTGTTCCCGAGCCGTCCACAAGCATCGCCTTCACAGGATTAAGCCTCTGGCTTCTGCGTGGTGCCAGATCATGGTCGCGAGACCGGAACAAAAAATCTGCGAAAATCAAAGGCTAGAATCTATGTTACGCTTCGTCCGTTCGGTTTCAACGTCAATCATTGCCTCGCTTTTTCTGGTTCTTTCGACCTCGACGATCGCAACTGCAGACATCATCAAGGAGTTCACACAGCAATCGGGAGTCGCGGAGGATTTTGGGCTTCGAAGAGCGGTTTACCTCGGTCGCCTATTCAACGGTGTCGATGGAGGTCCGTTCCGCCGGATGGACTCGATGTATGCAATTGTCACCCTAGCCCAAGCAACCAACGTGCAGTTATTCGCAGGTGACGGGAACTCGAATTTCGATTCTGCGTTCAGCCAGGGCAAGATGATCGATACGGGGATAAGAGTTACCAACTCGAACCAAACGGACACGCAGGTAGTTTTTGTCCCAGGAAATCCTTCAAATACCCCTCCGTTTAAAATAGGCGTCCCGGCAGGGGTTGCGATCCACGACTCGCTTGCCGCCAACAACCGACTGGATTTTTGGCTTGTTGGAATCACGAACTCTGGCTTCACTGTCCCTTCCAGTGTCTCTGGGAATGTCGCTAACTTCTTCATCCAATTCGATCGCTCGACTGCGGTTCCAGAGCCAGCGTCGATCCTCTTGGCCGGATCGGGCTTGGTCGCTCTGCTGGCCAGAAGACGCCTTGGGCGTTCGAGCTAGATCGCCTTACTTGTTGGGCGTAGATTTCAGGTTCGCCAGTGTCAAAAGAGCGTAACCTGTTACAAGGTTAGGATCACCCTCCATCCATCTAGGTTCCGGGTTGGTCCAGGACCCGTCGACCTTCTGCGTTTTCTGCAATTGCTCGAGGATATCCGACCTCCAAGAGCGGGAGCCGGTATCGGACTCAAAGGTCTCTGCCCCGACCATCGCGAGTGCCTTGGACATCGTCTGGAGGTAGTAAAAGAGCCCAGCAGGGCCCATACCAGGGTTGCTCGTAACGCTGTAGTTTTTCTTGAGGAACTTCGTAGCTGCTTTCACGCGAAAGTCTTCAGGACCTACACCTGCATAAAGCATGCTTTTGAGGCCAGCATAGGTCATCGAAGCGTAGGATCGCAGTCCACCGGTGGCCTCGTCCTTACCTGCCATAGAATCGCCACCTGCTGCAGGGGTGTAGTAGAACCCACCGTCGTTGAGTTTCGATGCAAAAGGAGTGTCGTTGGCCGGCGATTCCAAGTTTTGGCAACGGTTGACAAATGCCAATGCTCTTTGGATCGCCGGATCCGACTCTTCGACTCCCGTCGAGCGAAGCGCTTCGATGAAAAAAGAGGTATTCGAAAGATCGGGCCTGGATTTGCTTCCATAGCCAGCACCTCCAAACGCCGGATCCTTGGGGCCAAGCCCCTCACCCTCGTCCCATTGCTCTCCCTTTACAAATCGCTGGGCGCCTTGCAGGACCCCATCATATTGGCCTTGTTCGTTGGCTTTGGACAGTGCCATAATCGCAAGGCATGTTTCGTAATTCGCGTGCCTGGAACCCTCGGCATACAAACCGCCGTCAGGTCGTTTGGTGTTCAACAGGTACACGAT
Source organism: Planctomycetota bacterium (assembly GCA_003671195.1). Lineage (GTDB taxonomy): Bacteria > Planctomycetota > Planctomycetia > Pirellulales > Pirellulaceae > JBKCUI01. The sequence continues at coordinate 36,897 of QWPJ01000072.1, forward strand.
TGCCTTGTCGACCATCGGATCGTTTTTGGGCGCTCCAATGGACAATAAAGCGGCAGCCACAAGTCCGGTAACCCCGGGGCCGGCTTGGGAACTAAACGATCCGTCTGCCCCCTGACTTTGCCTAAGAAAAGCCACCGCGGCGCGTTCCATACGAGACTGGGCTTCCACGTCGAGGGCAATGACCCGCCGGGTGTCCGACTCCTGAGCAAGTGAAAACCCAGCATGCTGCGAGACGAAAAGACCGGACAGAAAGGTCATTACCAGCAATTTCTTTTTCATCGTTCACCTAGAATAGATCGTTGCCATAGGATCGTTGCCCGACGAGAATCGCCAGCAGCCTAAACGGAAGTATAGGATCAATCAGTTTTTTCTACATGGGCTAGAAAGCGGATTGTCCAGTGCGATAACAACTTTTAACCCATCGGTATCCATTCCTGGCAAGCCAACCGAAACGAACTGCGATGCTCTTGTCGGAAATTGCAAGAAAACAGATCGAGGAGTTCGCCAAAGCCCATGGTTTTCACTCGGTAGGGTTCGTTCCTTCTGAAGATGCGGAAACCTACCCCGAGTTTTGCGACTGGCTCGATCGCGGTTACGCCGCATCGATGGGTTACCTCGAAAAACGCAAAGATGCTTACCGAAACCCCACCGGCGTGCTTCCCGAATGCCGAACCGCCGTGCTCTTGACACTTCCCTACCAAGGCCATCCTGGGACGAAATCAGTGACCAAGCAGGGTAAAAAAAGAACCCTACCTGGGCCGTCCGAACCGACATTTGGATCCTACGCAGCGGCCTCCGAGGACTATCACATCTGGATTCGCAGAAAGCTCAAACCTTTGGTTCGGGAGCTTCATGCCATGTTTCCAAAATGCCTGACGCGCGCCGTGGTCGACACGGCCCCACTTTTGGAGCGGCATTACGCGAACCGAGCCGGGCTCGGCTGGATCGGGAAAAATACCATGCTTCTGAATCGACAGATCGGAAGCTATTTTTTCCTTTGTGCGATCCTTACCCAAGCCGACATCGCAGGTAAGCAAGTCCCGTCGGCAAAGGACCATTGCGGGACGTGCACGGCGTGTCTGGACGCATGTCCGACCGGTGCCTTCGCCGCGCCTTATGTGCTCGACGCGAATCGATGCATCAGCTTCTGGACCATCGAGCATCGAGGTCCAATTCCTCAAGCCGTTCGTCCCTCCTTGGGGCCTTGGATCTTTGGCTGCGACATATGCCAGATGGTTTGCCCCTGGAATCAACATATAAACACAGAAATCCCCGACGAAAACAAGCCTTTTGGAGTCCAAGAAAAAGCCGATTGCTCCCACTGGCTGAGCCTCGATCAAGAAAGCTTCGACAGGCTCTATCGAAAAACGCCGTTTTGGAGAACTGGGCTTTTGAGCATGCAACGCAATGCTCTGATCGTCGCTGGGAACCTTCGGGAGCCCACCGCGTTTCCTTGGATCCAACAGTTCATCAACCATCCGAACCACGATCTTATGGAGCTAGCCCACTGGGCGCTCGAACAGTACCGCTCAGGCACTAATCAAGAGAAGTAGTAGCTCGATCCAGAGCCCCAGGGCTAGGCGTTCGATTGCTTTCTCAAGAGCGCAAATCCGAAGATCCCTGAACTGTGTCCGTCGGAGAACCGAACATTATAGGCGTAATTTCCCACAGGATGCATCGAGTCGATCCGCAAGGGCTGAGCTTCCTGGAGGGGGATCACTTGGAGCAACCCACCACTCCGATCAGCCTTGCGGTCCTCAACGCCCTTCTTCTTTTCTTTACAGGTCGCACAAGGACAGGCTGCCCGGAGTTCGCCCGGGGTCCATTCGCAAGCCGTCGAATCGCTCCATTGGATCTTGATACCACCCCGCTCCGTACGCTCGATTGAACAAGGAATGACGTCCATCGGTCCTACCCTACTATTCCGCATGAGGTAACTTGCGTCTAAAATCACATCTCAATTTAGGGTCGAGTCAAGTACGACGCAATCCACACCGCCGATTCAAGATGGTAGGCAGATGAGCTTTCCCTTCCGACGATTATTCATTGCGGGCCATCAAGGAATGGTGGGCGCATCGGTCTGCCGATTGCTGCAAAGCCAACATCCAGAAGTCGAATTGGTTCTTAGGTCGCGGCAGGATCTTGATCTGACACAGGCCAGTCAAGTCGACCGTTTTTTTCAAGAAACAAAACCCGACGCGGTCATTTTCGCAGCCGCAAAAGTAGGCGGAATCCTTGCCAATGCCTCCTTCCCCGTCGAGTTTCTTTCCGAGAATGTTCGGATGGCCATCAACGCCATCGAATCGGCCCACCGAAGCGGAGTCCAAAGGTTTCTGTTCCTAGGTTCGACATGCATCTATCCCAAGCATGCGCCGCAACCGCTGTGCGAGCCGAGCCTGCTTTCGAGTCCCCTCGAATCGACCAACGAAGCCTATGCGTTGGCAAAGATCGTCGGTTTGAAGTTGTGCCAATACTACCGAACGCAATTCAAAGCGGTCTACCACAGCGCCATGCCCACGAACCTTTATGGGCCGGGCGACAACTACCATCCTGAGCACAGCCATGTGATCCCAGGCCTGCTACGCCGCATTCACGAAGCCAAAGTGCAAAACGCCCCAACGGTAACACTATGGGGATCTGGAACTCCCCGACGGGAGTTCCTCTACGTGGATGATCTTGCAAGGGCTCTGGTTCATCTTTTGACTCTCGATTCGCCCCCGGACTGGATCAACGTAGGGACCGGAGAGGAAATCTCGATCCTGGAACTTGCAAAACGGATCGCCAAGACCGTCGGATACACTGGAACCTTCGGCCTAGATACCAGCAAGCCCGACGGGACTCCCCTGAAACGTACCGACCCGAGCCTCATTTTTTCAACAGGTTGGAATCCCAAAATCGAACTGGCCGACGGATTGGTTCGCACGTATCAAGATTTTCTAATTCGGATCGAAAGGGGAAACCTACGTAGCAAATAACCGCGAAGGCCTGTATCCTATTCGGCCTGTAGGCGATCCCTTAACCATCTGTTTTCGAAGAAAGAATCCAAGGAAAGAACGACGCAATGGGCAAATCAGCATTGATTACCGGGATCACCGGACAAGATGGCTCCTACTTGGCCGAGCTTTTGCTTGAGAAAGGTTACCTCGTGCATGGACTCGTCCGACGCAGCTCGAGCTTTAGCACCGGACGTATCGACCACCTCTACAAAGACATCCACGAGAATTCCCGCCTGCTGCTCCATTACGGAGATCTGACCGATGGACAAGCCCTTAGCAACTTGGTCCTGAACCTTGAACCCGATGAAATCTACAATCTCGGTGCCCAAAGCCATGTTCGTGTTTCTTTCGACCAGCCTGTCTACACATTGATGACCGACGGTGTGGGGGCTTTGAATGTTCTTGAAGCAGCCAGAATTCTCAACCAGAAAAAGCCGGTCCGAGTTTACCAAGCGAGCTCCTCCGAGATGTACGGAGCGGTCCTAGAAACCCCTCAAAAAGAATCCACACCCTTCAACCCCCAGAGCCCTTACGCCTGTGCCAAGGTCTACGCGTTCTTCCAAACTGTGAATTATCGCCGGAGCTACGGACTGTTTGCATGCAACGGTATCTTGTTCAACCATGAGTCCCCGCGTCGAGGGGAGACCTTCGTGACTCGGAAAATCACCCGAGCCGCTACCCGGATAAAATTGGGACTACAGAAAAAACTGTTCCTGGGCAACCTCGATGCAAAACGCGACTGGGGTTACGCTAAAGATTATGTCGAGGCGATGTGGCTTATGCTCCAGCATCATCAACCCGATGATTTCGTCATCGCCACTGGGAACACTTACTCGATCCGAGAATTCCTACAGATGGTCTTTTCTAAACTCGACCTCGACTGGCAGAAATTCGTCGAGATCGACCCTCGCTATTTCCGGCCTGCAGAAGTTGAACTCCTGCTCGGTGACCCCTCGAAAGCCAAGAACTCCCTCGGTTGGACTTCCAAAACATCCTTAGACGAACTGGCGTCCATCATGGTCGAACATGACCTTGAATTGGCAAGACGCGAACAACACAATCATTCATTTCAGCAGTAAACCTGGATCTCAACCATGCGTGCAGTCATCACCGGAATCACGGGCCAGGATGGTTCGTACTTGACCGATTTGCTCTTAGCCAAAGGCTACGAGGTCCACGGAATCGTTCGCAGAAGTAGCACGCTACAACGGCCTCGGCTGGACCAACAGGTCCACGATCAATCGATCTATGGAAAGCGGCTATTCCTGCACTACTCCGATCTTACCGATACCACATCGCTTCGACGTATCCTCAGCAGGATCGTTCCCGATGAGTTTTATCACCTCGCGGGCCAATCCCATGTCGGGCTAAGCTTTGAAATCCCCGAGAGCACCTGCGAATTGACCGCCATGGGTACTTTGCGGATCTTGGAAATCCTAAGGGACCTGTCCCCTTCCCCTCGTTTCCTACACGCAAGTAGTCGTGAAATCTTCGGGACCCCTATCTGCTCACCCCAAAACGAAGACACCCCACTTAATCCAAACTCCCCCTACGGCGCCGCAAAAGCTTTTGCCAACCAGTTAGTCAAGATCTACCGAGACTCCTTAGGCCTCTTCGGTTGCAATGCCATTTGCTACAACCACGAGAGCCCACGCCGAGCAGAAAACTTCGTCACAAGAAAAATCAGTATCGCTGCGGCATCGATCAAACTAGGACTCCAAAGCGAATTGGTCCTCGGCAATATCGACTCGTCTCGAGATTGGGGCTGCGCTCCTGAATTCGTAGAAGCCATGTGGCTAATGCTTCAGCAGCCAACCCCCAAAGACTATATCCTTGCCACAGGCAAAACCCATAGCGTTCGTGAATTTCTCGAACTTGCATTCCAACATGTTGGACTCGATTGGAAAACTTACTACCGCCACGATCCCCGATTTCAACGCCCTGTTGAGCCAGAAAACCTCAGGGGCGACGCAAGCCGTGCCTCAACGGAACTTGGCTGGAAACCAAAAACATCCTTGGCCCAACTCGCCGCGATGATGGTCGATCAGGATTTGCATCGACTCGAAAAATCGATGCTCGAAAAGTAACAGAGCCGTCTTAACGTTCTTCTACGACCTGCCATCGCTGCATGCGCTCATGCATCTCCTGTTGATTCTTAGAAGCCTCCTGCATGGCTCCGATAAGGGGTTGGACAAGTCCTAGGGTGGCCTGCTCGTAACGGCAAGCTTGTTCAAGGTGCCAATCTCTTAACGAATCGTCCCCTGTGAGCCCCTTGCAAAACGCAAGACTCAAATGGACCATCGGCAAGTCTAAGCCCTCTACGAGCCATTGCTGAAGCTGCTTCTGAAGTTCCAATAGCTCCGACTGAGGTCTCAGTAAGCTTCTAGCCATGATGTCTTGGACCCTTGGGCCTGCACGACTGGTTCGAAGGAATTTCACCAAGCAATAGGCTACTTCTCTAAGGTTTCTCGGTTCTTTCAAAGCGGCCTCGGCCCGTCGCTCTAGGGATGCAAGATAAGCATCGATCGAGTCTTGGTCCCGGTGGATCTTGTACCCTTCCAATGTGACCTGCTCTGCCCTGCCCCACTCGCCGAGCCCTTCGTAAAGAGAGGCAAGCTGCACGCGGTAGGCTCGATTCCATGGATCGGCACGCAGTCCATCGGCCATCCGTTCAGCACCCGTTCTCAACACCGTCTGACGTTCTTGATCCTTTCCCAATCTCTTCAACAATGCGGCAAAACCCAGGCTTTGCGAGACATCGGATTCAAATACCTTGCGATACTTCGACTCCGCCTCGTCCAGGCGGCCATCCCAAAACGCCTTCATCGATTCGAGCAAAGCAATCTGTTCAGGACGCACCCCTGAGGCCCTCTCCAGATGCCAATCCAACTCCTCGAGTAGTTCTTGGCGTTGGGACTCTCCGAGGGTTGACTCCTCCAACTTCCCGACACATTGACTGGCTTTCCAAAAATGCGCTATTCCCAGTCCTGTCGAATCCCTTGGCGATAAGCTTTCAAGAATCCGCTCGGCGGATCCTGCGTTTCCATTTTGAATTTCTACCAAAGAGTACAGGAATTTGCGGTCTGCGTTTGCAAACTCCGTGTCTCCAATCCACCGCATCGCCGCCCGAACTCCTTTCGGTCCGTCTTGCTTGCTGTATGCATTTTGGACACGCGCCAGATAGCGATTTAGAATCCGCTCGCGATTAAACGCCACGAGCAAACAACTCGCCATCACGCTCGATCCTAGCAAACAGAAAGGGATGCTGCAGAGAAACGCTTGCCGACGCTGCCCTCGGTAAAAGAACCCCGCAATCGGGTAGCTGATAAGTTGTGCTAGAAACCAGAAGAATTGGCCAAGTTTACGGTTCAACGATCGATAGAAACCAACGGGACGATCCGAATCCTCAAAGTTCCCACGATCTAGGAAGCTCCCGAAGAAGCGAAGCGTTATTTCCAATAGATCGGAGATCCATGCGATGATTCGAACGGGGAGATCCGTCAAAAATCTCAACATACAGCAAACACCCTTATCGAATCGAATCGCCGATCGCTGCTCCGAAACCCAACTGCTTCTCGATCGCTTCAACCCATCGTGCATGCAACTCCTTTTGCTCCTTGCGCTGCTTCTCGGTAATCGGACGGACCGACTCGTGCACTAAGGAAACCTGAACGACCGGTCCCGGTAACGTACTATCCCCGACGATACGAACCCCCTTGGTCACCACATAAGCTTCTTCAACAATCGATCGTTTCAAGCCGAAACTGAAGCTGCCCTTGTCGTCAGATAACACAAGGTCGGGCTTCCAGCCGTACCATCGCCAAAGCCAATCTGGTTCTGGTAACGCTATCCAAATACCATCGATTCGAAGTTTCATGCTCCCCTCGCGGCTCTGGTCTGGAGTCAGCTCCCACTCCCGATGATTCCAATCTGGTGTCTGTCGAAACACAGGGATAAAACTTTCCGATGATTTCGTTGCCTGTCCAATCTTCCATCCCTCGACGGCCGACTCAAGCTTCAAACTCTCGACAGTTGAAATCGCTTCTGATTGTCTGAGATTCAACCCCTGCGCCCACTGGCCTTTGTAGAATGACCAACCGCCGAGAGAAGCAATACCAACCAACATGGACCAAAGGGCTATCCAAGAAACTCTCGATTCAAGAGAGTTGTTTTTATTGGCCAATTCAATCTTCCTTGCATCGATGGACGTGTCCGACTCCTTGTCGCTAGAGGGTCCCGAGAAAGCTGAGAAAAACTGATCACCGCTCCATGTGAGCATCATGACACTTGCAAAAAGGACCATCGAGGCAGTTCCGCTGTTATAAGAAACTTTCGCCATTTGCCCATCTTGGATAATCGCCTCAACTGCGATCCAGGCCCCTTGGGCCACGATTGCCCAAAACAACAGCACGACCAGTAAATAAAGGAATCGGGGAAAACGGTATCCTTTGAAACATCCATAGGCCATCACCAATAAAACCATTGGGTAGATAAGCCTAAGGCCCGAGCACGATTCATTCTGTAGAAAATCAGTACTGACAAGCCCAATCACATTCCCCTTCGCAAAGTAGAACACCTTGTAAATATCCAACAGACAACCGGCAAAACTACTAGCTAGCCATTGCGCAAGCGAGTGCAACCAAGGAGCAGTCTTCCATAACGACAGAGGAACCATACAAAGCAACAGCCCCATATAGAACAAGCGGTTCTTTGAGAAGCCCGAGACCAAGGCGATCAATGCGGCAAAGCACAAGCCTGCTCCGCGAAAAACCCAAACCGGCTCGTTTGAAAGAACTCCTCGAAGGCACGCCCCAACGGCTGCCGAAACGATCACAATCAAAAACCGCACTCGGATCGACTGCTCATCCGCAATGGCTCTTGAAAAAGGAGAGACAATTCCCGTCAAAACCGTAAAAGCGAAAACCAAGAAAAACAAAGCCAAGTCGATCGACAAGCCCGCAAAAACAATCTGCCTTAGGATCAACCCAATAGCAGGGATTTGCATTGCTACTGCCGCGATTAACAGTGCGATGGTGATCTTTCTATCCATTTGACCAATCGCCCCTTAGCATAATCCAACCCAACGATTTAATGAAAGACGCGTCGATGTCGACGCGTCGCTTAACAAAGGTCTAAGGCCATCGAATTTCGCGAAATTGGCCTCGGTGACGGCGATCAATCTAAACCGATCGGTCGCTCGAGACACGATCTTCCTTACGTACCTTGTCCGAATAATCAGAATATTTCTTGTCGTAATAATTCTTGTAGGAATGCCCATGGTAATAAGCACCACGGTAATACGTTCCATATTCGTTGTAATAGAGATTCTCGTCCATGCCATTGACGATAACGCCGATCAGATTCCCATTGACCATGTTTAATCGACTCTTGGCTTTGTGTGCCGATAAAACGACACCACGGCGAATTCGCAAGACCATAACGATACCATCAACTAGCCCGCAAATGGAGGTTGCGTCAGCCACCGGAATCACCGGTGGCGAATCGATCAGAACGAAGTCAAACCGATTTCTTAGCTCCCCGATGAAGTCCAAGAAGGACTCAGAAGCGACGAGTTCCCCAGGGTTTTTCGGCCGTCCACCCGTGGTCACCAACCAGAGATTTTTTTGGAAATCACAGGGCCTTAATGCCTCATCGAGGGTGCATTGCCCTTCCAAATACTGCATTCCGCCGGGCTCGAACTGCACGCCGAAATTCTGCTGAACACGAGGGCGACGGTAATCCGCATCAACCAAGCAAACCCGCTTATTGGTTTGCGCTAATGACAGGGCTAGATTCGCTATCGTTGTCGATTTGCCATCCCCGGGAGATGGACTCGTGAACATAAAGACCTTGCCGCCGTTTTGAGCAGCGGTAAAGAGCAGCGATGTTCGAGCCGCTCGGAACGACTCGGACACCGAGGAATTTGGTTGATGTGCCGCCACTAGCATGGGCGAACCAGCAAAACCTGCTGGTACCTTAGATTTTTTGATCCTTGGGATCTTGCAAAGTACGGGTGTGTTGAGGTTTTCCTGAATGTCAATCGGAGTCCGATAGGCAAGATCCGAGTGGTCAATGAGGACTGCCAATCCGCATCCTAGCAACCCCCCTAGAGCTAGCCCACCGAGTAGAAACTTCCATAGCTTTGGAAAAACTTGGCTCGGGTAAGAGGCCTCGTCGATGATCTTGACTCTCGTCGAGGAGTACGAGTTGGACATGGCCCGCATGGCAGAAAGCCGCTCCAAGATCTGACCGACGGTATTGCGCCTTTCTTCGATCTGATCCCGCAACATGTTCACTTCAGTGATTTCGCCCGCGATCACCTTGGACTTCTCTGTCAACTCGGCGATATCCTCTGCGATTCGATCCAAATTGTATTTTGAGCGTTCCCGTTGATTCGATAGCGATGCAGCATAGAGCTGGAGTATCTCGCTGTCCCTCGTTCGGACCTCTTTGGATAATGCAACCGCGTACGATTGCAATAGCTCGCTGTCGGCGTTTTGAGCCCGTTTGGCTATTTCGGATCCTTTATTCTCAATATCTTGTTCGCTGGTCAAGAAGCCTCGCAGGGTTTCCAACTCCTGATTCAAGCGATTGCGTGTAGCGACCGCCGCTTGATATTTCGCTTCTACAAATTCCACCTGAGGGTGCTTTGCACCATAGCGGGACATTGCCTCTGCTCGCTCGGAGTCCACCGAAACAACCTCAGCATTCGCTGACTCCATCCGCTGTTCGTAGCGAGTCAGTCGAAGCCGATCTTCCTCCGACATCCCGTTGAGGAAGTCCATTCCCCGGTCCTGCTTGTCCAGGTTGAAGTACTTCCGCCCCTCGATGACTGCGAGCCTCAAAAGATCATCCCTCTGAGTTGCAGGATCCATCGCGGTTCGCAATTGCTCGAGCTGCTGATCCGCGTCGCGAAACTCCAAAAGGATATCGTCCCTCTCTAACCGTAGTTTCTCGATCTCCGAAACATAAGGGTTAACCCACCGACCTTTGTCATTCTCCGCTGTCAAATTGAGTTCTTTGAGCAACTGGTAGTATCGATCCTGATCCACCTTCTGATCATCGACCAGAGAGCGTTGCAATCGCTCGATCAACTCGACGGACTCCTTGCCAGAAATCTCCGAGTCCTTTTCGATCGCTGAGATGTAGGAAGCCACGACTTGATTCAAAATGCCAGGCAGATCCTCCTTGACTTTACCCTCGCAGATGATCTCCAATGCGTCCGACGTCAGGTCCTTGCCTACAGGCGATATGGTCAACATATCACGCAGGTCGACAATCGGAGAATCGACCCCCCGGAACGAAACTAGCTTGTCCAGTTGCCCGTTGCGGATTGCCTCGGCAAGCACCATTTGGCCGGAAAGCAAAACCCTATGTTTTTCCAGAGAAACGGTCTGAGGTACGACTTCCCCATTGATCACGCTCGGTGGTGCCTGCACGAAAAGCATCAGTTTCATCACCGACGCATACATCGGTGTGACCTGCGTGTAGAGCAAACTAGCGACTGCTGCTCCGAGGACCGATAGGAGCACAATCACCGACTTACGACGCCATAACGCACCGTAAAAGTCAATCGTTGGCATCGGAGGTTCGTCAGATACATTGGACCCGCGGCCAGCCGAGCCAGAATCGTCAAACCCGTACTGCAAATTAGGCTTATCCATCATCGACCGCCTTTGACCCTCGGGGAGCGTTTCGACTCCCGATATTTTCCACAGAGACCCTAAAGCTAGCTTTCTGTCTTCTGTGGCTCCATCTTAGGAAATCCAACTCCAAATGTCTACTCGAATCGGCGATTCATCCAAGCTACCTGCAATGCTTCCGGTTATCGAGCAGCACAAAAGCCCTCATTTTCTCAAAGCCCCTCAAAAATACTGGTAAATTTTCCTCATCGGCTTGAGCAAACGCAGAGCCCAGGGCGGCCGCAACCCATTGACCGTCCATGCCTTTGCATCTTCTCGGTTGGCCTGCATGCGATTCGAGAACGACGCGTTGCTCAAGCCCCCGACCCGCATACAGACAAGGGTCTGAGGAATGTACCGCATTGGGACTCGGTTGACGAGCATCATTCGAAGGAGTAGCTCGTAATCGGCAGCGAAATGGAAGTCATCGCGAAACAGTCCGTGCCGAAGATAGCATTCCCTTCGAAAGTACACCGTCGGGTGAGGTGGCATCCAACCCCATCGATACTTCGACACCTCGTAATCCCCCGACTTCCACCGACGCACCCTTCGGGTCGGTTCATGGCAATCGACATAGACCAAGTCTCCGTAGACCCCCATCGTCGAATGGTCCTCCGAAAACTCTTGGACTATGTTTGCGACGACATCGCGGTGGGCAAAAAAATCATCGGCATGCAGCAGTCCGACGACATCCCCGCTGGCCATTCGGATCCCTTTGTTCAACGCATCGTAGATCCCTTGGTCCTTCTCCCGAACCTGTCTGTCGATCCGATCGGAATACCTCGAGACAATACTCTCTGTCCCGTCATTGGACATGCCATCGACAACGATGTATTCGATATCCGGGTGGGTTTGCTCTAGAACCGACTCTAGAGTGTGGGAAATCGTTTCCACGCGATTATAGACCGCAGTGATGATCGATACTTTCATAGACTACCGACCCAATCGATCATCTGTGTTAGCCCCTGATTTGTACTTATACGCGGCGTCCATCCTAGCAACTTATGTGCCTTGGTTATGTCAGCGACGAAGAAGTCTTGGTCGCTCTGCCTACGCGGCAACCGTGAGTAGCTTAATCCATCGGATCGCCCGAGTAGATGCGAGAGTTGCTCAAAAAGCTCGATCAAACTCAAGCTGTTACTCATCCCACCTCCTATGTTGAATACCTCACCTGCACAGAGGCTTCTTTTCTCATAGGCAGTTTGGTAAAGGGATATCAAATCCTCGCTGTGCAGGACATCGCGCACCTGCTTTCCCGTCCCTGAGATCGTAAATGGTACCACTTCGGCCCCTTTTCTTTTGCATGCATCTTGCTCAATTGCCTGCTTAGCAAACCAACCAATCCAGCCTTGATCGGCCGTCGCGTACTGCCGCCCTCCATAGATCGACGAATGCCGAAACACGACCGTATCGAGCCCGAAATTCCTGTACCAATCGCGCACGTACTGGTCTGCGCTCCCCTTGGAACATCCATAAGGTGAGGCAAAATCCAAAGGCATCGTCTCGTCGATCCCGTTGGGATACTCAGGGAGCAAGTACCTTGTCTCATTCTGGCTGTATTCGAGATGTCGCAAGTCCCCATAAACCTTATTCGTCGAACTGAAGGCTACCAACGCCTTGGGCGACCATTTCCTCGCGCATTCGAGAACATGAACTGTACCTAAAGCGTTGGTTCTAAAGTCGCAGAGCGGATCGGCCAACGACGTCGTCATCGCTACTTGACCTGCTAAGTGGCATACATAATCGAAGGGGCCGCGTTTCTGAAACACATCTGCCATCCGATCGATCGAGGCCACATCTACCTCGTGAAATTCAAGCTCCCGATCGTGTTTGTTGGAATCTTGAAGCCACCGGAGGTTTTCCCTAGCTCCTGATTTCTGCATCTTATCGATGATCGTCAATCTAGCGCCATCCTGCAGAAATCTGCTAGCAACATTCGACCCCAGAAACCCGCAACCGCCAGTAATCAATACGTTCATTGCACCGCTCGCGTTACTCGAACTCTACTCGACTCAAAAAGCTTATTGGCCACGACAAAATGCTACGATCGTCGCAGTCACATAACCGATCATTTCCTCTGTCAAACCAGGATAAGTCCCCACAAAGAGAGCTTCCTGCATAATCCGATCGGCCCCCGATAGATCGCTGACGACTCGAATCGCTTGAGGACTTTCTTTACGCAAATTGGCGAACGCAGGCTGCCTGAGTAAGTTCCCTCCAAAAAGCATCCTGTTGCCGATCAACTTGGAATCCAAATGCTTGGCAAGTTCCGTTCGCGTAAAACCTGCCGTGGGCTTTACTCCAATCTTGAACCCAAACCAGGAACACTCGGTTCGACAACCCGATGAGTCCCAAGAGAAACCATTTTCCGCATCCCAAGTCGATGCATGGGTTGGTAACGAGAACTCGAGCACATCCTCCAGCCCCGCCAAACCACATCGGAGCAAATGCCAGTTCCGCTTCCGTGCCTCGATAAATCGCTCCAGCTTTGCGAGCTGCTTGATGCCGATCGCTGCTTGGATATCCAATGGCTTGAGGTTGTAGCCTAAGTGGCTGTAGATGTATTTGTGGTCATATCCATCGGGTAGCTCTCCTAGCTGCCAACCAAAACGCTTGTTGCAAGTATTATCTTTACCGGACGGACACCAGCAATCCCTGCCCCAATCCCGAAAACTCTCTACGATGACCTTAAGTCCCGTTTGCTTGACGATGTTAACCGCCCCGCCTTCCCCCAAAGTCAGGTGATGCGGTGGATAAAAACTCTGCGTCGAAAGATCCCCCCAAGCTCCAGTGAATTTGCATAGACTGCCGTCTGCCTGTCCAGGCTCCTTCGGATACATCTCTTGCCAATTCGAATCGGCTGGCATGGTATACTTGCAACCGAGGGCATCGCAATTGTCTTCGACAAGCCAAAGCTGATGGTCGCGGCAGAATTCTAAGGTCGTCCGGAGATCGAACGGATTTCCCAACGCATGGGCCATCATCACCGCTTTGGTCTTGCCCTTGCAATAAGCATCCTGCAGTTGCTCACATTTGGCGTTCCCAGTGATGGGATCGGCATCGATAAAAACTGCAGTCGCTCCGCACTGAAGGATCGGTGCGACCGTCGTCGGAAAACCCGCCGCGACGGTGATCACCTCGTCTCCCGGAAGCAATCGCCGTTCCCTGGGTAGCTTCGGACTAGTCAATGCAGTGATGGCGAGCAGATTCGCACTCGACCCCGAATTGACCAAAAGCGAATTCCTTACCCCTAGAAAATCGGCCAACGAACGCTCGAAACGATCCCCTTGAGGACCGAGGGTCAACCAAAAATCCAACACGCTATCTACGGCGGCTTTGACCTCGTCCTCATCGAAGACACGACCAGCGTAGGGCACTGGGGTTTGACCAGGGACGAACTCCGAACGACCCAGAGCGTCTCCCGGAAGATTGGAGCGGTGGTTCATTCGCGAATATTCGCCAACAAGCTTCTGGATCTCTTCGCGCAATTCCTGGGCATTCATCTTCTTAGAACCATTCCCTATTCTGCTCAAAACTCAATTCCAAAACCCTAATAAGTCGACTTGTGGCGATCGCATATCCGATCGCGATTCTGTTGGCAAAAGCCTATACTTGCGTCCACGCCTGATTGAGCCTAGTGGCATCCTCTACGTACCGCTCGATACATCCTTGCGTAGCCACCTTTGGATCGAATCCGTTCTGAACGGATTGATACCAACTTGCTGTCTGTTGGACGCACGATTCGAATGACCAAGTTGGCTTCCACCGCAACATATGATAAGCCTTATCAATCGAGAGATTCAGTCGCGAAGCTTCGTGGGGCTCCGTGGGATTCGAAGCATCGACCCAGGTTCCGCCCGTATACTTAAGGAAGCTTTCGACCAATTGGGAAACACTCCTGTTGCTCTCAAGCTGCGGACCAAAATTGAACGCCGAGCAAAACAGCCCTGGCTCGTATCCGCAAATATCAGGGGTCCCAAGATGGGCGGCGAGCCACAGATAACCAGAAATCGGCTCCAAGACATGTTGCCAAGGCCTCGTAGCTTGGCGATTTCGAACCGATACCGGTTCCCCGGACTTCACAGATCGAACGATGTCCGGGACGATTCTATCGGGTGCCCAATCGCCTCCACCAATCACATTTCCTGCACGTGCAGAGGCAACCTTGACCAACGAATCGGCCTCAGAGAAAAACGAAGATCGATAAGCTGCCGTGACCAACTCCGCGCAACCCTTCGATGCACTGTAAGGATCATAACCGCCCATGGGATCCTCTTCCCGGTAGGCGTGCAGCCACTCTTTGTTATCGTAGCATTTATCCGTTGTTACGATCACGACAGAACATCGCTTGGGATATCCAACAAGAGCTTCTAGAACATTGACCGTCCCAAGTACGTTCGTTTCAAAAGTCTCCCTGGGCTTTCGATACGATGCTCTGACCAACGGCTGTGCTGCAAGGTGGAAGACGTAGTCGGGCTGTGAGCTCAAGATCGCTTGTGCTAAAGCTCCCGCATCGCGGATATCTCCTCGGCCATCCCGCTTGATCGTTTTACCAAGATGCAGATGATCGAAAAGCACCTCGTGGGATTCCGGCTCAAGCGAATACCCAAAAACCTCCGCCCCGAGGGAAACCAACCAAGCTGTCAACCAACTCCCTTTGAAGCCGTTGTGACCTGTGATGAAGACGTTTTTGCCTCGAAACAAATCATGAAACATGTTACTTATCCCAAACTTTCCAAGGCGCTTTGCCGTTTTCCCAAAGCTGCTGCAACTCGTTTCGATCCCTCAGTGTATCCATCGGAAGCCAAAATCCTCGATGTCGATACGCCGAAAGCATCCCGGATGCAGCCAAGTTCGCAAGCGGCTCGCGCTCCCAAACCGTCTGATCCCCCTGCTCGATGTAGTCGATCGCCGATGGCTCTAGGACAAAGAAACCGCCATTGACCCAAGCTCCATCGCCCTCAGGCTTTTCCTGAAACACCGAGATTCGATTCGGATCATTTCTTGTAAAGGATAACGCTCCGTAGCGTCCGGGAGGTTGTACGGCCGTAAGCGTAGCCACCGCCCCAATTCGCTTATGGAAAGCAACCAATTCCTCGATGTTGATATCGGCAACTCCATCACCATAGGTCATGCAGAAGGTTTCCTGCCCAAGAAACCGCGCCACTCGCTTGAGCCGTCCACCGGTCATCGTCGCCTCGCCTGTATCGACGACGGTCACACGCCAAGGCTCAGCTTTCTTGTGAAGGACCTCGACGGTGTTGTTGCCCATGTCAAAAGTCACATCGGACATATGGAGGAAATAGTTTGAAAAGTACTCCTTGATCATGTATCCCTTGTATCCTGCACAGATGATGAACTCATGAATTCCAAAAGTCGAATAGATCTTCATGATGTGCCACAAAATCGGCATGCCTCCAATCTCGATCATCGGCTTGGGCCTCAGATGAGTCTCTTCCGATATCCTTGTACCCATCCCCCCTGCAAGTATTACTGCTTTCATCGTTTTCTCTCTCGAATCATAACTTGGGTCCTCTTTGCATGGAAGCTTCTACTTCGCATGCTCCATGCTCGATCGCTTCCTAGCCTCCTGAAGCAGCCCATCGATGAGCACTCTGTTGGGCGAGTTCGCCCCGATGCTATCAATATAACCAATTGCAAGATCCCACTTTTGAAATCGCATCGCCAAAACCGCCGATCCAATCTTTAGATCTAGACTGTTCGGAAACGCTCGATGGAACGATTCGCAGATCGTACCGAGCCCCTCCCATGGAACGCTTTTGGAACCGCTTTTCTGGATCCAGTACGCCAGTAGACCGACGAATCCCTCAAGATCCCTCTCGGAACAAACTGGAAGCGACTCGTCCTGCCCCTGCTGTCGTTCTCCTCGTCGGTCCATGATTCGCTTGGTCCAATCCAATACCATAAGAAATGGATCTTGGGTACTCTGCGCATCGACAACGAGAAGCTCAACCAAAGAATCCGGCCTCTGGGCTTGGTCCCCATCATAGTAATGATCGAGTAATTCACGGACCTCGGAATGGTCTGATCCGAACCTTAGCATGGACCGCAGGACGGATCCAGATAAGATTTCACCATGAGCTCCCTCCGGGAATGCAGCCTTCGAAACCAGAGCGCGAAGTTCGCTCGCGACAACAATGTGCCTTAGCAACTGCTGATCCTCTGGGGGGATCTCTTCGACGCGCGTAAGAACCGTTGCGTTGGCTTCCTCAATTCCCGAGACCACCATCAAACAACGAAAGAAAGCGTCGATCGCTTGAATCTTAACTTCGCTCGACCATTCATTGCTCATGCGTTGCATGACCTGCGAGTGCTCCACAATCGCTTCTCTAGCCTCTCGAATAGCGCGCGGTGGATCGATACCAGCAAGCCCCTCGACCAACCAAGCCCTGGTGATCAGTCCTCTCGGGGAGCCCGCATCGCTTGGAATACTCTTGCTCAAACTCGTCTCCAACCGTGCGATCCCCGAACGCAACCGGTTTACACGCTCCGAAACTTCTAAAAACGGGAATGCTTGATAGGCGTATTGCACGTCCAACTCCCCAAGGAGTTCGTCAATATCAGCCGGATCGATGCTGTTCGACAGTTGGACGACTCGATCGATCATCGTGGGCACTCGCATTCGTTCGTCTCGGCAGTTCTGCCTGAGCTTGAGCAGGTCGTCACGAAGGACCCAAAGCTTTGCCCAAGTCGCATCAGGTCCTTCGAGTCGCGTTGCGCTGCGTATCGACTCGAGTGCACGGTTCTTCGCCGCGATCACTAGCTCTTTGTATTGTTGGACATCTTCGCTGGCATCAGGTGAAATATTCGCGAGAATCTGCTTGCCAGTTCGATCGATCTCCAAAGATACTTCTGCATGCATTCGCCGATACCGCGCTTCCAAGGGACCATGGACCATCAATCGCTCTGCAGCTAGCTCCGCTTTCCGCATGCTTGCAAACCACGGAATCGTACGGGGCGATGGGTTAGCAAGTAGTTCTGGTTCAAGTTCAAAATCCCTCGCTTCGACTACCATAGCTTCATAGCGGCTCACCATATTCGGCTCGATAAGAAAATAGCTCAGAGCCATCGAGCAAAGAGTGACGACCCCTAGTATCAAGGAGGGAACTCCCCAACGCCAATAGGTTTCCTGCGTCTCAGGAAGATTGTTACCGGAATCCATCGGCTCGCTGGCTCCTGACCACTCCTAATGCTTTGGCTGATTGCGACACAATCTGTGCTCGACTCTCAAGGAAAATCTTGCGAAGCAAGCCCAGTTGCTCCTCTGTTGGAGATGCGCTCGTGTAGGCGATCTGCTGAAACTGCAAGGTCATCGGCTCGTGCGCTCGATCACCAGGCCGCTCGCGGTTTAAAATGGTGTTTGCCCAACGACCACCTTGCGTCCGAAACTCGACCGAGCCCTCGTACTTATACGGGTTTGCTTGTTGGTCAAATAGCGAAAAATGAAGGATCGCAAGATCCCCGAGATCGTTTCTCAAAACCGTCTCGAAGAATGAGGCGTTGTCGTTTTCGATCAACTCCGAGCTCTCCCTATGCCATCCTGAATTGATGTAGCACTCCCAGAGGGGATGCCAACCCCGAAATGGAAAATCAAGGCTTACGGTCATGCGCCCAACATCGCTCGATAGTTCCCAGATCCGCGAATGCTGACCCAACATGTCGTCTCGATCACGGTAGGCGGTATGAAAGCCTACCACTTGAGAACCGCTCGGTGCTACCAAGTCGGAGGCTCCTGGAAATGCACCTGACTCCTCTTGGGTAATGCTTGGCAAATCAGAACTCGCATGGAACTCCACGACGGCCCGCACGCTCTCTGGGAAAAAAACAAACAAACTCAATGGGAAAACAGCCCAACCAAGACCCAATCGCCCCAAGGGAAACGTATCGGTTTCTACAGCACCTTTACCCTTAATGATTGTCTCCAAACCTTCCTCACTGGATGACCATCTCAAATGCAGATAGTTAAGAAACTGAACCGAACTCCAGTGGACCCAAGCCGTAAATACAAAAACGCCGAGCCCCAAAAAAGTATGCGTCGTTCCGTGCGATAAATCGATCCCAAACCACTCTAGTCCAATGACGATCAGATAAATGCGAAGCAGATTTCCCAAGATCGCCCAAATCGGAACTGTTAGGATCGTGACCAAACTGACCCACCAGTGGGCTCGCCCCAGGAGGAGCAGTACCCCAGCGACAGCCATCAGAGCATACTGACTATCAACTCCACTACAGGCTTCCTCAACAAACAAAGGTTTGCTGGGGACCTCGATGATGTTGCCCCGCCGAACGTGCACGATATTGGTTAAATCCATCAAGCGACTGCATGCGAAGGATGAAAAGGATTGCAATCCGCTGATGAGTCGTTTGTCCCATCCCAAGGGTGCGGGCAATGTGACGACGAGCAATCCGCATATCCCAACGATTCGCAACACACTCAGAACCGGTCTTGCAAGGAACGCCCAAGTACCCACCAGCATGATCGCGACGAAATGCGATAACCATGGACTTCCAAGATACAATGCCACCATCGCCGAAAGCATAGTTAGGATCCATGCTCCAATCACCAATGCACCGGGACGAAAATAGCTCTTGGACGCATCGAATTGACCAAGAAAGTAGACGCAAGCGGCAATGGCGAGGGGAAAAAATTGCAAATGGGGCTTTTGCAACAAGATACGGCATTGCATGTAAAGAAGCGGTGATAAGGCGATCAACGGCAATATCAACGCAATCCAATTCCATCGACCGAGGCGTTCTGGGTTATCGTTCGACACCCTGGCCTCCCTGGAGTTCCTGCTGACGAATCTCGGAAATCTTCAAGGCGATAAGATACTCATAGATGGAAAGTAAACGGCAATAGTGATAGCCAGGAACCCCATCGAGAAAACCAGCCTTGAATAGGTACATGTAGACGAATCTAAGAAATCCCCTGCAGGGAAGTCGAAACGATAGTTCCTTTAAAGCCAAACGACGCACCGATGGATCCTTCCATTGAAAGATTTCAGTCCATGGAACCTTGCGCTGCCTCAAACTGCGAAGTGATTCAATCGCCTCATTCGTCGAGTACTTGTTGTGCTTGTCGACCCAAGCAGCAAGTCCCTTGCGGAAACTGTAATGGTGGAAGTGTCCTTTGAGTTCTCCGATCGAACCCTGGACCACTGGGGTGCAATTGACGATGCGTTCCCATCGCACCATTTCAGGTCGATAAAACCTTAACACCCACACCGGATAGATCCCGCAGTGCTTGATCCAACGATCCATGAAGTAATTCTTATATCGCAATCGATAAGCGACATTCGTGTTCGTTGTGTCCAAGGCGATCGATTTCATTTCGCCCACCAAGTCCGATGGGAGCACCTCGTCGGCATCGGAACAATAGACCCAAGGGTGCTTGTATTCGATCTGTGTACTCGCCCAATTAAGTTGCGCCGACTCATCGAAAAACCGACGTTCAATCACGCGGCAACCGGCTTGTTCAGCAATTTGGACCGTTTGGTCTGTGCTGCCTGAGTCCAAGACTACAATGTCATCGCACCATGAGAGAGACTCAAGGCAATGCGGCAGATTGATCTGCTCGTTTAGGGTTCGAATCAAAACGGAGATCATGAGTCGCTTGGCTTCACTCGCCTTTGTTTTTTGACTAGGGCTGGGTTGCCCGCGACCACTGTCCAAGGGTCAACATCTTTGCTCACTACGGAACAGGCGGCTACGACGGAACCTTCCCCAAGACGAACTCCGGGGCCTATAAACGCGCGTGCGCAAACCCAAGTTCCATTTTCGATGACAATCGGTGCATGGGTCAGTTCCATCTGGGGATCTGATATATCGTGACTTCCGGTGCACAAAAACGCTTGCATACTCACCGTGCAGTGCGAGCCGATCTCGATACGATCGACTGAATAAACCTCGACCCCAGGCCCAATCGCTGTATGTTCGCCTACCTGCAACCTCGCAGGGTCCCATATCACCGTGGTGGGATAAAAATAACTGCTCGATTCAAGCTTGGCACCAAACATGGTCAAAAGAAATCGCCGCCATGCAAAAGCCCGTTTGGGACTCCATCGAAAAAGACTCGATTGCACCAATCCCCAAAGGAAACGGCGAAGTTTCGCACCAAGACTTGCCTTGTTGATGTACTTCGACAGGTCAAGACCGCCTGCCGAAGTCGGATCACGGAATATAGAGTTCATAAGCCTCTTTCAACCGTTGAGCGATCGTTGGCCAGGCAAACTCTTCGCGAGCCCAAGTTCTACCTCGCTGGCCCATGGCGTTGAGTTCTTGCGAGCTGGTCGATGTGGCCTGCGCAAGTGCCTGAGTGATCCCTTCGACCGTGGGCGCGACCCACCACCCACACCGATGATCGATGAGCCCCTGCCAGGGTGCTCCCGTCGTGGTTACGACCGGCAATCGATACGCGAGTGCTTCAGCCACAGCGATCCCGAAATTTTCACTGAAGGTCGGCAAAATAAACAAATCCGAGCTCAAAAATACCTTCGCTTTTTCCTCCCCGTAAACCGCTTCCTGAAATGTCCAGCTCTTTTGTAAATCGTATCGCTTGACTTGGGATTCAACCCATTGCCGGTGCCCACCTGCGTCGGGTCCGACAACCCGAATCTGCCAGCCCTGAGGGCGAACTTTTGCCCAGGCCTCGACGAGCATACCCAGCCCCTTTTTCGGATGGATACGACTGAGAAAAAGTGCTGTTCGAATCGCTGCCGAATCTCTTGAAGGCTGTTCGCTTTCCTTATCAAGAAGGTCGGCCGGAAAATCAATGCCGTTAGGGAGAACAACAGTCTTATTGGTAAGCCCGAGACGGGAGAACTGTTCGGCCTCGCTAGGGGCTGTTGCAAGAAGCATTGCGGAGTGTTTCAGATCATTCCGCTGGTACAACCACCAAGCCAACCTCTTTTTCCACCTTCGGTGACTCATCGCCCAAGGTTCCAACATGCCGTGGGGAGAAAAGACGTAAGGAATCCGCGATTTCCTTGCAAGTATCGAAACTTGGTGGAGGTACCACTCCCAAACCCCATGGATATGCAACGCCCCGATACTTTCTCGGGGTTCGACGGCAAGTAGATGCTCCAAACTGGGATAGGATTTACTTGAACAAACTGCGTAATTTTTTGGATCATCCTGCGCATCGGGACAGACTAGCATTCCTTCTTGACCGCCAAGCCGGAGAGCCTCCATAAGCTGCGTGGCTGACAATGAAGGCCCACCTCGGTCGAGCCGAGTTGAGGTAATCACGTGAATGACTGATTTACCTTTGAACATCAGATAGCCCGCAAGTGCTCCGAAAGGACAACAGCACGTTGCTCCCAGGTATGTTTCGACAAGTCATACGCCACGTCGGGCTGCCTAGCGCGAAGCATGGTTTCGTAGATCGCGTCGGCTAGAGCTTCAGCCGTCGGCTCGACATAAACCGCATGATCACCCAAAATCGATCTCACCTCGCCAACATCCGATGTGATCACTGGCCTTTGAGCTTGCGCGAACTGAAAACACTTAAACGGGCACCTGGCTAAATTCAATTCCTTACGTCGTATCGGGAACACCAGACAATGCGCCTCGCGGAGTTCTCTGAGCATCGGTTCCCAGTCTAGGTAACCTGGGAACTCAAACTTCTCCAAGCCCAACTCGGCAGCTCGCGTCTGGCAACGCTCGAGCTCGGCTCCTTTTCCTATCCAGCGAATAGGCACCTCTTGACCACGCCCACGCAGAACTCCTGCAGCTTCCACCAGAAGATCGTGATCCCAATTTGGATGGAGGCTTCCCATACCAACGGCAACTGACTTGGTATTTCCAGAACCCGGGTTCGGAAACTCTTTAGGCAGGCAAGCATAAGGCAAGTAAAGCGAGTCCTTGGAAAAGCGTGACAGTATGTAACTCGAAAGCCAGGAGCTTGCGGTGATGACTGTCGCTGCGCGTCGAATCAACCACCGATCTCTCATTTCCTTGTACCATCTACGAATTGGATTCTGTTCAACAAAGGTCGTCCAATCCTCCCAATCAAACACGAATTTTTGACGTCGATGGATCGTCGAAAGCATCAGCGCTTTCTCTTTGGGATTGAGCATGTGCACAAAGTCAGGTCGCTCTTTGCGAAGAATCCCACCCAAGCTTGGCAGGATCTTCTTGGCTGTGGGATCGTAAAAAAACCGATTGGACTCCTCGGAATGTTCAAACGCTCGATTCGATGGGGTGTCTGGAATTGCCACCTGTGCGTCCCACCCGAGTCTCCCAAGATGGACCGCAAGTTGCGATGCACGTATACAACCTGTGGTACTAAGGTCACCGAAACTGATGAAAAGGATCTTCCTAGGAGCCATCATCTCTTGGTGTCGTTCGCAGAACGATGAAAAAAGGCGACTGAAAAAATCATAAATGCCATACTCATAGGCCAAGAAAACCTCGCGAAAGCATTGGGAGAAAACAAAACGTGCCAACAAAAATAAGGTACGTAGACCACCGCGATAGCCGTCATTCCGATCGAACCGGTAAGTAGCAATTGGTTTGACAGATAGAAAGTTCTAAAGATCACATAAACCCAAAAAACGAATCCTGCCAAACCTCCAAATACCCACGCACCGAGCAATACCGAGTGGACCGGCAAGATATCCTGGACCAATTTCTTGGGTGCTGATGCTCCATAAATCTCGCGCATCTTCAAGAGATAGAGTCGGCGCAAATGCCCGGGATTAGCCCAGGACCCATGCCCGAGAATCGGTTTCTCATAAATCGCGTCTAGGGCAATGACCGATTCGTTCCTAGCCAATAACAAAACCTCCACAGGATTGTAAGGATTCTTCGCCAAGTCGATCTGCATCTTGGCCGCTTTACCCAACGCACCGCTTTGGGCGTAGATCACATATAGCAAAAAGAGAGGGACCAGCAACAAAGCACATAGCATCAGTCCCGAACGCATCGAGTATCGCAAGTCCCCTCGGGAATGCGTTAGCTGTAGCCACAAATAGAAGAGAAACAAAGTGCTGATCAGAACCACAAGTCCATCGGATCGCCCGCCGTACATGTTCGCGACAAGTCCATAAGCGATCCCGATCGGAAAAACTAACCAAGGATGGGATCGATAGAACAAAAACGCGAAAAGTGCAAAGGCTGGATGCGCCCATCCTGAAACATAGAAATCCCAGATGTTCTGGGCATAACCTGGATTATTACCCTCGAATCGATACAGCAGTCCCGCACTCAATACCCCTCCGGCACAGGCACCCAGAAGCGTACCAAGGTGCTGGCTAGGGTTGCGACTATACAGACCGCAAAAAAACAAAAAGGTTGTCATCGTCAGGAAGATGCTTCCCATACCTCGAAGTGAGTTTTTCATCGTCGTCGAGTTGTACAAGTCGCTCAAGCCTTGCGAGATAAACCAAAGCACCCCTAAACCGACGATGGCAAGCACCTCACGATTCCGAAGCGCTTTGAGGATCTGCTTCATATAGAAAGGGTACAAGGCTAATACCAGCAATTCACCAAGTCTGAATGTCCCAATCAAATTCACAGGAATCACCATGGATGCAGCCACGATCAACGGAATGAGATTCCGCCTATCGAACAGAAGCCGCCATGCGCTGTTAGCCGGTAATTTTTGAATTCCGTTCCACGACCTAGCGATCTCTTTCGCTTGTGACTCACCATTTAATGCCGATTCCATTAGCGACTCCCTGTCGATTCTTTTGCCCGCGATGAACCTAGCGTCGAAAGCTTGCCGATTATTCGTCGGACCGCATAATCGATGGCCAAACCCAAGCGAAATCGACCACCACGGTCTTGCACAATCTGATCGTATATCGCTCTAGAGGATTTGTTTTTAAGACTTTTTACCCAGAGCATGGATCGATACCGGTCACAAAATTCAGGACGTTGATTCTCGACAAAGTACCAACGAACCCATTCCCTTGGCAAATTGAGATCTCTTGCCTGGATCGTGATCGAACCCTCGTGTGCATTCATGACCACCAATCGCTTGTCAACGCAACGGACCATTGGATATCGTAGCGCGATCAGAAGGAACAGCAACTGGTCAGGACCCGCCCCGTGACTTGCGTAATCAATCCCAAAGGGATTTGGGATTTGATCTATCAAAGTCTCAAGCATGTCCTTTCGCCGAAACAAAGCGTTCAAGGGGGAAATCAACTGAATCTCGCTGGGGTTTAGAAAAATGGCTGCCTCGAGCAACTCCTCCCGCGAGATAATCGATTTTGACTGGAAGCTCGATGCTCCATAGTACCCACCCTGCCCTTGCATCGTATGACCGGTCATCACATACGCTGTTTTCGCATCGAATAACCCCAGGGTATCGACAAGAAAATCCGGTTCAAGCCGATCGTCGGAAAAAAGAAGATGGCAATATTCGCCCCTAGCCGCCTCGATTCCTAATCGCCAGTTCCTTACCGGTCCGACGTTCCGATCATTTCGAAGGCATCTTATCCGCGAATCCCGTTTCGCGTACTCCTGCACGACTGCCCAGGTCCCATCCGTGCTGCAATTGTCGATTACCACAATTTCGTGGCACTCGACAGATTGAGCCAACGCGGATTCCAGCGCAGGCTTAACCAACTCCTGTCGATTGTAAACCGGAATGACCGTACTGACTCTCATGGCCTATCCCCACATTGCTTCGTGCAACCCCACCAAACAAAGGGTGCAACGAATCCAAACAGGGATATCGATAGGGCACTGGAAATAAATACCCCCGCCATCCCGAACCCCCCGACGCCACAAAGCCAAATAGCAAGAGGAACGTTCAACAGCGACGCAATGATTGAGCAATAGATTTGCTCCTTGGTCCGACCCATCCCATTGAGTAAACTGGCGTAGGCACTCCCCCAAATCACGACCCACGTATAAACCACCATGGTCCCACGTACCAGAGGCGATATCGTGATGCTAGGATCGATCAACCATTGGATCAACGGATTCATCGCGATCCCGATCACAATCGAAACGACACCAAAGGGTACCATCAAAGCTGTCACGATCCGCCAAAGTCGAAGCATCATCGCTTGATCCTGTTTGGCCCATGCGGTTCCCGACAATGCCCAAATCGGCCCAATGCATAAACTGAATCCAGTGGTTGCCAACGCAGAAAGCCGTAATACCACATCGTACTCGGCCACCATCACCGAACCGAACATCCGCAGGACAATCAACCGATCCGTCATGAAAATTACCATGTAGGTAATCTCGATCAACAAAAACGATATTCCAACTCTCGTCACTTCCAGAAAAATACCCCAAGAAGCTTCCGACCATCGCGGAACTAAGCCCGGAAACCAACGGAACAAATAGCTCGACTGAATCGCGTATCCCAAAGCAAAGAGGGCGAAATTCACCCCCGCCAATTCCGGCAATGTTAACCCGTGCCCTAACCGATGAGACAAAAGCAAATAGAAAAATAAACCAGTAGAAGCGGCAAACCCAACCAACGCTGTCGCCGAATTCCAATGCTTGGCATACAAAATCGCATGAACCACGCCGGATAATTGCGTCAAAACAAAGGTCAAAAAGCAAAAAAATACACTCCATGCGATCGTTCGATCAGGACTCGAACTTCGGAGCCAAAAAGCCAACGGCAAATCCATTAGGAAAAGCAAAACAACCAAAACGCAAGCGATCAGTCCCCACAAAACGACTTGACCAAACAGCGTCGAGGACAAATACCGACGCGCTAGCCGATCATCCCCTACTCCCAACGACTCAATCAACTTGTTGCGAAGCCCCTTGCCAATCCCCAATTCCAAAACCGATACCCAAATCACCAACGATTGAAGCACCACCCAGACCCCATACTCGCCCTTACCCAAGACCTTCATGAAAAGAGGCAGCATCGCAAACTGCAACACAAACGTGCTGAGCTTGAGCACCGTCGACAACCCGACATTCCGCAAGAAAACATCCCGCATCATCGTCAATACCCAAAGCCCCCATCCCAATCCACCATAAAATCAAACTGGCTTATACAAAGCTACGCCATGGTCGGTGGCGCACGAGCCATCGATTTTACTAATTCAACCAGGGGCTTGGGCTCCCAATACCAATGTAGGTCACCCTTTAGTTCGGTAAAGCCATACCCAACAGTTTCGCCAGAACAAGCAGAATATTCTCTCAGGTCAGGAAACTTCCATGTTCCCCTGGCTAAGCAAGCAACTCAGTCAAAACATGGCCGTGAACGTCCGTCAAACGCCGGTCAATTCCGTTGTGTCGGACGGTAAGCTTCGTATGGTCGATTCCAAGAAGATGCAGAATGGTCGCATGGATGTCGTAGACCTGCGTCGGATTCTCCCTATCCAAAGGCTTGTAGCCAAACGCATCGCTCGGGCCGTAGCTCACTCCTCCTCGAATCCCGCCCCCGCACAACCAGTTCGTAAAGCAGTAAGGGTTATGGTCCCGACCCCTGCCCCCTTGGGAACTGGGCATCCGCCCAAATTCCGTTGTCCATAAGATCAACGTATCCTCGAGCATTCCTCGTTGCTTGAGGTCCTGAATCAAAGCCGCTGCTCCCTTGGCCATCCCCGTCGAGAGCGGTCCATGATCCCGCTGTATATCCTCGTGAGAATCCCAATTTCGCCTAGGAAAACCATTGTCATTACCCGACCAAATCTGGATGAATCGAACGCCTCGCTCCAGCATCCTACGGGCCGCCAGACATTTACGCGAAAAATGGACAGTCTCCTCCTGTGCATTGATTTCCTTTTCAAACGCTCCAGGTATTTGATCGAGCCCGTAGAGCTTGAGGATATGCTCAGGCTCCTGAGAAAAATCCAGCGATTCAGGAGCAGCCAACTGCATCCTGGCTGCCAGCTCATAGCTGCGAATACGGGATTCGAGCCGTTGGTCTCCCGATCGCTCTTGCGCGTGGCGAGCGTTGAGTTCGGCCAACAACACCTGTCCGGCGGCCTGACTTCCACCTGTGATGTAGGTGCCGGACTTGTGCGGACGCAGGTCTGCAATCGGATTTTCCGACCCCGGATAAATGACCGTCCCACTGTGTTGGGCTGGCAAAAAAGCCGAATCCCAATTCTTTGTTCCATTGCTCGCGAGCCCTCGGTGGTCTGGGAAAACAACAAAAGTCGGGAGGTTGTCGTTCAAGCTCCCGAGCCCGTAGCTAACCCATGCACCCATGCCAGGGAATCCTGGCAACTGAAAACCGGTCGCATGCAACAAGGTCGCTTGGCTATGCACCCCCGTTTTTCCTACGACATTGTGAACAAACGCTAGCTCGTCGGCCACCTTCCCCAACTCGGACACTGGCTCGGAGAGCAACCTGCCACTCTCCCCGTAGGGCTTGAAATCCCATACGGGCTTGAGCCACGGTCCTAGTCCGTTCTGGAACGCCTCGACCGGTTCACCGAAGTCACTTTCCTGACCGTGTCGCTTGACCAGCTCCTCTTTGAAATCGAACAGATCCAGATGGCTGGCCGCTCCTGCCATGAACAACTGCACGACACGCTTGGCCTTGGGCCTGTGATGCAATGCGCCCAGACTCCCCCCGCTGCCAATGCCGGTGCCTGTGGTTTGAGCGCCCAGGGCACTGGCCCCGGTCTTGTCGCGGTCGAGCATCGCGCCGAGAACCAGCCCTCCGAACCCCTGCCCCAACGATTCGATCCAATTCCTTCGAGAAATGTTTCGATCTTCCATCGGATTGATTTGCATCTGATTACTTCCTGGATTCCTCGTACTTGGTTCCATTGCCGATGGATCTCTTGGCGATCAATCGACAAATGAAAACTCATTGAGATTGAAGACCAAACGGCAAGCGTTTGCCAATCCATGCTCGGCAACGTAAGGTTCAAAGGCCGACCGTTCCGACTCGGTCGGCTTTCTTCCAAAGGCCAAAAGAAACATCTCATCGATGGGCTTTCCCCTACCGGCATCTTGAATCTCAATCCGCTTGGCAAAATGCCCTGACATACTCACCATGAACCCGTTGTTGAGGAGAGCTAGGGCCTGTAGCGGGCTAAGCGACTCATTCCGCTTATCGACTCGCATGGATGGATCAGCGCAGTCCAAAGTTGCCATGAATGGCTGGGGCTGCGAGCGTACCAAAAAACGATAAACGCTTCTGCGATGGGTGCTGACATCCTCGGGATCATGCAAATGGTACTCGTAATGGGGCGAGTGTTCGGGATGTTCGATGACAAAATCCTGGAAGCTCGGGCCTCCCATCGTTAAATCCAACTTGCCGGCAACCTGCAAAACCATGTCCCGAAGCGCTTCGGCTTCGAGTCGACGTCGATTCGATCGCCACAAGTAACGGTTATCGATATCGACCGACTCGGCTCCCAACTCCCGGGCCCGATCGGTGACGCTCGATACTTGCTGATAAGTGTGACTCGTCACAATCAGCCTATGGAGCCCCTTGAGCGATTGCCCTTGATCGCGAAACTCAACTGCAAGCCAATCGAGCAAGTCTCGATGGGTTGGCTCGGAGCCCATGCGTCCAAGATCGTTAGCCGTCTCGACGATCCCGCGACCGAAATGATATTGCCAAACCCGATTGACGATACTCCGCCAAGTCAGCGGATTGCGGTCGTCGGAAACCCAATGCGCTAAGGCCGCTCGTCGATCCGACTCGCTGTGCCCTTGAGGCAACTCAAACCAACTTCTTAAGTCGACAAAGCAATCCAGCGCGCCACTGCTGACCTCGTCCTTGGGCTGCGTCACACTCCCTCGATCCAACACATAAATCGACCGCGGCATACCTCCGCTAGCTCCTGTACCAATAAATGCTCCACTCCCGCTATGCACCACCCCCGCATAGACCAATTGCTGCGGTGGCAATTCGGCTCTGGACTGCTGGGCCTTGTTCAAAAGTTCATCCAATTCCTCCCGCCGCTGCTTGGTGGTTTGATCGAGTATCCCTTCGACCATCGCAGAACGCTGGGTCTGTAGACTCTTCAAATCGGTATCTGCCAACTTTGAACGGCCGAAATAGTATCCATCGACGAGATTCTTTCGTTCCCATCGCGGTCCGGCTTCAATCGAATCCAATGCCGTCACGGGTCGGCTCGACGCAACGTTTTTGCCTTCTGCCGAGAGGACCGAAAGTTCGCCTAAGGCAAATATGTAATCGGTCGGCATCCGCTTAGCAAGCTTGGTCGCCGTCACCCGAACATACCGGCCCTTGGTTGTGGAACCTTCTGGAGCCTCACTTTGAAATCGCTGTGGAACCACGCCTGGATTTGGATAATCTCGATCCGTACGATCGACCCACAAGACCACACCATTTCGAAACTCCGGATCGTCGCTGACGTGGATCGAGAAGCGAACGGGGAATCCGAAACCTGCACCAATCCCGTTGAAGGTGTCATGACATGCAACCAACTCCAAACCAAGAATGCTCTGAGATTCGCCCAAATCGACTTGCACCCACTTCGGAACGTCCTGTTTTGTCTCGATTTGACTATGGTATCCAAACTCAGGCTGCTCGTTGCCACTTAACGCCTTGGTCGCTTCGGCAATCCGATGATCCAACTCCGCAAGTGGCTTGCCCCCTCGCTCGTGGATCTGTTGATCGATCTTGCGGATCTCTGAGGTGAGCCCAGCAATCCGCTGATCCAATGCACTGCGTTTCATCGAGATCTCAGGATCGCGGTCGTAAGCCCGATCGGCCCGATCCAGCGCGGCAAAAACAGCTTGCAAACGATAATAATCCCTCTGGGATATCGGGTCGAATTTGTGATTGTGACACTGGGCACAACTCACCGTCATGCTGTTAAAACTCCCCATCACCGTGGCAATCATGTCGTCGCGATCCAAATGCCGAGCCACCTTGCCATCGATCTTGGTCTCTGGAACTTCTGCATGCCCGATGAAATCCCATGGGCCAGCGGCGATCATTCCAAGAGCTTCGATGCCATCGGATGTCCCGGGATACAGTACATCTCCTGCAATCTGCTCCTGAATGAACCTTCGATAAGGCTTATCGCTATTGAACGCGCCGATGACGTAGTCTCTATAAGGCCAGGCGTGAGGACGCATTTTGTCTTTGTCGTAACCGTGGGTCTCGCCAAAATGCACCACATCGAGCCAGTGCCTAGCCCAACGTTCTCCGTAACGTGGGGAATCCAACAACTCATCGACGACTCTTCGGTAAGCTTCATCATCGCTTGCAGGATCGCCGATGAAAGCCGATAGCTGCTCGGGGGTTGGCAGGAGTCCGATCAAGTCCAAGTAGAGTCGTCGCAACAACGTATGCCGGTCTGCTCTCGGGGATTGCTCGAGTCCCTTTTCGATCAATCGAGCCACGACAAACGCATCGATCGGATTGTAGATCGAGTATCGATCCTGACTGACCGAAGGGACCTCAGGGCGTTCCAAAGGCATCAGCGACCACCAATCCGAATCGGGTACATGGCGGTCCTCCAACTTTTTACCCTCAGGCCACTTGGCTCCGGTTTTGACCCAATCCCTCAAAGCCTCGAGTTCCCCATCCGTCAGCGGTTTTCCCCCTTTGGGCATCTGGGGTTGAGAACCACTTACATAATCCAACAAAACGCTCTTCTCGGGAAAGACGACGTCGATCGATGGACCGCTTTCTCCCCCTTGGAGAACTGCGCCCAAAGTTTCCAGCCCCAAACCCCCTTTGGGCTTGGCTCCCGAATGGCAACTGACACATCGGCGCTCGAACACCTCGGAAACCACTCCAAAGGAATCCTCCTGCGGGTACCCTCGGCTTGCGATTTGCATAACCAACAGCGCCCAGAACATCGAAAAACAGCGTTGGTAGGAGTTGCGCATAAGTTCAAGAGCCCTCATCAGTGCAGCGAAGTTGCGGCGAAATTAACGATGGCACCCTCATGGGGGGCACCCTCATGGGGGGCACCCTCAGGAGAGCCTTTGGCACCCAGTACCGGAAGCATTTTACTCGGTTTGCGGCCCCAGGAGCGGCCCCTTGCCTCAAGCCACTAGCTTTTCTTTCGCCCATAAACCCGTATCACCATCCCCAATCGACTCCAATCGACCCCTTGCAATGCCAGACCAGTACCCAGGTGAACCAAGGGCAGAATTGGCTTTGCGAAACCTGGACAGCGTTTCTCGAACGTCGATTTGGGTAATCGCGACACCCATTCGATCTTTTCAACCTCAAACCCATGCTTTCTTAGCAAACTAGAGAGACTTCGAGGGCTGAAAAAATTCAAATGGGTCGGCGGACAGACAAAAGGATCTCGCTCCTGGAGCAAACGCCGGGTGATGCTCCCATAATTCGGCAGAGCGATGGCCAAGATGCCACCCGGCTCAAGCAAACCACGCGCCTTGTCGACCCACAAATTGACATCCAAAACGTGTTCGAGTATTTGGCTCATGAGAACCACCCCCAAAGAGGTTGGCTCGCAAACATACTCCTCGAACGAAGAAGCCGTTGGATCCAATCCGGTCATCCGGTGGGCGATCTGACGCTCGATCTGCGCTAACTCCAAAGCTTGAACCTCAAAGCCCGCTCGCTGGGCCTCTCGCGAAAAGAAACCATATCCACAACCGACATCCAGAAAACGGTTGCTGATCCTCTGCGCCCCGGTCGATCGGTTCAACAGCGATCGGATGGTCTTGACCAAGCATTTCGCATCCACCGTGGAGTTCGGAAACAATCTCTCGCGTTCTTGCACCGATTCGAGCGTCGGCTGCTCCTGGGCGATCTCTGCGTCTCCATGCCCAAACGTCGCGTAATAGTCCATCAAAAACTCTAACGAAGGACGTGGGTTGACAAAGCAATAACCACAGCCCTGGCATAGATCCATGCGGTATTGATGATCTCCTACCTGCTTAGAACGCCAGGGTTTATAGGTCGACGAGCAAACAGGACATGCGGAGTAATAGGTCTGATCTTTATCCGTAGCCATTGCGCATCTTCCTCTTAAAACCAAAAGGTTTCGTCAATCTTCCAACTTCTCCCAGTCCCTGAATCCTAATTGCTCGACTGAAGAACTTCAACCAAAGTCCATACCCCTGAGAGACTCGAAGTAAGCCTCTGTGTATTTCGTCGCCAAATCATAGGGTCTTGAGATAAACGATCAGATCCTGTGTCTCTTCCGAAGTTAAGGCCTGACCGTGGACCTTATCCGGAGAATGCTCGCCCTTGAGCACCTCCTCGAGCGTCGACGCCCGCCCGTCGTGCAATAATTGAACCTTGCGAAATACCCCCTGGAGACTCGGAGTGTTGTAACCTTGGTAAGCGTCGTCTGACGACCCTAGCCCAAGATCATGGATCTGGTGATCGGTCCCTGCCGTTCCGGAATGGCAATCCGAACAAGCTCCTTTCGGGCCGAAGAAAATTTCTTTGCCGCGAGCGGCTGACGGACCGATCGGTTCGCTGTCGGTTCGATTGGGGTTCGGAGGGGATCGCATGGAGGAGAGAAAAGCAGCAAGCGCTTGTGCTTCCTCCTGCGTCGGATCCGGGCCGACCATCGTCGTCTTGAGCGAATGCTCCATCGCGTCGATCAACCCCTTTTGCCAACCATGCCATGTCCATGGCCCGGATTGATCCAGAGCGTAAAGAGGCAAAACGGTCTTGAATGTAAACGCGCTACCATCGTTCAACGTATCCATAGCCACTGCATTGGATCCGCCAAGATAGTGGCAAGAGTGGCAAGAGTACCATTGGTCCAAACTCCTTCTCGCATCATAGAAAATCGCTTCGCCTCGTCGAGCCAACGAAGCGGTTTGGTTTCCGCCTAAGAAGATCCGTTGGGCGATTTTTCGCTCGATCAAATCGACTACCTGAACCGAGTTGTCCAAGTAGTTCGCGACATAAGCAGTCTGATCGTCTGCAGAAACCTTCACTCCCATCGGACGCCCACCGAGTTCGATCCGGTCAAACCTCTCACGATCTTTGAGCAACTCCGGATCGACATGGTCGGTGCTGCCCCGATCCAAAAATGGGAGACCCGAATTCCGATAGATCAACAACTCATGGGAACCCGATGCGGTCACTAGAACCTTCTGCTCATCGTGAGTCAGCGCCAAACCATGTGGATCCGCAATCGCCTTGCCAGGCGGATCGAGCGAAAACGCTTCACGGTGCGCCCCGTCGGTGAAACCGATTCGCCCAAGTCGACTTGCCATGACCCAGCCGAGTCGAATGTTGCGATCATTGATCGGGTTACGACGGTAAACCATCCATGGAAAATAGACTTGATCCGATGTTCTCGACGTCTGCATGTGGCCTATGTTCAAGCCGACGAACCGATCGACATGGAGCAATTTACCCTCTTGAAGGTCCACTATCGAAACCCCGCGATCGCCGCTTGTTCCCACCGCAATTCGTGTCCCATCGTTGGAGATCGCTAGAGAACGAGGCCAACGTCCAACTGCGATTTTTCGTACCAGGCGGCATGCTTGGAAATCGACTACAGCAACCGCATCGGCATCGGTTAGACAGACATACACCATGGTGCCATCTGCCGATAAGGCTAGCCCTGTCGGTTGAAAACCAAGTTGCAGTTCGCCAGAGTGTTGAAGTTTCTGGCCGTCAACGCGCAACCAATGCAACGTGCCTGCATAACTGGAGGTGACCAAAAGGTGCTTTCCATCTGGATGGAGCACGATGGAACTCGGGTGTTGGCCGACGCTCACCTCATCCCAAAGACTTCGATCGCTCAAGCTCACAAGCGAGACGGTGCTAGACGTTTGGTTGGCAGTAGCAATCCAACGACCATCTTGAGAGATTACAAGATCCACCGGAGAACGGTCTTGATTCGGATCCCCCTGGAGCTGTCGCTCTTCTGCCCAAGCCAAGCCAAGGAGTGCCAGAAAGGCAAATTTGGCTAGCAAAACGAAGATTGCCCGAAAAACACAGTAAAAGGCTGGCATGATCCGGCCACCTAATCCTCGCGGTCCAAAACACTCGACCCTAACGGAACTTGGTACCTAGATGCGATACCCGTTCCGATAAAACGCAGTTTCTATACCGTGTGATTTGTATACCGTGTGATCCGTGTGGATTTTGGAGGCCGACACGGATGCGATGATTCGAGTTGAGTTCGAAACCCGAGACGATAACAAGCCAACTCAGCGATTAGTATTCGCGACGTTCGCGAAGCTTCACACCCTTGCCGATTCGGTCTCGCAAGAAGTAGAGCTTGGCCCGCCGGACGACCGAGTGACGTTGAACAACAATCTTCTCGATCTTAGGCGAGTGCAGGGGAAACTTTCGCTCAACCCCCTCGCCTGCCACAATGCGGCGGACGACGAACATTTCACGCGAACCCGAACCGCTCTTGGCGATCACCGTGCCGGTGAAAATCTGAATGCGCTCTTTAACGCCTTCCTGAATCTTCGTGTGCACGTCCACGGTATCTCCGATCTCGAAGGCATCCACGTTTTCCTTGAGATAAGGCTGTTCAACGGCTTGAAGGATTTGTTGGCTCATGATCGACGAACACTTCCAATGTACTTTGTCCTGAAATGAAACGGGGCAATATCATTGACAAAGAATCGGTTCATGGAAAGGCCAAATCGTGCAAAAACCGTCGGTTTCCATCGAGTTAAAACCGGTTTTAGAACCTAAAACAGCCAGCTTGAGCCCCCTGAACCTGTTAAAATCGAGCTCCTCGCACCCCCGAAAAAGAGCTGCGATTCCCTCCCTGCAATCCCCGCCTATCCCTAATATCTCCTATGTTCAGCCCCGGCTTTCCCCAAGTTTCCGTACATTTCCTCAAGGGCTTCGGCTCGCTGTTGTCCAGGTTTCTTTTTTCAAGATCGAGGCCTCCAAACGCCATCGGTCCGGCCCTGACGCTCGCTGTGCTTGCGAGCACTGCGAGCCTTGGATGGCCCCAATTCGATGAGAAATCGAACGATTCGCAACCGGCCAATCGACTACAGGGAAATCGCCTTTTGGCTGGAGCTTACGCAAAAAATATCGATCCTGAATCGTTTCCGGTCTGGGTAAGCGGCGGAATTGTCGCAGGCAAGTCCGAGCGCATCGTCGACTCGCTGTTCGCTCGATCGCTGGTCATCGAACAAGAGCTGCCGGGGACC
Organism: Planctomycetota bacterium; assembly: GCA_003671195.1. Lineage (GTDB taxonomy): Bacteria > Planctomycetota > Planctomycetia > Pirellulales > Pirellulaceae > JBKCUI01. The sequence continues at coordinate 72,589 of QWPJ01000072.1, forward strand.
GACCACGAAGCGATTGCTGTCTGTGTCGTCGATAGCTTGGGCGTGCCCGGTTGGATTGTCGAACAAGCCAAAGCGATCGTCGCCAAAGAGATTCCCCTCGAGCCCCATCAGGTGCTCATCAGCGCCACCCATTCGCATTCCGCACCGGCCCTTATGGGGGCCCATGGGACACCCGCCCAAGACGACTACGCTGAGAAAATGCCGGTTTGGATCGCCGAATCGATCATCGAAGCGTATCGCAAAAGAACCCCGGCAAAAATTGGAAGCGGCGTTTCCAATGCAGATCGCTTTATCCATTGCCGGCGCTGGTTCATGGAACCAGGACACGCCGGTGGGGTACTTTTCAGCGGCCAAGAAACGAACCTCGTGGCGATGAATCCCGGTCACGACTCGCCTTACAAGATCCGACAAACCGCTGAAGTCGATCGAACGATCCCCATCCTTTCGGTACAAACCCAAGACGGCAAAACGCTAGCCGTCTTAGCTTCGTTTTCGACGCATTACGCAGGTGCACCGGCTTTATCCTCCGATTACTTCGGGGTGGTCGCCAAGGAACTTGCCCAACAACTCCGCCCCGATAATCCAAACGCCTTTGTCGGCATCATGGCCAACGCCACCAGCGGCGACGCCAACTGCATCGACTTTGCCAGACCGGCTAAAGCCTTCGATTACCGAGAGGTCGGTTCGTATGTCGCCGCGCGGATCCTGAGCGCTTTGCCATCGATCCAACACGAGGATCGCTCCGTGCTCGGAGGAAGGCTCGAATTCCTCTCCGCAAAGGTTCGTCTGGCCGATCCGGACGAACTGGCGCAGGCGACTTCCTATGTCGAATCGAAACTCGCCGATCGACTACCGAGCAACATCGAAGAAAACTATGCCCGAGAAACCGTGCTCCTTGCAAAGATGCCTCCGACCCGCCAAGTTCCACTCCAGGCGCTAAGAGTCGGCGATATGGCGATCGTCGGCTATCCGACCGAGACCTACAACGCCACCGGACTTGCCGTGCGCGCTGCGAGCCCGTTTCGAGTGACGCTCAACATTGGGCTTGCCAATGATTTGCTGGGATACTTACCCCCAGCCGACCAATTCCCACTCGGTGGCTATACCACCTGGAGGGCCAGAACGAGCTGCCTCGAAGAGGCGACCGAAGCCCGCGTCGTCGAGTCCCTTGCGTCCTTGGTCCATCAGTTAATCGCACCAAAACAAAGCAGCCCGGGCGACCAACCTCTTCGCATCGAAAATTCGGTGCATCCCGACCTGCCGACGCCCAAGCCGGTCGTTTTGCATCAGGGGCCTGATTCGGCCGTAAGCCCAGAGAATTCTCTGAGTCACTTTGAACTCCTTGAGCACCAACGGATCGAATTGGCCGCCTTTGAACCCAATGTGATCGACCCGGTTGCCATCCGCTTCGATGACGCTGGCAAACTATGGGTAGTCGAAATGAGCGATTACCCGACGAACCAAACCAACGAAGGGCTTGGGCGAATCCGGGTCCTTACGGATGAAAATCTCGACGGTCGCTACGATCGGGCCAAGGTTTTTGCCCAAGGCCTTTTGTTTCCGACCGGCTTGCAATTGCACCGTGACGGGGCTTTGGTAAGCGTCGGTGGTAAATTGCTTTTTCTACGCGACACCGATCGCGATGGCACAGCGGATCGGACCGAAGAGTGGCTTGAAGGTTTCGCCGTCGAGAATCCGCAGTTGCGATTCAACGACCCCGATTTCGGAATCGACGGTGCGCTCTATCTGGCCAACGGGCTACGCAGCTCGAAGATCTCGCACCGAGGCGGTTCAACCCCGCCTGAGACGGCCGAGAGCCCAGGAACTCTCTCGATCTCCAATAGCGACCTTCGCTGGGACTGGATCGGCCAGTCGGGGCGCGCCATCGGGGGGCCTTCTCAATTCGGAATGAGCTGGGATCGTTTTGGAAACCGGTACTTCTGCAGCAACCGAAATCCTTGTGACTCTGTCGTCATCGAACCTGGGCAAGCGGCCATGAGTCCACTGGTCGGTCTGGCGCCAATGACAACTCCCGTTCTCCCACCCGGAGAGAAATCCACCGTGCGACCCTTGGTCTCGGCTTGGACCACCTCCAACCTCCACGCTGGGCAGTTCACAGCAGCTTGCGGCGTCTTGATCAGCCATAGCACGCACCTGCCAGGCGCATCTCTAGGCAACGCTCTTACGTGCGAACCGACCGGAAGCCTTGTACACCGAGTCGGGATCGGCAGAGTTTCCGGACGAACGGTTCCCGAAGAGCCCCAACGCGATTCGGAGTGGCTCGCCAGCCGCGATCCTTGGTTCCGACCCGTCAACCTCGAGGAAGGCCCCGATGCGGGTATCTACATCGTCGATATGCATCGTGCGGTCATCGAGCATCCGGATTGGGTTCCCGAGGAACTCAAAAAACGCAGCGATGAGCGCTGGGGTGACGATTGCGGACGGATCTACCGTGTCGTAAGTCGCAACGCTCCTGCTGTCGATCCGATCTTCCTGGATTTGCATCAACGCCCCCTATCCACAAGGGATACCAGCGAACTTTGCTCCCTGTTGGATCACCCCAGAGCATGGATGCATCAGACCGCAGCTAGACTCCTTTTCGAACGCGTCGCCCAAGGAAACTCTGCGGAAAAGACGACGATTCACAATGCCCTTCTCGAGCATGTCCAAAGGGTAGCATTGCAACCGAGAAACCCGACAGGAATACTCAGAGCCTTCTATATGCTGAATGCTTCTGAAATCGCAGTGCCGCAGTCTACAACCTCTCCCGACCCTGTTTGCAAGGGTTGGCGCACTTTGCTGGAAACCTGCTTGATTGACCCGAGGAATCCCTCGCATCGCGACCCTGCCCTCCGCGCTGCGCTTTGGCGTCTGGCAAGCCAAACCAACACGCAATCCGAAGCGATCCTCCGTACGACACCGCTGGTCCTTCGAGACGCCCACCAAGAAGAAGCAACCCACTGCGCTTGGTACCTTGCGGACCTGTTTGCCAAGTATCCGAAGATCCCATCCGGGGATCTTGCCTACCGGAAGGAACTGCTCGAAGCGGCGGTCGCAAGATCGATCGACCTTGCGGATGATCCAAACTGGCTCATGGCGATCAGCTCGGTATACCGCTCCGAACCAGAACTTTTTGCTTTGCCTTGGATCGAACAAGCCGCAAAAGCACTGGACGAAAAGAAGATGATCCGAACGTTTTCAACCACCGCTTTTGAGACCTTGGTCGCCAAGGTTGCGGCACCCGAAGACGCTCGTTGGATCACGGCTCGCGATACCTGGACTGCACTTGCACTCCAAAGGCTCGAGTCGGGGCCACCCCAAGACGAAACGCAACGCCGCTTGATCTTCGAGCCACAGATCATCCTTCATTTAGCCGTCGCACGTGGGATCGCGAAATCTACCGATTCCCGCTGGCTGGCCACCCAGAGTCCTCTTTGGACCGCTTGGGCCAACTCCCTTTCAAACCCGCAGTTCTCTCCAAAGATCCATTCGGGTATCGCAGAACTTCTAGCCAAGCCGATTGCTCCTGAACAATCCCGACTGTGCAAGACGGCACTGCGCACGGCGCTCGAGCGTTGCGAGGATCCAGACCTTCGTCGAGAGTACCTTGCAGCCTGGTCTAAACACACCGATGAGCCGGAACTCGACGAGAAATCGAGTATTGACTGGATCTTGGAAAACTTTGACGGCGAAACTCCCGCGATGCGCTCGGTGATGTTCCAAGCGATCCGAAGTAGACCCGATCGGCTTGCGAGGTGGCTCGATGCTATCGATCGCCAACAGATCTCCAGCACAGGTCTAGATGCGAGCCAAATCCAATCGCTGATGCAAGTCACTGGAGATCTGCAACCGAGAATCGCTAAATGGCTCTCAGGCCGAGTCCAAGCCGACCGGCAGAAGGTCATCGACCGCTACACGGATTGCCTGAGCCTTGAGGTGAACCTCGAACGAGGTAAGCAGCATTTCATCCAGCATTGCTCGGCCTGCCACCGAATAGACGGACTGGGGGTAGGAATCGGTCCAGATATATCCGACTCTCGCACCCAAACCCCAACGCAATTGCTCGTTGCGATCTTGGATCCAAATCGCGCGATCGACAACAACTACTATCGCGTGAGAGTCCAATTGAACGAAGGAACGATCCACGACGGAATCGTCGTCGAGGAATCTTCGGAACACTTGATCTTGAAGAACCAAAATTCAGACCGCCTTGTGCTCAACAAAACCCAAATCGAGGCGATCAAATCCAGCGGAGTGTCGCTGATGCCCGAAGGCATCGAGGCCCAGTTGGACCCACAAGCCCTCGCGGATTTGATCGGATACATCAAAAACTGGCGCTATGTCGGGGGCGAGTCTCCAGCTTTGCAAAAAACACGTTAGGCACTCCGATGCAACTTACCGAACACATCGTATTAAGATTCGCTGTATGGACGGTCGCTCTCTATTCGATAGCAGGCGGCCAAGTCATCGCCCAGGAAGTTGAATCCAAACTCGGACACTTTAAGATCGATGCAACGATCCCGCTTGGACATCGTTGCATGGGTATACTCCCAGCGAAATCGAAATCGATCAGCGATGGATTGGAATTGCACGGGTTTGTCCTCTTGGGACAGGAACCACCAATCGTCGTCGTGGCGATCGACTGGTGCGAGATCCGAAATCAATCGTACGACGCATGGCGATCGAGATTGGCCAAGGTTGCAGGCACGCAGCCCGAGAGAGTGCTCGTCAGTTCGTTGCACCAGCACGATGCTCCAGTGATCGACTCGGGTGCCCAGGACTTGCTCGATAAGGTCGGGTTGCAGAACGAACTGTACGACCGTTCTTTTCACGAGGAAGTGCTAACGCGAGCCGAGCATGCCTTGTCTGCCGCAATCGAAGATGCCCAACCGGTGACCCATGTCGGATACGCCCAGTCCGTCGTGAGCGACGTCGCTTCGAATCGACGAATCGTCGATAGCTCGGGGAATGTCAGCTTTTCCAGAGGAAGTAGCAGCGGTCGGGATCCGATTTTCCAACAGGCCCCCGAAGGGCTGATCGATCCGATGTTGCGCACCATTTCCTTTTGGAGTCAGAATCAGTGTTTGGTCGAGTACCATGCGTACGCGACCCATCCGATGAGTTACTACGGACGAGGCGAAGTCACCTCGGATTTCGTCGGACTGGCTCGCAAACGACTCGCTCGACTCGACCGATCGATCCATCCGATCTATGCCTCTGGATGCAGCGGGGATGTGACGGCAGGTAAGTTCAATGACGGTTCGCCAGAAGCTCGCGAGGATCTGACCCGCAAGATCTACGAAGCGATGCTTGCGAATCGCAAAGGGGTCCAAAAGGAACCTGTGCCCGAGACGTGGGGCTTTCGAAATCTGCCCCTAGAACTTACCTATTCACACGCCGAGCCGTTGCAAAAGGAAGCCATGGAGCGAATCCTCCAGGACGGTTCGATAGCGGTCGAGAAGAGGATTCTGGCGGCCATGGGTTTGGCCTCATGGCACAGGGTCCAAGTCCGAAAGCAGCCGATCGACATGCCCTGCGTTGATTTGGGCATTGCTCGAATGGTACTTTTTCCTGGGGAAAGCTTTGTGGGATACCAGCATATCGCCCAAGAAGCTAGCGGAGCATTGCCGCTACTACCGGTCGGCTATGGAGAATGCTGGACTGGTTATGTTCCGACCGATGCTGCATTCAAAGACGGCTTTGACGAGTCTTGGTTATGGGTAGCCCCAGGGGCTCAAGAGCGAATCGAGCGGGTTTTGCAAGACCTGCTCGCTCCGTCGCGTTGAGCACTAGCTGCAATCGATCTGCTATCGATCAAACCGCGTCTTGATGGACGACCGTGACAACCGCTTGGCTTGCTTTTCCGTCAGGTGTTCGGAGGGTGTAAGCGAATTGATCACCTGACCTGACGTTGTAGGCCCCTAAAAAACCCGGTGTGTAGACAATTTTGCGGGTCACAGGGTCCCACTCGACGGTCGCATCGGAATAGGCCCATGGCGTAATTTCAACAGTGATCTCTCCTGGGTTGGCCGCGAAAGCTTTCAAATCGTCGTTCGACAAAACATCCAGCAACACAGGCGTTGTGCGGCTAACCGAAGCGAAGTAATCGTCGAGAGCAACAGGATCCACGGCACTGGGCTGCTTGGTTGTCTTCAGAAGCGTCGAGGTATGCACCGAGCCGTAGTTGACTCCGATGCTGCTGTATAGGAATGCAGAGCCGTTGAGTCGAATGCCGGTTTGCGAGGAGTAACCGTCGGCGGGCTTAAAGTAGAGGTTCGCGAGGATTCGGTTCACGTCGGCGATATCGCCGAACATCCATAAGCCGTTGGATGCGGGATATACTCCCAATTCACTAGAGTTGCGTGAAAGCAGTTCTCCTACAAATCGCTGGCCGACCGAGAAGCCCTCTGTAAACTCCCACGAGAGGTAAACTCCTGCCTTGGCACCGGCAAAACCAGAATAGTCGATCTGGATCAATGGGGAGAAATCCGCACCCCGGAAATTGAGTTCTTGCCCTGCGGAGCCTTCGACGCTCTCTGGCATACGCAACTCGAAACGGACCGATTCATCCACCTGAACTTCGTACTTAATCGCAGCAAAAGCCGTCGACCGACGGCCATCGCTCGATTCGATCATGTATAGGAATCGGTCGTAGTTGGCGCTCGATTCGTTCGGGGTGTATACCACCACCATCTTGTCTGGGTCGCTCGTCGATGCTCGAACAGCGACAGTTCCTGTTCCAGGCATTCCGAGATCGACGATCCTAAGACCTTCTCCGATATCATTCTTTAGAACATCGATCTCGATCTGAGGTTTCTCTGCTGCATCGGACGCGACATAGACGAGTTCCCCATCGTCCACAGCCGTCACCTCACTTTGAGTGTCTTCGCCCGAACCACCTCGGGGGAAAAACGATGGCATGTAAGCAATAAATCCCTCGTTGATCGTGTCGATGACCACCAACGCGTCGATCGGGCTGACCGAGCCGTCGTTGTTGGTATCGGCCATCATCGACATGCTAGAATCGATGCCTCGGTCCGATCGATTCAATTCATCGATAACCGCCAATGCATCGATGGGCGAAGCAAACCCGTCCATGTTGACATCCGATGGATTCAACCAATTGTGACGGGCCTCGATGAACCCATCGACGGCCATCAAGGCCCTCGACTCAAGTCGCTCCAAAACCAATCGCCGCCGTGAAGTGTCCTTAGCCGATTTTTTCTTCGATGCATTGGGCATAGCTAACTCCATAAACTCCATAGACAGAGTGGCGTACTTGTACCCCGGAAAAGTCGTCTTTCTCATCTCGACGCAATATGATAACGCGGCGTCAACTGGAAAAATAACAAAACACTCATTTTGAGGCCAGATGCAAATGGCAAGTACCGGGCAAAAGATCCCCATTGCGTTTAACAGTCAGCCGCAAGCGTACTGGATCATTGCCATCTACGAGGGCCTGTACGCCTGCGGCTGACTGTTTAACAAGTTCAGGCGTCCAACTCGATCCACCCAAGGCCTTTGTGCCCCCAAGAGCAACTTATTGCACCCCCATCTGCTCTGAGATTTCTCGTTGGTTAGAAGATATCCGGCTCTTTTCCATAATCACCACCTTCGAGAAAATCGAAATCGCATCCCCGGTCGGCTTGTGTCACGTGCTTGGTGTAGAGCCAGGTATAGCCTCGGGAAGCATGCTCAGGGGCCGGGCTCCATTGCGACTTGCGCTCGGCGAGAATTTCCTCGGATACCATAAGCGATATGCGTCGAGCCGGAACATCGAGTTCGATGATATCGCCGGTTTGTACCCAGGCTAAGGGACCGCCTAGACGCGACTCCGGAGAGACGTGCAGGACACAGGTTCCGTAGCTCGTTCCGCTCATCCGAGCATCGGAGATTCGGACCATATCGCGCACTCCAGCCTTGAGCAGTTTCTCCGGGATCGGAAGCATCCCCCATTCGGGGAATCCCGGAGCGCCAAGGGGACCGGCATCTTTGAGGACCAGAACCGAATCGGCCGTGACGGGCAAATCAGGATCGTGGATCCGCTTTTTGAGATCCGGATAGTTTTCGAAAACCACCGCTGGACCTCGGTGTTGAAGCAGCCGCGCCGTTGAGGCAGAAGCTTTGATCACACAACCATTAGGCGCCAAATTCCCCCGCAATACACAGGTCCCTCCTTGTTCGACGATCGGGTTGCTCGGCGTGCGAATCACGTCGGGGTCAATCACTTGCGCTTGGGCAATCGAGTCGGCCAGAGTCCGACCATCGACGAGCTTTGCCGACGTATCGAGCAGTTCCTGCAATCCGCTCCAGAGCGCGCGCAAACCACCGGCCCTATGGAAATCCTCCATCAAGTACTTACCGCTCGGGCGAATATTCGCAACGACTGGAACTTGCCTGGACCAAGCATCGAAATCATCCAAAGTGACTTTGAGGCCGGCTCGGCCAGCCATGGCAATCAGGTGCACGATGGCGTTGGTCGACCCGCCGATCGCCAGTTGCGTGATCATGGCATTGGCAAACGAGCCGGCCGATAGCAACCGCGAGGGTTTCCGATCGGTCCAGGCTAGTTCGACGGCGAGTCGGCCTGTAGCGACGGCAAGTCGGGAGTGTTCTGCCACGACGGCCGGGATGGAGCTAGCTCCCGGCAGGGTCAACCCGAGGGCTTCGGCGATGCAGGCCATGGTCGAGGCGGTGCCCATGGTCATGCAAGTTCCCGCCGAGCGGGCGATGCAGTTCTCGATTTCTTTCCATTCACCGTCGCATAGGTTCCCTGCGCAGCGCTCTGCCCAGTACTTCCAAGCGTCGGTGCCGCTGCCCAAGGTCGTATCGCGCCAATGGGCATTGAGCATCGGACCGGCTGGAAGGAAAACACTCGGGATATCGGCGCTCAGAGCGCCCATGAGCATCGCCGGAACCGTCTTATCGCACCCCCCCATCAAAACCGCAGCATCGATGGGGTGGCACCGCAGGACCTCTTCGGTCTCCATCGCCAGCAGGTTGCGATAGAGCATGGTGGTGGGTTTCATAAGCATTTCGCCCAAGCTCATGACAGGGATTTCCACTGGAAATCCTCCGGCTTGGAGCACCCCGCGTTTGACCTCTTGAACCCGCTCGCGGAAATGCGAGTGGCAGGTATTCATCTCGCTCCAGGTATTGAGCACACCGACGATCGGTTTGTTCTCGAAGTCTTGGTCGTCGAGCCCCATCCCTTTGAATCGCGATCGGTGTCCGAAGCTGCGTAGATCATCCGGTCCGAACCAGCGATGGGAACGGAGTTTACTGGGGTCGTTTACTGGGGTCATTCGGGGAGTTCATATTGGGATATGGGTCGCTGCGTTGGATTCTGAGTTTTTACTGTCTGGTATTAAAAATACGATCGCCGGCATCGCCTAATCCCGGCACGATAAATTTCTGTTCGTTGAGCTCCTGATCAACCGCCCCAACATAGATGGATACATCGGGGTGCTCCTCGTGCAAAGCGCGGATCCCCTCGGGGGCCGCGATGACGCTCAGGACACGCACGTCGGTAACGCCCCAGCGTTTCAAGGCCGCGACGGCCACGCGGATCGAACCACCTGTAGCGAGCATCGGGTCGAGCACAAAGCCCACCTGGGCCGGATCGTCCTTGGGAAGCTTACTGTAGTATTCGATCGGCTTGGCGGTCTGCTCGTCACGGTACATTCCCAAGTGCCAGACTTCGGCATTTGGGATCAGTTCGAGGATTGGTTCGACGAGTCCGAGTCCAGCTCGAAGGATCGGGATAATTGCGATGCGCTGAGCGATTCTCGAGACCCGCATCCGAGTCAGCGGGGTATCGATTTCGAACTCGGTTAAGCTCAAGTCTTCGGTGGCCCGGACGGCCAGGAGCATCGAGAGCAATCGGATTTGGTTGCGGAAAAGCACCGATGGGGTCGATCGATCTCTGAGGATGGCCAAATGGTGTTTTGCCAAGGGGTGATGCAATTCGACGATCTTGGACATTCTCTATGAACTTTCTATTCGAGTCCTGAAATATCGATGTAGCGATAGGTACCGCGGTTGCGTTCGGCAAGTTCGCGGATCCAAGTTCCATCGTTGGGGGCCGGTCCACGATTGAATTGGATGGTATGGATGGTCGTCGAGGATCGGTCGGCGCGATTTTGGATTTCGACCAGTTGCGATTCGGTGAGCGAAGGCTCGGCCGCGTCGGTAAGAAAAAACAGCACGTCCGGAGCATAGGATAGCCCCATTTTAAGTCCGGGGATGTGCTCGGTACCCCCTGAAGGTTTGATGGCTTTGACGAAACGCGAAGCCTTTTCTTTGTTGGTATCGTTGGCTGCAAGGAGTCTGCCACCGGATGCCCCGTTGCTGAGCGATCCCGGAGATTCATTGTAGAAGACGATTTGAAATTGGTTCTTCTCGGCTAACGAAGCGATGCTTTTGAGCAACTCACTTCGAGCAAACCGCATCGGCGCCCCATCGAATTCTTCCATCGATGCCGAGCGATCAAGAACGTACACGAAATTGGATCCAGAGCCCCGAAGCCCCATAAAGGTGGCCGAGCTCGAGGCCCCTTGGCCTTGACCGCTGTTTCCTAGGGTTGATGACCCCTGAATCCCCGTTCCCGAAATACCTTGGCCTAGCTTCCCCACCGCGTTGGAGGTCGCACCGGTGTCGGCCGAATATCCGATCAGATCCTTAGTCAGTTCGCTCAGGTCCACCGGGGCGGCCGTCTCGGCTCGAGCCGCTTGCATCGCCGAGCTCGCCGGTTTGCTTCCCGAGTTGCTATCGGTCAAGGAGTACAGATCGCCGGTCTTGGCTTCGTGGAAAACAGCGATCCCGACCGGGCGGTCGATCAGGTCACCCGTCCCGCGTCGGGTTGGCTGCCAGAGCAAAGCCAGTGCGGTCAACAAGATCGTATGAACTGCCGAGCTGATCATCCAGGCTCTGGCTCCCCTCCAGGCGTTGGGCCTGTAAGCAAAACCCTCGTTATTGCGACGGACCATCAATTTCCCAGCACCTAGCGCAGGCACAGGTGGCTCGCATGGGGGGATGGGGCTTGAAGATTCCAACGAGGGGGACTCTGGCATGGCTCAGCGGGTTGGCATTTCGAAGGAAAATTGAGGATCCAGCGATCGGGGTCCGGTAGAATGATATAGTATAGGACGCTTGTTTACAGGCTTGGAAGCCTTCAGGCAAAAACCCTTTTTTCTACGTACAACGAGGTTCCCTCATGAAGCGCTTGGTCATTGGTTGCTGGCTTGCCGCATCGCTCCTTTGGGCAAATACGCTCTTGGGTCAGACGGCTGATTCATCCAAAGAAGCTGCAACGAAACAGGAAATCAAGGAAAAGGAGGAGGAGATCACCGCCAAGGTCACCAAAGTGATCGATGGCGATTCGATCAAAGTCCGCTCGGCCGAGGGCAAAGAGTACGAGGTCCAGCTCGAGGGGACCGATGCACCAGAGGCCAAACAAGAGTACGGCAAGGAGTCCAGCGACGCTTTGAAAAAGTTGCTTTTTGACTCCGATGTACGGGTCACTTGGAAAAAGAAAGACAATTTCGAGAGGCCATTGGCTCAAGTCTACCGGGGCGAAACACACGTCAACGCCGAAATGATCCGCTCCGGAAACGCTTGGCATTTCAAACGCTACAACCAGTCCAAGGCCTTGGCAGATCTGGAGATTGAGGCGAAAAATGAGAAACGCGGACTTTGGAAAGCCGAAAACCCAGTCGCCCCCTGGGACTATCGAAAAGAAAACCGCACTCCCGATAAACCTGATCGATAGCCCAAGCTGCATCGGTTAGACCTGCCCAAAATCCGCTCAAGCGGATACACTTCCTGCGGAAATAGCTCGATCGACCGAAGACTGCCCCGAATGCCTCTATGCGATTCTCCTACTCGATCCGACCAATCAATTCGTCTTGCCAACCTCCGGAATGCCCCAGAGGGTCGCTTCGTCGTTCCTATATGGGTAATTCATCGATGGGCACGCTGGTTCTGGAGGTCCGATGAGACAGGCGTTGATCAGCGATATCCATGGCAATCTTGAAGCTCTAAACGCAGTGCTTGGCGACATCAACTCGCAGTCGATCGATGAGCTCATCTGTTTGGGCGATGTTGTCGGATATGGCCCCAACCCAATCGAATGCTTAGAAATCGTGATGAAGAAAGCCAAACTGACGATTTTGGGGAATCACGATCAAGCCACCGTGTTCGACCCCAACGGCTTTAACCCCATCGCCATGCGGGCGATCCTTTGGACCCGCGAGGAATTGGGCAAAGGCAACTCCAAGGCGGTCAATAAGCGTTGGGACTTCATCAATGATCTGCCCAGGTCGCATCAGATGGACAAGACGCTTTTTGTCCATGGATCGCCCTGCGATGCGACCAACGAATATGTCTTCCCCGAAACAGCCTATGACAAAAACAAAATGGACCGCCTTTTCTCAAAGGTCCCCTTGTTCTGCTTCCAAGGCCATACGCACATCGCAGGGGTCTTTACCCCCGATCCGGGTTTCATCTACGCCGAGGAATGCGACCACAACTTTACCCTCGGACGCGAAAAACTGATGATCAATATCGGCAGCGTCGGCCAACCTCGCGATGAAGACCCTAGAGCTTGCTACACCATCGTCGACCAAGAAGCCAAAAAGGTTTTCTTTCGCAGAGTCCAGTACGATATCGATACGACGATCGCCAAAATCTACAAAATTCCCGAACTGGATAACCAACTGGGGGACCGCTTGCGGTCAGGAAAATAAGCCCAGCCCTCTGATGAAAAACCGAAGGCATCCATCTTGAGAACCGCAATCCTCAGCGATATCCATGGCAATCTCGAAGCCCTCGAGGCGGTGCTCAAGGACATTGAGTCTCAAAATGTCGACCGAATCATTTGCTTAGGCGATGTCATCGGGTACGGTCCAAACCCAAGGGAATGTTTGGACCTCGTCATGCAGATGTCCGTGTGCGTCATTGGCAACCACGATTATGGAGCGGTCAACGATCCAGAGGGATTCAGCGCATCGGCCGAACGCGCCATTTTTTGGACCCGTCAACAAATCGAACAAAGCGAGAATCCCGACGACGCCCGACGCCGAATCCTTTTCCTTCTGAAATTACCAAGGATTCATAGCCAGGACGGACTTCTGTTTGTCCACGGCTCGATCCGCGATCCAATCAATGAATACGTCTTTCCCGACGACATATTCAATCGCCGCAAGATGGAGAAACTCTTCGGTATGATCCAAACCTTTTGCTTCCAAGGGCATACCCACACCCCTGGGATTTTCACCCCCGATTACCAATTCCTTTCCCCCGACTCCTTCAACTACAGATACCGGCTTACCGAGCCCAAAGCGATGATCAACGTCGGAAGCGTTGGGCAACCACGGGACGAAGACTGGAGAAGTTGCTATGCAATCTTCGATCCACCCTTTCTGGAATATCGCCGAATCGAATACGACGTGGATGCAACCGCCGAGAAAATCTTCCAAATTCCTGAACTCGATCGCTTCCTCGGCGAACGGCTTTTCCGGGGGAATTGAGACCAATCCCCGGAACAGAGGGACCGACAAATGATCCTCGAAGGCATCCTCACGACCGAATCGGCCGACGAGCGGATGCACGTATCGCCCATCGGACCGCATGTCGATCGTCGCTTGGAAACCTGGGTTCTTAAACCCTTCAAAACATCGACGACCTTCTCGAATCTACAACGGACCCATCGGGCTGTTTTCCATATCGTCGATGACGCGTTGCTCATGGTTCAGGCCGTCTTGGGAATTTGCAATACCCAAGAAGGAACTCCCCGAGCCGATTACCAACCCTCGGTAGGCTGGGTACTTCGAAACGCATGCCGCGCCATTCCTCTCCAAATCCACCGATGGGATCTATCAAACGATCGAGCTATCGCAGATTGCCGCGCCGCAGAGTGCATCGACATCCGCCCATTCTGGGGCTGGAATCGTGCAGCAAACAGCTTGCTCGAACTGTCGATCCTTTGGAGCAGACGCGAGATGGTCGAAAATGCCTTTCTCACTGAAGAATTCGAAAGACACAAAGTGGTGATCCAAAAGACCGCTGGGGACCGCGAGTTCGAAGCCCTTGCGCTCTTGGAGCGATCGTTAGCCGACCGCTCCAAAACATAGTGTCGCTCAAACGGACGGATCGATGCTGTGAGTGAGAATTTCTCTGCCGATCAAGGCAGCGTAACGATGATGCCATCGTTGCGGCCAGCCATCGCCCGGTAGACCTGCATATCGACCGTGCTAGAAATCGTATGGGTCGATCCGTCCATCAGCAGGAACAAACAACCCCCGGTGTGCGGACTCCAAAATCCCCCTGGACTACCCGTCGGAGCGTTAGGCCCACCAGTGCGTACGTGAACCGTCGCCATCGTGATCGCCGGACGGACAGTTTGCCCGACGGTCTGTCGGCGCATCTGGGCAATTGTCGGTGAAAAAACCGTCTGCGCCGTCGGAATCACTCCGGCCCAACCGTTGGGGGCAAACATGCTGGCCCGCTCACCGATCCCAATGGTGTTGGATGTCCCATCGGTGATGTCCGCATGCCGGATCGCTTGATTGCGATGAAACATTCCATTGAAAGCAGACTCCTCATACAGTGCGGTGTATCGAGGAGCGTTGGCAGGATCTCCCCCCCCCAGCGAACCGATGTAACTGCAATGCGCAAGATCCCTGATGCCGATCGACGTTGGCCACACCGTAACCGGCTCATTCCAAGCGTCCGAGGGGCATTGGTAGGAAGAGACTCGGGTGCTGCGGGCAACTTGATTCTCAGGAGCGGTGATAGGGACACCAAACTGGATCGATTGATGAAGGCTTGCCAACTCCATGTTCGGCAAGATCATCGCAAAGACACTCCAACCTGGACCCGCTTCTGGGACCGGGTCATTACCAACCCCAGACCAAGTTCCCGTGACTTGCGAAATGAATCCTGGGGCAAACCGCTTGTGGGCCCCTTCGTAGTTGTGCAGTGCCAATCCGATCTGCTTGAGATTGTTAGCACATTGCATTCGTCGAGCCGCCTCCCGGGCAGCTTGGACGGCCGGAAGCAAAAGCCCGACAAGAATTCCGATGATGGCGATAACGACCAAGAGTTCCACAAGGGTAAAACCGCCGCGTCGGCCTTGGTCATACTTCGCGTTGCGAAGCAGCATTGGTAAAGCAACAAGCTGAAACGTGGACATGGAGAAAACTCCTCACAGCGAGAAACGATGGTAAGCGAATCGTCAATTTGGCTGGCTAGGTCCCTGTTCTTATCAAACGAGTCCCGATGGCTTGCTCCTACCACCTATTGTTACTGAGACTCAGTCTCAGTACAATCCACCCCAAGTACCTTTTCGCATAATTTCTTGTGAAAAATCGTTAGCCTCGAAGCGTCACCGATCGATGGGACGGAGAAACGAAAACCATGGAAAAAGACGCCAACGCACAAGACGCCCGAACGAACCCAGCCCCCCCCGATGACGACTTGATCGAGAAATCCTCAGGGCCACGACTCCCAAAGATCGTTCCGTTCCGAGATCTTTGCCGCTGCGGCGACGAGGTCTGGATCGAACACGCCGGGCAGCTTTACCGCCTCAGGTGCACCAAGCAAGGAAAACTCTTGCTGACGAAATAGAGAACAGCGATCGTTCTCAGGCAACATCGCTAGGGCAATGGTTGCGATTCAAACCGATCTGCACACACCCGGTAAGCAATGAGCGATGCCCGATAAACGATGCCCGGTAAGCGATGCCGGGGGATTATGGGGAACCTATTCGTCCGCCTCTAAAAACGCTTTGATGAATGCTTCGAGACGTTCGTAAAACTCGGAATCTTCTGGCTTCAAGTGGGAAATCTCTGCCGAATCCCCATAGGATCCCGTCCTAAAAACGCTTGGCGCGGTGGATTTGAGTTCCTGGAACCTTGCCTGGAACATCTGATTCTTGACCTCTTGTGGATGGATCGCTTTGGAAACA
>QWPJ01000217.1 GCA_003671195.1 Planctomycetota bacterium
CGGCGTCGGAAAGTCGAGTATCCTCAACGACCTGATCCCCGGACTTGCACAACGCGTCCAAGCCGTGAGCCTCGATAATCAAAAAGGCAAGCACACCACAACGACCGCAGCGTGGTTTCGGATCGATCAGTCGACCTCGATCATCGACACACCTGGCGTAAGGCAATTTCAACTCTGGGATATCGTACCGGCGGAACTCACCGGACTGTTTCGTGATATGCGGCCGTTTGCTTCCCATTGCCGCTACCCGAATTGTTCCCACAACCACGAGGAGCCCTGCGCGGTCAAGGATGCGGTCGCCGATGGACGGCTCGACCCGCGACGCTATGAGAGTTACCTTCAGATCCTAGACGCTCCGGCGTTTACCTCAGACGATTCCCAAGACCTTCCTGAGTCCTACTCGTACGACTCGACGAAGTTCGAGTTGGATCTCGACGGGAATCTCGAAGGGGATTTTGACGGGGAACTCGAGCACGACGAGGATTTCGAATCCGACGAGGAACTCGGTTAGGTCCAAGGCTCCTGGTCGTCGGTCTCGCCGTGAGGATCTAAGTGCCCTGAGCGGTTGATGGCAAATAGGATTCGTATCGTCACGATCATGCTCAGGATGAAGCCACCGAGGCCGATCAGGGAGATGTCTTTCAACCCCAAGGGGCCTTGGTTCATGAACAGCAACGGTGGGACCTTGTAAGCCAGTAGAACCGATGAACCGAGCAGTAGGGAGCTTGTCAGCAGACCCAATACCAAACGGTTGATCGATGGGCTCAGTCCACGGTGCGAAAGGTGCACGTCGAGTTTTCCGCTTTGCACCAGATCCATGACGGAACTGATTTGGTGCGGGAGTTTCTCGACGAGGCTTTCGACCTCGACGTATAGGCGTCGCATCCGGCGGGCTTGTCGCCAGGGGGAGAGCCTATTTCTCCACAAGCGTTTGAACATCGGCTCGATGGCTTCGAGCAAACTGAATTTTGGGCTCGTTTGGCCGATCGTTCCCTGCAGGGTGACTAGGGTCTTGATGAGCATCCCCATTTGGCTTGGCAAGACGATGCGATGCCTGTGAAGGATGTCGGTCGCATCGTTGAGGGCGCTGGCCAAATCGATGCGTTCGATCGGTTGATTTCCATAGGTGGCAATCAGGTCGGTGATATCGTTTGAGAGAATCGAATCATCGACGTTCTGCGGCACTTTGCCTACTCTTTTGACGACGGCAGCAAGAAGCGCAGAGTCTTTGAGGGATAACGCCCAGAGCATTTCTTCGATTTGGTCGCGGAGTGTATCGTCGATTCGACCGACCATTCCAAAATCCAGAAGCCCCAGGGTTCCGTCGGATTCGATGAGGATATTTCCCGGATGCGGGTCGGCGTGATAGAGTCCCTTGACGAAGATCATTTCGACGTACAGATCAGCGATCCTGCGGGCGATCTGCTCGCGGTCGGCGTCGGAGAATTTCACTGGGTCGCTCGCCGCATGGATCGACTCCCCGGTCAGGAGACTCATGGTTAGAACCCGAGCGCTCGAATGGCTTGCAAACGCCTCGGGAATTTTGATACCCGGCTTGCCTTCGAGCGCTTCGCGGAGCATGGTCAAATTGGCTTGTTCCTGAGTGAAGCTCAACTCGCGTTTCAAGGAGCGGGAAAGTTGGTTGACGATATCACGCGGTCGCCAAACGGCGAACTCGGGGATTCGCTCAGCTAGGCTCGCTAAGCCAGCTAGGACTTCGAGATCCTCATGGATTTTGGTTCGGATATTCTCGTGCTGGACTTTCACCACCACTTCGGTGCCATCGCAGAGCGTAGCGCGGTGAGCTTGTCCAATCGACGCAGAGGCCATGGCGACCGGTTCGAAGGACGCGAAGAGTTGATGGAGAGAATCTTTGAGTTCCGACTCGATGGTCGTCTTGACGATCTCAGGAGGATCCGCAGGGACATTGGCTTGGAGCATCTGCAACTCGGCGGCTTGGGCGCTACCGACAAGGTCAGGACGCAAGGACAAGACCTGTCCGAGTTTGATGAACGTGGGCCCTAGATCTGTCAGCGCCATCCGAACGCGTGCCTCGCGGGAGTAGCTCGATAATGGGACCCCCTGTTCGTCCTTGATCCAATCTCGTACGAAATCCAACCGCAGGCGGCTGAGCCAATCGGCAAGCCCGTAGCGACGCAGGATCAAGATGATTTCCCGCCATCGCTTTAGGTTCCGATAGTATCGCGGTATCGAGGTGATTCTCATCGAGGGATCTGAGGATCCAAATTCCCGTTTTCTCGAGGTAGGTTGCCCGGGATCGCTGGCGCGTTTTTGATTTTGTCGGCCAGTTCCTCGGCCGAAGCTTGGAAGGAATCCAAGTCTAGTTCGCCGATTGCCAGGTCGCCAGTTGCTGGGTCCGGGGTGGATTGTTCCCAGGGCTCATCGGTCCAGACGATTTGGAACAGGTTTCCGTAGAGTTTGATCGACATTTGATTTTGAGCAGGCAGGAGCAACTGACGGAAGGAATCCCCACGGATCGCTGGTAAGTCATGCTTTTGGTAGAGCAGTTTTCCAGTGCGCACATCGATCAGTGCGATGCTTGTGAAATCCAAAGCCATGCCACGAACGTTCTTAAGGGTCAGTCGGCGCAGAAAGACCGCAGCGGGGGACTGGCGACTTTGGCTCAGCGGGAACAGGAAGTGTTTGACTCTCTGGGATCGTTCCCAAGCAAGAGATCCGTCCTCGACTTGGATTGCAAATAAGCGTCCTGCGCAAGCCGCGACGGTAGGATCGCTTCGCAGTTGCGGGAAGACTTGAACATTGTCCAGTTCCATCGCCCCTGCATGGGGTAGGATCAAGGCGATATCGCCAAAGACCTGGGCAGTAATGCTGCTGAATTTGCCTTCGACATCGACCTGGAACTTGCTTTCGGTCCCTTTCCTTGCGTTCCAGTAGAGCATGGTTCCGTCGCTTCGAAGAGCCACAACGCCGAGGTCCCCGGCGATTGCCAAACGCGTATCGAGCGTGTGGTCGGCTTGAAGGATATTTTCGCCGGTGGAGGGTTCGACGAGCCGGAGTTTCATACGGCTGGATTGATCCGCATTGGCTTGCCGGACGGGTTGAAACAACCATCGATCCGATACAACGGTCAGTGGTGTCCAGCCTTCTTGTTCGGTAGCGATTTCCTCGACAACGGATCCATCGCTGGGGTCGATTTTTTGGATCGTTTTGGCCCCAGTTTCAAACGAGTAGAGGAATCCACCTTTGCTCAGGAGCGAAGCGGTGCGGAAGCCTTGCAAGCTCCATTGTTTGGTTCCCAGGAGGGGATGAAAGCTGACGATTTCATTTTCGGATTGAACGATGACCCCCCAGCGAGAAACATCTACGACACGGAATCCTTTTTTGGGGATCGGTAGCCCCCAGGCATTGCGTTCGATGGTGTTGGATCTCCCTCGTCCAGGTCCTGGTATTTCTGGGTCGAGATTTTCTTTTCCAAAGTTGGCATTCCAAAGCTGACCGTCCTGTTGACTTAGGTTTGCATGGAATAAATCCAGTGCGACGACTTGGTCTTTGAGTTCGATGATCAGGATGCTGTTGATTGCATGGATCCGGGGAGTGACCGTCCTGTCGAGTCTTGCGACATCGAGCAGGTACTGGACTTCCTCCCCGGTTTGGGGTTGGACCAAATGAAGTAGGCCATTGTTGAAGTAGGCTTGCCAGCCCAGGAAGGAGTCTCCGACGATGCTTCCGATTTGGCACAAGTTCGATCCTTCGTGGGTCGATTGGAATTGACCGACGGCGTTGGCTTCGGCGAAGCTCGAGGTGACCTTGACTTTACCTTGGGGCCAGACATGTTTTTCAAGATCGGCCAATTCGCGTTCCTTGAACCGAATGAGCATTGCGTTCGGGGCGTTGTATCTAAGGATTCCCGGTCCGTTTTTGCCGCTTAGATCTTTGGCCATCGTCAGAAAAGCTTCATCGTCTTTTCCGAGTTCGAGCCAAGATTTCATAGGCCGTTCGCTCTTGAGGTAGAGCCTTGCTTTGGCTTTGCGAATCGCTTGGTCGGCTTGGTCATTGGGGTTCTCACGGGTCGCTGATGAGGTCAGTAGGTATTCCGCATCGACCATGCTCCGAATACCCAAGGAATTTGCGTAGTTGAGTCGAGCTGTTTGGGTATAGGGCAATCCGTCGAAATGCTGCAAACGCAAGCGTACCATCGAAGGGTCTTGTTTCGGATCGACTTCGAGTCGCTTCTCGATCGAGACTCGTAGTGTCTCCCAATCGGAGTCTGACAAACGACGAGCGATCCTTGCCAGGTGCGCCGAGATCCATGCGTCTTCGTGAATGGTCCATCGGGCGCTTGCATCGATGCTGTTGCCATCCATCATCTGATCGATTCGTCGAGACAGACGGGTATCGGAGAGTTCGAGCAACTTTTCAAAGGCCTCACTCCAGCGCTCGCGTTTCTCGAGGCCATGGATCATGACTCTCAAATAGGTGGGTAAATCCAAATCGCTGGCGAATGATTCGTAACTTCGTACTTTTTCGATGTAGCGATCAAAGTCGGTTCTCAGCGCCATGGTCAATGCTTTGATGAACGATCGGCGAATATCGAAATCTTGTGGCGATAAACCGATGGCCTCTTCGAGTTTGGCCATCGCTGTATCGATTTCGCCTGAGGCAAGCGCCAGTTCGCCCTCTTTTTGGAGCACCGAAGCGGTGCCTGGGGCGTTCTTTAGCTCTGCGATCAGATCGGCTTGAAAGCGATCCCGGATCGAATAGCTGGTCAATTCAAATGGACTGGCACTCAGGAGCCGATTGTCGACTACCGCGAGATTCCCTAACGCCTTTTCGCAGCGTGTTTCGGAAAGCACCGAGCCTTGCAGCAAATCGATTTCGATGAGCTGCTGGTTCGATAAAGGAACGATCAGTTTGGAATCGGATCGCACGCTCTTGCCGACGACGTGTGCTCCATTGGGAATGGGTATCGGCGCCCAAGCCGGTTGTCCGGTCCGCAAATCCACCCCGACGATCTCTTGGGCATAAACCAACACAGCAAGCTGGTTCCAAACCCCTGCGACATACCGGAACATCGATCCTTCGTCATGCCCGATTTGCCATAACTCGGCCCCATCGGCATTGGAAATTCCGTAGATCGCCGTACCGTTCGAGGGGGCAAAGACGCTGACTCCATCATGTACGACCACGGCTGTGTCCAAGGAGCGAGAGAGCATCGGGTCGGTTTCCCTCAGGTCCATTCCGCCGACGATATTGAAAGCTGCGCCAGGCATCAACGATGGGTTCATGGGGTAGCTCTTGCTCCAGACCAGCTCGCGTCGGTTCAGATCGTAGGCAACCAGGAAACCTGAGAGGGTCGGGCAAATCACCAGCGAACCCTCGAGACTCGGGCTTAGCCCAAAAGCTTTCCGCTGGGGATCCAGCGCGATGGTAGTGCCTTGGTTGGCGACCAAGGATTGTCTCCAGTTCATCGATCCGGTAGCTGGTTCCAAGGAGACCAGGAAAACTTCTCCATTGAGTTCGGCAAGAACCAAAAGCTCGGATCGAACGGGTATCGGAGCTCCCAGAAAAAGTGCGCCTTTGAGGTCAGGTGCACTGGAGCGATTGACCCCGCCGCATTCCCAAAGCAGCTTTCCTTCCTCGGCGATACTCCAGGCTTGCAGGACGTTGTAGGTTCGAATCATCGGGTTGCGATTCAACCTTGCATTGGGACCTACAGCGAAACTCTCGCCGACCTCGGCTGCTGACGATCCGCTTAAGCCGAAGATTCGTTTTCCATCGGTCGAGATTTGGCTGGTTGCAAAGTCCCCCCAAACCCTCCGAACCAAATAGTCTGGTGCCGGTAGGCCCAAGGCATAGCTATCTCGATTCGATCCTCGGTCGATCGAATACCCCAAAGGCGAGCCGCTAAAGACGATCGGCCAGCGGATCTTGCCGGATTTCGCATCGATCGCCAGGATGCGCTGGTCGTAGGTTGGTAGGAATATCAAGTCCTCGGAGCTGATCGGCCAACGAGTGGGTACCAGATGGGCACGCCTTTCGGCCAACTGCTTGCGCAGCGTTCGCTCGAGATTCTCTTTGTGCTGGGCGGATTCATGCAAGTCGACACTCCATCGCAGGATAGGAATCGGCTGGCCACCGTCGGTGTTGGCGTTTCGATCTAGGCCTCCTCCTTCGAAACGAGGATGGCGTATGCGGACAGCGATTTTTTTGAAATCTTCTTTCGATAGACTCTGTAGGATCGATTCGCCAGTGGTTTTGTCGTTCCATCCGACCTTGGATCCGGCCCAGTCCAACGACACGCTCGGAAAGAACTCTCGGACTTCGACCAGTAGCTTTGCGGCTTGGGTCGTCGTGCTCGAAGCCAGCTTGGATGCAACGGCCAATACGCCTAGGCCTGCACCGAATCGGTCTCGTGCAGAGCGATCGCTCAAGAGTCGTTCCAAGGTGTTTGTCGCATCGACGGTGTTACCAATCGTCAGCAGATGTTCGGCTAGGAGCAAGGATGCGTCGCGCCCTGCGTCGGTGAATCCGTAGCGGCTCGATAGCTCGTGCAAAAGTCCGACATCGTTTTGATCGATGGCTTGTTCGAGCAGTTGCTGTGCTTTGACTCCATACCTTAACTCGACGGCTTGTTTGGCTTCCTCGGGAAGATTCTCGAGCATTTTTTTGGCTTGCCCTAAAACCGTTCGAGCACCCTCTTTGGTCCTTGCCGCTGGCGAAAGAAAGTAGTCTTCGCCCAGTGGACCATCGCCAGCGGATTCTTCGATTCCCAGGAGTTGTCCAAGTGTGACGCTCGCCTCGGCCCATTGCTTTGCGTCGATCGCTTCTTGTGCATCGCTCAGCAAGACCTCCACTTCGCGAGGTGCGGTCATCAGGAGCCCTTCGGGCATCGAAAAACGGTTTTGAAAACCTTGGGACAACCCTGCTTGTTCGGCTATGAATACGACGGCCAAGCAAAGGCAGTTACGAAGGAAACTTTGTCCATGACACTGGTTCGAAGTGATCATCGAATTCATCGCCTGATTGGTTTGCAGCAGTAGCTATTCCTACTGGGATTCGGAACATCGGACTTATTCTACCGGATTCTATGAATCCAGGAGCGAAGGCTCGAGGGAATCGTCGGGGTGTTGGTTAGCCAGCGACCGTGGTCATCAATGCCGCCGGAGACCACGATTCTAAAAGTTAACAACGCACCGGCGGCGGCTTTGGTGCACCATTTTGTTCGTGCGTTTTCTCGTACTCGTACTCAGTCCGCCGCGGCGGACGGTACTCGTACTCGTTCTCGGATCGATCCAGCATAGCAATCCGGCCTATTGGTCCGCAAATTCCCGCGAACCGCTTCGATCAACGATCGGCATCGCTGCAGTTCGAACAGCCATCGAGTACGAGTACCGTTTCACTGAGTACCGCTTCGCTGAGTACGAGTACGACGAAATCCGATGCGAGGCACGAGCGAATGGGTAGCCAAATGAAAAAAAGCCGAGTCTCGCAAGGGTGCGCTACTCGGCTTTTTTGGGATTCAGTCGCAATTCGGATACGAATTGCTGTCGGAGCCAACGATTCTGAGCGACGGATCGCTGAGAGTCGAATTACTTGGCTGGTGGGAGGATGACCGAGTCGATGATGTGGATCACACCGTTGGAGGCGTCGACATCGGTTGCCAAAATCTTGGCACCGTTGACGTAAGCGGCTCCGTCCTTGACGGTGATTTCGACTTTGGATCCTTGGAGAGTTGCTGCGGACTTGGCAGCCAAAGCGTCTTCGGAGTAAACGCGTCCTTCGACGACGTGGAACAACAAGATGGCCTTGAGCTTATCTTTGTTCTCTGGCTTGAGCAAAGTCGCGACGGTGTCCTTAGGGAGCTTGGCAAATGCGTCGTCGGTAGGTGCGAAGACTGTCAAGGGCTTGTCGCCACTGAGTGCATCGACCAGACCAGCGGCTTTGGCAGCGGCCAGAAGGGTGTTGAACTTACCAGCCTTGGTCGCTACGGTTGGGATGTTATCTTCGGATGGGAGGATAACCGAATCGATGACATGGATCACACCGTTGGTGCAAGCGATATCGGTGGCGACAACTTGAGCGCCGTCGACCATAACCTTACCGCCATCGACTTTGACGTCGATCCGCTGTCCGTTGAGGGACTTGGCACCCTTGACGCCCAAAACGTCCTTGGCCATGACTTTGCCTGGGACGACGTGGTAGGTCAGAATAGCCTTGAGCTTCTCTTTGTTCTCTGGCTTGAGCAGAGTTTCAACCGTTCCCTTAGGGAGCTTTGCAAACGCTTCGTCCGAAGGAGCGAAAACGGTGAAAGGGCCTGGGCCCTTGACGGCGTCGACCAAACCTGCGGCGCCCAAGGCGGCAGCGAGGGTCTTGAACTTGCCGGCTTCAACTGCGGTGTCGACAATGTTCTTTTCGAAACCGAAAGCGGACATCGAGGCAACGGACATCCAAGTTGCCAAAGCATACGATACGATCTTCTTCATCAATGTAATCCCTGTGAACAATACGGAGTGGACAAACGGCACTCGTTGACGATCGAAGCTCCACGGTGAGTTTCGGCACAACGTTCCTGCGTCTTTGAGGACGGTTCACTGTATGTAGGTTGTCAACTGACAAAAAGATTTTTTTTGGTCCCGACCGAAAGGATCCAGTGCCCACTTGACAGGTATCTACCATACAAGATTGATGACTTTCGACGAACCGATTCTAGGGTTCGAGGAATGCATGCGATTTCCAAGCGACGCTTAACGATTCGAGCAACGCTTCCTATTCCACGAAGGACAACCCTACCATGAGCACGATCAAAGCCGCAGTCATTGGAGCCTACGGAGGAATTGGCCAAGCCTTGTGCTTGGAGCTATCGCAGACAAGCTCGACGATGTTCCTTATCGGGCGCGATTCGGAAAAACTTCAAAACCTCGCTCAAGGGTATGGTAGTGGAAGCTGCGTCGCAGATGCCGCAGACTGGGATCAGATCGATCGTGCGTTAGGACAAGCGCAGGAAGTGATGCAGGGGCTCAATGCCGTCGTTTGTTTGGCCGGTTCGGTGCTGCTTAAGCCCATGCATTTGACCAGCCGCGCCGAGTGGGACGCGACGATGCAAGCGAATCTCTCGGCCGCTGCTGGTGCTCTGCGCAGTGCCGTCACGCGGATGAGCGACGGAGGCTCGATCGTTTTGATGAGTTCGGCCGCTGCTCACATCGGCTTGTCGAATCACGAAGCGATTGCGGCAGCCAAAGCTGGGATCGAGGGTCTGGTACGATCTGCGGCGATGACCTACGCTTCGAAACGGATTCGTGTCAATGCCGTCGCTCCTGGATTGGTCCAAACTCCATTGACCCAACGCGTTTGGAATAATCCTCGCAGCGCTGAGGTTTCTCTCGGAATGCATCCGGTGGGTCGATTTGGCGAGCCGGGCGATATCGCCCGGGCAATCCATTTTTTGATCGATCCGAAGAACAATTGGATTACCGGGCAGGCCCTTGCAGTCGATGGCGGCTTGGGCTCTCTTAAACCAACGGGGCCTGCACGCCCCAGTTGAACTAGCCCAGCGATAGGATCGAGATCCTTTGGAAACTGGTAGACTCCACCGTGATTTATTTTGATAACAATGCCACCACTCAAATCGATTCGCGTGTAGCAGAGCACCTTGCTCAGGTTCTGGGCCAGAGGTTCGTCAACCCTGCGAGCCAGCACTCGGCGGGACGTTCGGCGCGAACCGCCGTCGAGGATGCACGCGATTCGTTGCTCAGGCTCTGCAAGGCCCGGACCAGAGGTATGCGAAGCGATTCGGCGCTCTTTACCAGCGGTGGTACCGAATCGAACAATCTGGCTCTTTGCGGTCTAGCCGCAAAACGCAGCGGTTGTATCGTCGTATCTGCGATCGAGCACCCAAGTATCCTTGCGACGGCTCAGAGGCTCGAGCAGCAAGGTCGTGAGGTTCGTTACTTGCCATGCATGTCTACCGGTCAAATCGATCTTGAACCTCTTCGCGATTGGATCGCTCGGAGCGAGTCGATCGCGTTGGTCTCGTTGATGCTGGCCAACAACGAAACCGGTGTGCTTCAACCGGTAAGCGAATTGGCCGCATTGAGCAAACCGGCCGGTATTCCTGTCCATACGGATGCAGTCCAAGCATTTGGGAAAATCCCAGTCGATTTCGAAGCGCTCGACGTTCAGCTCATGACCCTCACGGCCCATAAATTTCATGGCCCGGTCGGAGTCGGAGCGTTGCTCGTGCGGCATTCGGTCCTGCTCGAACCGATGTTCTTTGGAGGGTTTCAACAAGCTTCGTTGCGTCCGGGAACCGAAAGCCCCGCACTTGCTAGCTCCATGGCCTTCGCTACAGAATTGGCCGTCCAGGAGCAGTCGGATCGCTCCACAAAGATGATGCAAGCTAGGGAACTCCTCGAATCGATCCTCTTGAGCGAAATTCCCGACGCGCTTGTCCTGGGCTCACAAGCCCCACGATTGCCCCATACGACCAGTCTCTCATTCCCAGGATTGGATCGACAGCTTTTGCAGTTGGCACTCGATCGCGAGGGTATCGCCTGCGGCACCGGGTCGGCTTGCGCCAGCGGTTCGAGCCAGCCTTCGCACGTACTCCAAGCCATGGGACTCGGCAAGCCGATCGTCCAAGGTGCCATCCGATTGAGTCTCTCGTGGGAAACTTCCGAAGAACAGGTCCTGGCCGGGGCCGAAAGGATCATTCGGGTGGTTCGTCGTCTGAGGGCCAAGCATTAGTCTGCGGGTGAGCGGTCTGATCGCCAGTCGCATCAGAAAAACTCGTGAACCGTGCCCAGGCAGGTAGGTAATTGTTCCATCGGTTCGATGCTGCTTTGAGCCATCCGAGTGGCTTGAGATTCCAACAGGCAACAGACCATGGGGTCGCAAGAGACTCGTCGGTTGGACCTCGAGCGATCGCATTTCCGATCAGGTAGCTTTTAGCGTTCTTGGTATCGAGCTCGATTCGGTGCGCGGGTGTAAAGAGGGTCGGTAAAAGCATCGACAAGCCATGGTAGGGTTCGATCCTCTTCGATTCGATCCTGGCCAGTTGAAGTCCGTGGCCGAGTCGATGCCCGAACCGTTCGACGAAGGCGAAGGCACCCGGTTCATAACCGAGCCAATGGTGATTTTCGACGAGCTTTTGCAGATGGAACTCGCCCAGTTCGAGCATCGGTTCGACAGATTCTAGCTTGCTGCGGTCCTTGGGTTTTCGCTCTTGGGTCCTTCGCGTTTTGGCTTCGTGGTCTCGGGTCGTTTTGCTACGGGTGGACTTGGTCTGGGCTATTTTGTTCGTCGGTTCGATCTGATCGGACAATTCGATCGCCGCGGCAAAGCCACCGGCGCAATCGTCGCGATGAGGCCATAGGCGATAGCAACCCGCCAGCAGTGGGGATCGCCAGGGCTCGAGTTCCGGGTAGGACCCAGCGGACAGGGAGTCTCGATAGGTTTCGAGCAACGCGGCGACTTGGGCCTCGTTCTCCTGGATTGCAAACGTGCAGGTGGAGAAGACCAGCAGCCCGCCGGGTCGGACCAGTTGCAGAGCGCATTGGAGGATCCGCAATGCGCGTGCGGCGCAGTGTTCGACGTGGTTTTCTGCAAAGGAGCTTTGCGTCTGCTGCTTGCGAGCGACCAAGGATTGGCCGCTGCAGGGCACATCGACGAGCACCTTATCGAATTGACCGGCTAGGCTGACGGCGAGCTCTTGAGGATCGCTGTTGCTGACGAGGAAGTTGGCGCGACCCGTGCGGGCAAGCGTATAGTGGAGGACGTCCAGGCGGCTAGCGATGACTTCGTTGGCAAGAAGAAATCCATGGGTGCCGAGCCTTTCGGCGATCGCCGAGGCCTTTCCCCCCGGGGCCGCACACAGATCACAAACCCAGTCGTCGGGATCGAGTTTGAGCATCGCCAAAGGGAGCATCGAAGCTGCGTCTTGAATGTAGTAGTCGGCAGCAGCGTACTGAAGGTACCCGCCAGGCCGCACCGCCCCGGCGGTGACATTCAAGCCCCCCGTGGCTTTCAGGCCCCCCGTGACTTTCAAGCCTGCGGGGAACCAAGGTACTTGAGCGGTAGCAAAAGGAAGGTTTTGGCAGGTTCGATCGACCCTTGGTCGGATCGATTTGGCTGGCCGCCCTCGGAGGGCTTGGGCAAAGGGTTCGGCCTCCGAGGGCCCGATCAAAGATTGGAATTGATCGAACATAAGTAAAATCGTTAGGAGAGATCGCCTTGGGATTTGCCCAGGCTGGACATGAGGATTGGCCTGGATCGCAGCCGGGGACTTGATTGTGGGTTGGTTTTGGACCATGATCTTCGATTCGGTCCAAGAACGCTATTGTCCGCAGATTCGGAAATCTAGAAAAATCTCCTATGGCATCGACCATCATCGACCCAATTCTGACCCCGGCAAAGACTATCGACGGCAAGACGCCCAAGCGTCAGGACGTACCCAAGTCCGAGAGCTTGTGCGATTATTGTACGGCCCGGTGCTGCCGATATTTTGCTTTGCCGATCGAGGAACCTACGACCGATCAGGACTTTGACTTCATGCGTTGGTATTTGTTGCACGACCGCGCAAGCGTCTTTGTCGAGGATGAAGTCTGGTACTTGCTTGTCCATACGGCGTGCAAGCACTTGCAGTCGGACCATCGGTGCGGGATTTATTACACTCGTCCGCAGATTTGTCGAAGTTACTCGACGGAGAATTGCGAGTTTGACGAAGACGCCGTGTACGAGATGTACTTTGAGACGGCCGAGCAAGTCGCGGAGTATGCCGAAGCGCGTTTCTGCAGCGATGGCGAGTCGATTCGTTCGCCTGAGCCACCGTTGTTACCGCTGTTGAATTGAGCTTCTCGGTTCGACCGAGAAGCTCACGCGTGGCTTAAGGACCGATCGCCTCGGGCTTAGAGATACCGATCGAGCATTCGGTCGAAGGCCTTTTCGAGCATCTCGTCGGTATCGTACTTACCGGCAGCGATGGCTTCGCGCATTTGTGCGACCTTCTCGGAGCGGAAAGTCTCTGTCGATTGGGCACCGCCGACCGAGAGGGCTTCTGGGGAGAGCTCGATCAGGTCGACCGGCTCTTGGATTCCCCCGGCCTTAGCGACAGCTTGGCCCTCGTTGGGAGCCGAAGCTTTGGAGGCTGACCGCAGTGCATCGGCACCGGAAACGGAAAAATTGTTTGAAATCTGCATAGCTCTATCTCTCCCGTGAACACTTCGTGGAATGGACTGCGTATCTGCTCGCGGAAGCCGCTGGTCACACACCAGGGCACCCTTGGAATCTTCGCAGTCCATGTCGCAGAGAAAGACCATCCGTACCGGTCAAGGCGACTTTGCAAAGAGACGACTCAAAATGCGAGCGTCCAGTTGCATCGGATGATCATCTCTACAAATCCAACGAATTTGGTCTCCTACCGATTAAACCCATTGTACGAACTTTGGCGTCCCAGATCCTCACCGGTATCGAACGATCCGATCGATTTTCAGGAACTCTTTTGCCTTTGGGGCTGCTGTTACGATGGCTCGTCGCGGCAGACCCTTTTTGGCATTCGTCTCCATGTGGGTACTACATTGCAACACCTGTGCCAATGATGCTTCAGGTCGCCGCAAGTTCCCTAAAAAAGACCGACTCGACACAAGGACCTTATACCCGGTCCTGCATCTTCGATGCAAGCTCTCTAGTTTAACAAATCGAATGACCGCTTCGTACTTGTCTGGCTTTGCTAGCAATGGAGCTTTTTACAAAGAGTCGGCAATTTTTTCAAACTGGATTGCAAATCGATGTTGACGCTCGAGTCGGTTTTTTTTTAAGCTACCGTTCGTCGTTGGTCACAAGGCCAAGGAACAGATCTTTGAAAATCAAACTCGGAATTTGGCAGGCTTTCGCTCGTCGCTCCCAAAGAGGGACCTCGAACCCCAGAAGCAAGGATGCTTCTGGATCGTTAGGTCCTAGGCGAACGAAGGTCCCTGGAGCAAACAGGGGAAACGGATTTGCCTTGTTTGACTTCGGCCATTTTTCACACCCAGTCATTGCTTGTTTCGCATGACCTTTGGCTCCCGGAAGCTCGTAGTCCTCCGTCCCCCCTGGGACTCGTTCACGTCCGGGAGCCTTTTTTTATTTCGTGCTACGGGTTGTTTTTCGCTACGGGTTATTTTTCGCTATGGGTTGTTTTTCGCTATGGGGTTCGGATCGATTCGCACAGGCGTTCGAGGTGCTCGTCGAGCACCTCGGCCCCCGAGACAACCTGAAGTTCGATTTCAAGAGCCCAAAGCGGAATCTGTCCGATTCGGTCGCTCGATAGTTTCGCAAGATCCTTGCCGGTGCACAGGATGACTTGTGGGGGCACGCTGCACTGGCTGGCACGTTCGATAATGCCTTGCACATCCATGGGGCTGTAGGGATGATGATCCGGAAAATTGACTTTTTCAAGAACCGGTATCCGGAGATCCTCAAGGGTTTTGACGAAGGCTTTGGGGTTTCCAATCGCGCACAGTGACATCGCAGGTTTTCCTTCGAAAGCCCCGAGCTCAAGCGATTCCCCTGAAGCATTTTTCCATCGTACCGGGGCATGAATGCTCTGGACCCATGCCGCCTTGGGGTTGACCCGCTGGACCTTGGTCCTGAGATTGGCAAGATCCTGCATGGAGACTTGGTCGCACCTTGTGACGATGACCAAGTCGGCTCGTCGTAGCCCTTTGAGAGGCTCCCGAAGCAATCCGCGGGGAAGCAAATGGCCCCAACCAAAAGGGTTCGTCGCGTCGAGTAGAACGATATCGAGGTCTCGCGCAAGTCGGCGATGCTGGAATCCGTCGTCCAAAAGCAAGACCTGCATCTCGAGCTCCTCGACGGCAAGACGAGCGTTCGCTACGCGGTCGGAGGCTTGCAAGTGCGGGACATCTGGCAGCAGCGACTCGAGCTCCCGGGCCTCGTCGTTGAGCCCGTCTGCAAGCGCTCCGTAACCTCGCGATAGGATCGCAACGCGAATCCCTCGTCTTCGCATCCACTTGGCAATCCAAGCGCAAGCGGGCGTTTTTCCTGTACCCCCAGCAGTGAGATTTCCCACCGAAATCACCGGTGCGGCGGCCTTGGTTATCTCGAACCACCCACGCTGATAAGCCTGGTTGCGGCATACTACCGCCGCTTGGTAAGGGAACGAAGCTCCCCAAAGCGCACCGCGTATCAAAAGTGACAATAAAGAATTGTCGTTGGTTCGAAGGTATCTCTCGAACGGATGCATGGGATCGCTGCTGGTTGGAAATCTTGACGGCACAGAAACCTGCCGCGTCGCCGAATTGTAGAGCTCATGACGATTTGCTGACAGACGGGAACGCAAAGACGGGAACGCAAAGACGGGAAGACGGGAACGCAAAGGCGCAAAGACGCAAAGGCAGGAAGAAGGGAACGCAAAGGCGCAAAGACGCAAAGGCGCAAAGAGAAGAAAAGAAAAAAGGAAGAGGA
>QWPJ01000002.1 GCA_003671195.1 Planctomycetota bacterium
TCAGCACCAAGTCTGTTCGATCAAATACCGCCGACGGAACAGGAGGAGGACAAGTCTGTGCTGGACCGAATCTGCGGCCATTTGCAGACCGGTATCGCTTGGCTTGAATCACGAGAAGATGAGACATTCTTTCGCGATAAAGAGCTAGATCCAGAGTTAGTCAATCGAATCGTAGACGCGATGAAACACCTGACTCCGCCAACGAGTGGTGCCATTCAGATGACCGAAGTAAGCGGAAGAGCATTCAAACTGGACCGAGTCGTCTCGCTCAACCGCGATGACCGCCGTAGAGTTTTCGCGTTTCAAAGGAAACTCTCGGGAATCGATGCTCCCAAAGGGTTCGATGGATGCGGTT
This sequence comes from Planctomycetota bacterium, assembly GCA_003671195.1. GTDB lineage: Bacteria > Planctomycetota > Planctomycetia > Pirellulales > Pirellulaceae > JBKCUI01. Next base: position 356 of record QWPJ01000002.1, read on the forward strand.
CAATCATCGATATTTTAGGTGATGATGCAATGATTTCGGTCGACTTTGTTTCTGACGACCAAACATCCGTACGTTCTTGCAAGTTTAGTGATGAGCTATGGGAAACCTATGGCGAAAAGTTCCATTATCAGCAACGAGTCCAGGTGTTCGGCGTCATATCGGGTCCGAAGGACCCAATTACGGTCCTTGAAATTGGGTTTCCCGAGGATATCGGCCAGACTGGTAAGGTCACATCATGAGCAACAACGACTCCCAACAGATTGTCAACAAGGCTTGGAACTTCGCTCACGTTCTGCGTGACGATGGGCTTTCGTACATGGCCTATACCGAACAGATCACGTTCCTGCTGTTCCTCAAGATGGCCCATGAACAAACGAAGCCACCGTACAACAAGCCGTCGATTATTCCCGCCAAATACAACTGGGAGAGCCTGCTCAAGCGGGAAGGGGACGAGCTCGAAGCCCACTACCGGCACATCCTCGAGGAACTTGGCAAGCAACCTGGGATGCTTGGAGAGATCTTCAAAAAGGCTCGGCCAGAAATCCAGAATCCAGCGACGCTCAGGCGACTGATCGTCGATTTGATCGACGTGGAAAAGTGGTCCTCGATGGATGCGGATGTCAAAGGGGACATCTACGAAGGCTTGCTCTCCAAGAGCGCCGCCGAAAGCCCCAAGGGAGCAGGCCAATACTTCACGCCGCGCGAACTCATCAAAGCCATTGTCGATTGCGTCCAGCCGACGGTCGACGACACCGTTTGCGATCCGGCCGCAGGAACGGGGGGCTTTCTCTTGGCCGCTTACGATTACGTCGCCAAGCATCAGGGCAAGACGCTCGACAAGGACCAGAAGAAGCACTTGCGGACCAAGTTCGTCAAGGGTTGGGAGTTGGTCCCCAATACCGCGCGTCTTTGCATCATGAATCTCTACTTGCACGGCATCGATGCCGATCCATGTCCGATCAAATCGGGGGTCGATAGTCTAGCCAGCGATCCAGGTGAACGGTTCAGCGTGGTCATGGCCAATCCACCGTTTGGGAAAAAGAGCAGCATTTCGATTGTCAACGACGCGGGCGATTTGGAGAAGGACGACAACGCTTACGAGCGTCAGGACTTTTGGACGACCACGAAGAACAAGCAATTGAATTTCGTCCAGCACATCAAGACGCTCCTTAAGGTGAATGGACGATGTGCGATTGTGGTACCGGACAACGTGTTGTTTGAGGGGGGAGCTGGCGAGACCGTTCGTCGCAATCTCATGAAGCAATGCGATGTACACACGCTGTTGCGGCTGCCGACTGGGATCTTCTATGCGGGTGGGGTGAAGGCCAACGTATTGTTCCTCGACGCCAAGCCTGCCCAGGAGAAGGCCTGGACCAAGACATTGTGGGTGTATGACCTGAGGACCAACATGCACTTTACGCAAAAGACCAATTCGCTCCAGCGGTCGGATTTGGACGAGTTCGTCGGGCTGTATCGACCCGGCAAGCGTCACTTGCGCAAAGCCAGTTGGAGTGAGGCGAACCCAGAGGGACGCTGGCGATCGTACGAGTACGACGAGTTGATGAAGCGGGACAAGGTGAACCTTGATATCTTTTGGTTACGGGACCAGAGTCTCGAGGACTCCGACGACTTGCCCGCCCCCGACATCCTAGCCCAAGAGATCGCCGACGACCTTCAAACCGCCCTGGAGCAATTCACCGCGATCGCGGAGAAGCTGCGATAGCAAAATCCATTTCACGCTGAACCAAAACACTCTTGCGAATCGTTTGGAATTAGATTCACCGCAAAGGCGCGAAGGTCGCAAAGCTAAACCCAATGCGGTGTTGAACCGAACCCTGTTTTCGCTACCGATCGCTCTTGGCCTTGGCGAACTTTGCGCCTTGGCGGTGAGTTTGGGACTCTTTCCGACGGTCGGGCCGAGTTGTGCGACGGTAAAGCCGATCGATGGATGGAAGGTTGTGAAGCAGGCTTGAGGGGTGAGGCTTGAGGTGTGAGTTGGGAGTGGGAAAACAGTCGAGCAGCCAAGCTTTTCACAAAGCAAAACTAGCATCGAGAACTTGATGAAAAGGGCCAATAGGTATATCCTGGAGATTCGTGGATAGCTAAGGCTCTGACTTGACGTCGGCTCGAGTTAATCGCCATCTAAATCCTCTCTTTTGATCCTTTTTTATTCACCCATGCAAGCTAGTCCGCGAACGCGGCCCGCATCACACTCGGGCCGATCTACGAGCGATTTTGGTCTCGCGCAAGCCTTGGACTCCTTTCGTAGATATGACACTTGGAGGCTTTCCAGATACCTGGAGACAGGGGACTCCGCACGAGGAGGAGTACTGAAGTTCAATGCAGCGACTCTGCTTCATTTTTCCGACGTTGGCTACTTCAATCGCTTATACGACTTTGGGCCCGAGAACGTGGAGGACCTCAGTGCGATCGAAACGCTTTATCGAAAAGAATACAGGGTTCCTCGAAGCTTCGGGGTTTCTCTTGTCGCAAGGGAAGGATTCGATCTTGATACCCTCGGCGAGGTGCTGCGTCGCCATGGCTTTGAGCCAACGGATGCGACCGCCAGGCTGGGGCTTGATCTAGAAAGGGAGCCTGCGAGCGTAATAACTTTGGAATCTTCGGAATCTTCATCGGTAGTTGATTCGTTTCGCAAACCGATAGGAAGCGTATCGGAGAGTCACGCGCGGCTTGAGTTCCGGCAACCGGTCCGCCATGAATACGATACGGTGCTCGACTTGTATCTGAGTGGATTCCAATCTCCGGTTCAAAATCATCGTGTAGCGAAGCGAAATATGATTCAATTGTTCGACCAGCCGGAATTAGTGACTTGGTGCGGTTTTGATCAAGGGACTCCAGTCGCTTTAGGAATGCTTTTCATGAAACCACCGGTTGGGGTTTTGGTGGCCGGTGTCACTTCGCCTGCCTATCAACAACGCGGGGTTCACGACGCCTTGATTCAACTGCGTATTACCCATGCCAAAGCGTTGGGGTGTAGACACTTATACGCTTGGGCAGATGCCGACGGACAGAGCTGTCGCAATCTCATAGCGCAGGGTTTTGAGTTGCTCAGAATCGACAGGGTGTGGAGTCAGAGAACTGAGTCTCAGTGATTGCAGCACCGTAAAATGCCTCGATCTTCCAGTATTTCCTCGCACGCGTTGGTGGTGACATTTCCCAGATCAAGGGGAGTCCCGGAATGGGCTGAACTATTCGATAACCACTTCAGCCCTTATTTGCAGGAGGACTTTGATCGGCTGGGAACATCGGGACGAATTCACGAGGAATTCGATCGCGTTGCAGAAAGATATCCAGAGCGCATCGCGGTGGTTGGATCAGCGAGCGTCAGTTATCGAGAACTCGTTGACCGTTCGTGGCAAGCGGCTAGGGCTTTCGAAAAACGTGGTGTAAGACCAGGGGACATCCTATGCATCGTCGCGCGAAATGATTGGCTCAATATCGCTGCGATGCTTGGTGGAATGCGACTCGGTTGCACTTGCTCCATGGTGGCACCTCATGAGCCCCCCGAATCAGTGGCCGAGCGGTTTGAGAATCCACCTATTGGAGCCCCGTTCTTTGTCGTCGAGCAAGACGCATTGGATTGGTTGAACACGTACCGAGCGATCCGATCCGAGGGTGTCGACAAGGAAGTCTCAGATGAGTTGCGGGACGATCGCGCAGCGATTTTGGAATCGATGTTCGAGGAAGAGCCTCGTATAGGATCACACGACGTTCGACAGTTTGAGCAAACCGGTTCTGCACCTGCCTTTGTGTTTTTCACCTCCGGGTCGACGGGAACCCCTCAAGGGGTTGCGATGAGTCATGAATTCATCTTGCTGGACATCGCGCGTCAGATCAATGATCTTGCGGTTCGACCGAGTGACCGAATTGATTTGTTGTTCTCGCCAAACTTCAGTGCATTTCTTGCACCGACTTTTCGCTCCTTGCTCAGTGGCGCTAGTTGTTGGATCCGATCCCTTTATCCTTCGATCCCGGTGGATCTATCCAGTTGGTTGGAGGATTCAGGAATCACCATATCCACGATGTCGGTTTCCGTGATGCGAGGAGTTTTCCATCAATTCCCGGCCGGTGTCCATTGGCCGTCCTTGCGAATTCTTTCCGTAGGGAGTGAACCATTGCTTGCGTCCGATGTCGCATTGTTTCAGGAGAAAAGCTATACAAAAGCTTTTCTGCAGAACGCGATGGCAGCGACCGAGACCCGAACCTACGCCCAGTATTTTTTTGGGCATGGTTCCGTCGTGAAGGATCCTTTACCGATCGGATTTCCTGTTCTCGGACGCGATATCCAGCTGATCGATGAACACGAACGCACTGTCGAGACTGGACAAGTTGGCCAGATAACCATTTCCTCGAAACGCTTAGCGGACGGTTATTGGCCGATTGCAGGTGAACCGAGTTTTCCTTTTCGAAAGATAGATGGGGGGATTGAGTACCATTCGTCGGATTTGGGATACTTCGACTCGGATGGGATCCTTTATTTTGTGGGAAGAAAGGATTCCATGGTCAAGATTCGAGGACAGAAGGTCTTTTTGAATCAAATAGAATCCGAGCTACAACGTATCCCAGGAGTGGTGAGTTCCTTCGTTCATAAGCTCGATCGGAATGCAGCATCCCCTCAAATCGTTGCATGGGTAGAATCGAAACTTCCGATGACAACTCTGGACGTTCGCTCGTTGCTGATGCAGAAGCTTTCGGCGATCTCGATGCCGTCGATGATCCAAATTGTCGATGAGTTTCCTCGGACCGCAACGGGGAAGATCGATCGGCAAAGGCTGATCCAAAGTGCTGCGATTAAGTCCGAAAACGCGCCGGCTGACTTCGTTACCAATGGGACATTGACAAACGGGGATCCCGTTCTGCAATCTGTTGTGGACGCCTTGCGCAGCATAGCATTCAACAAGTCTCCGATTTCTGCTGAGACGTTGTTGGACGGTTTCGAGATCGATTCGATCCGAGCACTCGAATTGAGCGTGATCGCATCGCGTGATTTCGGAAAGCGGATTACGTACGAAAATATCCAATGCTGCGGTACTGTAGCGGATCTGGCGGATCTGATTCGCAGAGCGCCCAGAGAATCGATCCTTCGAAACATCGTATCCGCTCCGATAGGAGCACCGCGATTGGTGTTATTTCCTAGCATTGCAGGGGATTCACACCAGTTCGATTTTTTGGTTCAGCAGCTAATTGGGCAAGTCGCGGCTAGAACGGATTTTGGCGTTTCGATTGGCGAGAACAACCGACTCAAGCTGCCCACTGAGGCCCCCTGTACTATTGCCAATTTCGCCGACTTGCTGATCGAGGAACTTGCTTCCATCCCATCGTCGGCCCCGTTGGTCCTCGCGGGTCATTCCTGGGGTGGATTCATCGCGTATGAATTGGCGACCAAGCTGCAATTGCGAGGTCGGGCTGCGGAGCATTTGATGTTGATCGATACGTTGTATCGCAGGGGGATTCCAAGGAATCCAATCGCTCTTTGGAGGAGACGGATTAGAAATTTTCCCGCTTGGCTCCAAGAGGATGCTTGCCAAATGAGCGTTAGGGACTGGGGACGCGAGTCATTAAAGAAAATCCGACGGAGTTTGAATTGGTTTAGCAATGACAGCCGGGCTCCCCAGGGGTCTGTTTATGATCAGCAGTACCGGGCTGCTTGTGCCTTTATTCCGGGGGAGTACCTCGGAAAAACGACCGTGATCCGGGCCAGGGCCCAGAGCCTAACCCGACCAGTTTTTGGTGCGTTGGGATGGGAAAGGGTGCTGCGTTCCGCACCGCAAGTGCGTGTGATTCCCGGCAATCATTTGTCGATCTTGAATGCGAGGAATAGCACATTCGTTGCCGAGGAGATCTTAAGCGTTCTCGAATCGGTAAGGACGGACAAGCCGTTGTCTTAAGATGAATACCATTTGACAGTGTCTAGCGCTACGGCAGAGTTTCGCGGATGCACCAACCAGTTGGCATATCATCGGTGGGGGCTTTGGAAAGATCCCTCTCTTGCGCCTCTTCAGGAGAGACGAGTCGCCACCAGCTTGATACGCCTTCGAGGATCGAGGGTCGAAATTGGACCTCCGAGGGCTTGTTGGCAGACATGATACAAAGATTGTTATGCCGATCGTAGACAATGGTGGGATGATTCGCAAAGAACGACTGGATTCTTGGGTGGGCTGGATCGATCAGGAGATAATGACTTCCGTACGTCAATCGCGATTTATTCAGTCTCGCATTCCAGCGCATTTTGAAGTTGAAGACGCCGTCGTCGAGGAACGGAGGGGTGCCACCCAAGTCCAAGACATTGCAAGTCAGTTCTCTAGCGCGATTCAAGGCCTTCCAGATGCCAACGCATTGCATATTACCCTTGAGATTTTCCTGGGATCCATGGAGCCAACCCGTGGTATACATCCGATAAGTTATGCCTTGCCGAAGACAAACCCCTGCTTTTATGCATTCACTTCCACGGAATAACAGCATAAATTCGTTGTCCGGACATTGCAGTATCTTTCTCAAGTGACGCGGGCTGAGCACATGGCCCTCTTCTCCATGTGAACGATGGATAGCAGGTCCGTGGTATCGCTCGATGAATTCGGATACGAAATCCATGGATCGAGTGACCTTAACCTCGACATCGCTTGAATTCGCATGCTTAAAGGACATGCGGCGGTCCTTGGGAAGTTTTCGTAGCAAGTCTTCGTCTTTAATCGGTACGTCGATGATTAGCGAGACGAACTTAGGAATTCGAAGCACCATCCCATCCAATCTCTTTGGAACGCGATAACCATCGAGGATGACCAATCCGTACCTTTGCCGCATCTCAAGCAAAAAACTTGTTTGGTCCAATGAGAGTTTTGGGATAAATGAAGCGCGGACTTCCTGAGAATCGAGATAGAGCCGAGAAAATCGCAATCGCTCGTTTTTCGAACCTGCGGTTAAGAACCCGTGATCGCTATGAGCGTCTCGAACCAACCAGGAACCTACAAGCCCTGAGAGGGTCTCTAGTTTTGTCGTGAGGGTCTTTTTCCAAAACATAGGATGACGATTTGAGCGGAGCGGACCATCCAAAACGCATCCAAAGAGTAATTGAAATGCAAATGAGTTGGAAGATATCGCTGAGATTATCGCGTAGCGCCACCCGCATTACAAGCGAATCACGCTCACCGGAACTTGGCGGGCGTAAGCCCGTAGGGTCCGTGGAGCGGTCCTCATCGGATCGACAACATCGATTCCGAAATATCCATTGCTGGGGAAACGGCCCGCGGAACGTACCATTGGCGATGGAATACCGCGATCGGGAGGAATACAGCGTTCGCGCCAGATGCGCAGCATCAGGCGTAGCTTGCAGGGAAACAAATTCCTGCGATTAGAAAAAGCCGATTAGGCCGGTGTGCGATGACAAAACGCGGGGACTGTCCCCGCGTTTTGTTCAGGATGGCGTTTGCCCGATGATCTTATGCCCCAACGGGGCGGCGGGATCGCGGGTTCATTCAACGAAGCCCGATGGCTTTATGCCCCAACGGGGCGAACGATCCGGTTGCGGATCGGTGTTCAAAAAACTCGGGGACTGTCCCCGAGTTTTTTGGTTGTTTATCCTGCTCGGGCCCAAACGCAACTTCCTGGCGGGATTCGTTAAATCGCCCAACCGCTGGCGCTGGTTGGCTCACGACGCCGTCGATCTCGGTCGGCAACGGAGAAAGTCGGCTGTTTGCTTGACTTCTTCCAAGTAAGACAGTATCTTACTGTGGATGAACACACAATTATCTTCCAAAGGACAAATCGTCTTGCCGGTTGAACTGCGTGAGGCAGATCATTTGGTGCCGGGCCAGGTATTCGAGATTGAACGAATTTCGGAAGGTGAGTATTTGCTGAAGAAGGTTCGCAAACCAGGGCAGCCAGGGTTGGTCCAGTGGCTTGCCCAGTGCCCTTCGCCTGATTGGTTTCAGCCGGTCGAATCGGAATCGACGGACTCCTTGTTATGAAGTTTCTGGTGGATGCGAACGTGCTCAGCGAAGCGACGAAGCCCAACCCTAACCCGAAAGTAGTCGGGTGGCTTGCGGCGCACGAGACACAATTAGCGATCAATCCGATTGTTCTTGGCGAGCTACGATTTGGAATCCTCTTGTTACCCAAAGGCAAGAGGCGTAGCGAGCTGCTCGCATGGCTTGAATCGGGTATTCGCTATTTGCAGATGCTGGATTTCGACGCGACGACTTCGGAGAATTGGGCACAACTCTTGGCGGAATTAAGAAAACAGGGGCGTGCCATGCCGGTCAAAGACAGTCTCATCGCCGCAACGGCTCGCCAGTTCCAATTACCCATCGCAACGAGGAACGCCAAGGACTTTGCGTTTGCAGGCGTCAAAGTTGTCAACCCGTTCGATTGAGATCTTTACTGCTGTTCATTGCACGCAAACATTGTATGCACTTGGTTGAGTTCCTCGCCGTTGGCTGCGGGTTAAACGAAATAGCCCGCGGCTTGCGCCCAAGCGGCTGACAGGTTTCGTCGCAGGTGCGCCAGCAGGTGGGCGATTGGATTTAGCCTCGAAAAAATATTCCCTAGCAGTCGGCTGATCGGATTCGATGGATCGGTTACGATGATGGCCCTAAAGATCCTTTTTGCTGCGATCCTTTTTTCCGCGATCCTTTTTTTATTGCGATGCGAGCCAAAGCCATGAACAAAAAAGTCCGTTCGGGGACCCGGTTAGGTAGGGTTGGGTTGGTCTGTGCGATCGGAGCGCAGGCTCTATGGGTGAGCGAATCGAGCCTTAGTCTCCAGGCACAGGACGCTCCGCTAGCCCGATCGACCGACAATTCCAAAATCAAGACGACAATGAACCAAGACAATCCATTTTTTTCTGCCAGCAAGCTTCCTTTTCAAGCACCTGATTTCGCGTCGATCAAGCCGGAGCATTTCGCCAGTGCCTTCGATGCCGGGATGGCCCAGCAACTCGAGCAGGTTCGCTCGATCGCTCGTGAGCAGGATCCCCCCTCGTTTGAAAATACGCTGGTTTCGATGGAGAAGTCCGGAGAAATTCTCACCCGAGTCGCGGCGGTCTTTTTCAATTTGGCCGGAGCACACACCAATGATGCGATCCAGGAAATCGAGCGCGAAGTTGCCCCGAAGCTTGCGAGCCATTCCGACGACATCTATTTGAACAAGCCGTTGTTTGCACGCGTCGAGCGGCTTTGGAATCAGCGAGGTGAGCTCAAGCTCAGCGAAGAACAACAGAGGTTGCTCAAGAAGACGTATGAGGATTTTGTCCGGGCTGGCGCTAAGCTCTCGGAGTCCCAACAGGTCGAGGTCCGTGCGATCAACGAGCGGATTTCGACCCTCACGACCCAGTTTCAGAACCAATTGCTGGCCGTGACCAAGGAGCGAGCCGTCCTGGTCGATGACATCGCTGAGCTTGCAGGGATGAGTGACGGGGAGATCGCGGCCGCCAAGCAGGCGGCCAGTGCGAGAGGACAGGACGGTAAGTATTTGCTGGCCATCACCAACACCACCCGGCAGCCGGTTTTGACATCCCTCAAGAATCGCGAGTTGCGACGACGCGTATGGTTGGCCAGTGCGAACCGCGCGTTGGGGGAGAATGCGGGGATCGACAACCAGCCGATCGTCTTGGAGCTAGCCAAGCTTCGCGCCCGGAGAGCTCAGTTGCTCGGCTACAGCGATCACGCTTCGTTCACTCTGGAGAACCAGATGGCCGGCACCCCCAAGGCGGCCATGAAGATGCTGCAGGATTTGGTACCGGGGGTTCTCGAGAAGGTCAAATCCGAGACCGCATCGATCACCGAAGCGATGCAAGAGGATGGGTTGACTGGCCCGCCGGAGGCTTGGGATTGGGAGTACTATGCCGAAAAAGTAAGGGCCAAAAAGTACCAAGTCGACGAGAGCGCGATCAAGCCTTATTTTGAACTCGAGAGCGTGCTGAAAAACGGCGTGTTCTACACTTACAACAAACTCTATGGGATCGATTTCAAGGAGCGAACGGATTTGCCCGTGTGGCATCCGACCGTTCGCGTGTTCGACGTGGTCGGCAAGGATGGCAAGCCGATCGGATTGTTCTATGCCGACTACTTCCAGCGAGATTCCAAGCGAGGTGGAGCTTGGATGGACTCCCTGGTCTCGCAGTCGCGGTTGCTCCATCAGTTGCCCGTGGTCATCAACGTCATGAACATACCGAGTCCGGCCCAGGGTGAGCCTGCGTTGATGAGTCTCGATCACGTCCAGACGATGTTCCATGAGCTTGGGCATGGAGTGCATGGACTTTTTTCGTCTGTCGAGTACCCGAGTTTATCCGGGACGAGTGTACCGAGAGATTACGTCGAGTTTCCCTCGACGTTCCATGAGGACTGGGCCATTGAGCCGGACATCTTGGCCAATTATGCTCGGCACTATCAGACCGGAGAGGTCTTGCCCAAGGACCTCCTCGACAAGGCGATAGCGGCCAGCAAATTCAACAAGGGTTTCGATTCGTTGGAGTATCTTTCGGCGGCGTTGCTGGATTTGGGATGGCATTCGCTAAGCCCTGAGCAGGTGCCCGGCGATGTCGTCGGGTTTGAAAAACAGCTTTTGGCTAAGTTTGGGGTCGATTTGTCGGCCGTCCCGCCCCGGTATCGCAGTCCGTACTTTGCGCATGTTTGGTCGGGGGGCTACTCCGCCGGGTATTACGCTTACTTATGGAGCGAGGTCTTGGCCGCCGATGCTTATGCGTACATGAAGGAGTCGGGTGGATTGACGTCGGCCAACGGGTCGAAGTTTCGCCAGCAGGTGTTATCTCGTGGGGGATCGCGGGAGGTGATGCAGCAGTACATTGATTTCCGGGGACGGGAGCCTGGGGTCGAGGCGCTTTTGATCCGCCGCGGGCTCAAGGACTGAGATTTTTTCGCCTTGCGGACCGCCGTGCGAACCAGATTCAACCTAGTTAGCAAAGCGAATTCCTCAAATTTGCTGATACTTTTTAAGAAAACTTTCTAGATAACTCGATTGAAACATTAATGCCGATTGACACGCATGACGAGAAATCCGAAAATCTTCCCGACGACGTCGGGTAGCGGTTGAAATCTGCACTTTCGCAGGATGCACAAACTTTTTGGAGGATACAGATGAAGAGTTTTATTTTTGCAATGCTGGCGGTTTTTGCCAGTTCGTTTGCTTCGGTTCAGGCGGGGTATTTGGCGGTGGGATCGGCTTCCTTTAACACCTCGTCCAGTGACTTGGTAGCTCCGACTAACACCAACACTTCCTTCGTTTTTGACACCAACAACGCGACTTCAGGGACCGGTTCATTTGCTGGGGACGTGGGAACATACTTTGGGTCCTTTACTCTCCCAGCTCATTCTGGCACAGGCTTCCCTTTGAGCATTACAGGACCCTTTGGCTCGTTCTCTGGCAACGTTTCTGTGGACAACTATGCAGGAGACAATGACAACAACGTTCGATCCCTTCTTGCTTCTGGTACGTTTACTCGCACTGGTTTTGACCCAACACCCTCGAGCATCTCGTTCAGTGTTACCGAGACCGGTGCTTCCTATGCCTACGCATTCACTATAAGCGTGACACCACCACCGCCAGCAGCGGTTCCAGAGCCTGCCTCGATGGCAATTTTTGGCTTGGGCGCCCTCGGATTGGCTGCTCGCCGCTATCGCCGCAAGTAATTGATTCTTGCATAATTTTGAGCGAAAGACGCGTCACTTCAGTGGCGCGTCTTTTTCATTTTGGTGTTTGTTGCCAGTTATCTTTGGCGTTTTGACTTGACGAGTTTTGCCCTCTGACTAAACTCATCCCCTCGCATCGCAGTCCAAGTTTTTGTAACGAGTCTAGAAAATGGCAGTACCTAAGAGACGACATTCGAATTCCCGCACTGGCAAGCGACGTGCGCACCATGCCAAGAAGCCCAAGCAACTGCAGGTTTGCAGCAAGTGCAGTACTGTAGTTCCCACCCACTGTGTTTGCCCTAAGTGTGGGTTTTACATGGGCCGCGTTGTCGTCGACATGGGCCAGACTCAAGAGTAGCCTGAGAATCTCGGGTCGTCTTGACAAACGTCTTTTTGACAAGCGTCTAAGGAGGGACCGTGGCAAAAGTCGCCCTGCTTTTTCCTGGGCAAGGAGCCCAGGTCGTCGGGATGGCCTCAGGGTTGCTCGCGCGTAGCGAGTCGGCGCGAGGGTTGTTCGCTAGGGCGTCTGAGATACTTGGTTATGATCTGGCTGCATTGTGTGTCGACGGGCCCGACACAGAGTTGAATTTGACGAGCAACAGCCAACCGGCTTTGTTTGTCCATTCTGCCGCCGCTTTGGCGGATTTCTACGAGCAGCGTCCGGAGGTATCCAGCCAAGTCGTGGCGGTTGCGGGCTTGAGTCTCGGGGAGTACTCGGCGTTGTATGCGGCCGGTGCGTTGTCCTTCGAGAGTGGTGTTTCGCTCGTGGCGGCACGTGGCCGTGCGATGCAATCGGCGGCCAGTGCGGTTTCGAGTCAGATGGCCAGCATCATCGGATTGGACCGCGATCAGGTTCAGTCGTTTTGCGACCAAGCTAGGCAACCGGGTGAGATTCTGCAGTTGGCGAATCTGTTGTGCCCGGGCAACATAGCGATATCAGGTCACACCGAATCGATTCGGGTTTGTGAAACGCTCGTCAGCGAGGCGGGTTACAAATTCATCCGATTGGCCGTCGCTGGGGCTTTCCACACCGACATCATGCGACCGGCCGTCGAGGAGCTTCAGAGGGCCTTAGAGCATGCGCATCTAGGCGATGCGAGGGTTCCATTGGTGGCCAACGTCGATGCACAATTGCATGATCGCGCAAGTGATTTTGCGGGCCTGTTGCCGCGTCAAATCGTATCTCCTGTTTTGTGGGAAGCATCCTTGCGTAAGCTCTTGGACATGGGCGTCGAGCAGTTTTACGAAATCGGGACCGGCAGGGTGCTTACCGGCACCCTCAAGCGGACCGACCGCAAAGCTCCCTGCGAGGCTTTTGGAGATTAGGTTCAACATTCTTTTTTTGGATTCAAGGGGCGATGCGTATGGCTACTTCATTGGGACTTTCTGCGAATTTACAGGGCCAAATCGCGATGGTCACCGGAGCCTCCCAGGGTTTGGGGCAAGCCGTCGCGATACGGCTAGGGGAGAACGGCGCGAAGGTACTTTGTGTGGCTAGAAACGCCGAGAAGCTCGCCGAGACCGTCGCTGCGATCCAAGCTGCTGGCGGAGAAGCGGTAGCCATGTCTTGTGACGTGACGGACCGGACCTCGGTCGAAAAGCTTTTTGAGACCGTCGAGATCGAGTACAAACGGCTGGATATCTTGGTCAACAATGCGGGGATCACTCGCGATACGTTATTGCCTCGCATGACCGATTCGCAATGGGATGAGATCATCGCAGCGAATCTGACGAGTTGTTTTCTGTGTTGTCGCGCCGCGACACGGATCATGATGGGACAGCGTTACGGCCGGATCATCAACATGTCGAGCGTATCGGGATTGATCGGCAATGCTGGGCAGACCAACTACTCGGCGACGAAGGCTGGGATGATTGGGTTCACCCGATCGCTCTCTCGGGAGCTTGCGAAACGCAAGATCACGGTCAATGCCGTAGCCCCTGGCTTTATCGAGAGCGAGATGACCAAGGCGCTCGGAGACGCGGTGGTCGACGAGGTCAAGAAGCGGGTCCCTGCGAACCGCTTAGGGCAGCCCGACGATGTGGCTGCATGTGTGTTGTTCTTGGCGAGTCCTGCGGCCAGTTACGTCACCGGCCAGGTCTTGACCGTCGACGGTGGAATGACGGGCTGATCTTGATGCGATTTGCATGAGGGGATTCTTAGGCACCCGAATCGAGGCTCCTGGACTCTGGGACCTGGACTCTGGGACTCTGGGACCTGGACTATGGGGCGGGCGGTTTATTCGTTGATGACCGGAGTGATTTCGAGGGTGAGTTTCTCCGTCGAGCGGAGGATCGTCATCGGGTAGGGTTTATCGGCTGGGAGTTGTTCGACGACGCTTCGGAAGTCTTCGGGGGTAAAGACTCTTTGTTTGGCGATTTCGAGGATCACGTCATCGATTTTCAGTCCCGCGTTTAGTGCTGGGCTATCGGGGCTGATCCGAGTGACGGTCACCCCGCCCCGGACGGGTAGTTTGAGTTGGTCGGCTTGGGATTGGGTCAGGGGTTCGACGCGCATGCCTACTTTAGCGCGACGGACTTTGCCGAAGGAGGAGAGTTCACGTGTGATCCATTGGACACGGGAGCTTGGGATTGCGAATCCGACTCCTTGGAACGAGCCGCTGGTGGTCATGATCGCGGTGTTGATGCCGACGAGTTGCCCATCGAGATCGATCATCGCGCCGCCGGAGTTTCCCGGGTTGATCGCCGCGTCGGTCTGGAGCAGTTGGCCTTCGACGAGTCGGCCAAGTGCCCGACCTTTGGAGCTGATGATTCCGACGCTGACGGTTTGTTCGAGGGCAAAGGGGCTGCCGATCGCAAGGACCCAGTCGCCGATTTGCAGGCGGTCGGAATTTCCCAGTTCGACGTGGGGCAGGGGTGCATCCGAGGAGATTCGAAAGATAGCGATATCGCTTGAGGGATCGCTGATGGGTGTATCGCCTAGGAGTTCTCGACCGTCGGCAAGTCGCACGCGGATCCCTTTGGATTCTTTGATGACGTGGTGGTTGGTCACGCACAGGCCGTTTTCTTCGAGGATCACGCCAGAGCCGATGTTGAAGTTTCGGGTGCTGTTGCTATCGAGCAGGTCGAGTTCATCGAGAGTCGCGTCGACATCGGCGCGTTTGGCCAGCACGGTAACGACAGCGGGCATGGCTTGGTTGGCTGCATTTTGGAAGGCGATCGACAAGCTCTTGGCTTGGTTTTTCGCGAGGAGCTTGAGTTCTTGGTCATCGCCCAGAGCCATCGAGGATACAATGGCCAGCGCAGCGAGGAATTTGGGGAATGCGGAGATTGCCATTTTCAGGTAGCTTTGGGCAGGGAGTGGTATCAGCAGGGTGCAGGGACTTCAGGGTTCATTCTATTTCAGGCATCGAAAACAGCGGAGTTGCAAGTGATCCCGGCGCTAATTATTTCGAAGAAAAGGGATGGCCAACGGCTCAGCGAGTCGGAGATTCGGTACATGATCTCCGGTTATGCTCGGGGGGACGTGCCTGACTACCAGATGGCAGCCTTGGCGATGGCGATTTTCATTCGGGGGATGGAGCCCGAGGAGATCTCGCAGTTGACCGATGCGATGATCGCTACGGGAAACTGCATGGAGAGGGTCTCGGAGCGACCGAGGGTCGACAAGCATTCGACCGGAGGGCTTGGGGACAAGACCTCGTTGATACTCGGTCCGATGTTGGCTTGTTGCGATTTGGACGTACCGATGATCAGTGGTCGGGGATTGGGCATCACGGGGGGCACACTCGACAAGCTCGAGTCGATCGCCGGCTACCGATGCGATTTGAGCGAGCAGGAGTCAGGCCAACAGTTATCGAAGATCGGTTGTTTTATCACCGGGGCGAGCCAGAGTCTCGTGCCTGCCGACAAGAAGCTCTATGGATTGCGGGACGTGACCGGAACGGTTCCCTCGGTGGCTTTGATCACCGCGAGCATTATGTCCAAGAAGATCGCCGAGACGCTCGATGCGTTGGTGCTCGATGTCAAATGGGGGACAGGGGCGTTCCTCGAGGGGATAGATCAAGCTCGCGAGTTGGCCTTTTCATTGTGCGCCAACGGCAAGCGGGCTGGGATAGCGACCAGTGCGTTATTGAGCGACATGAACCAACCTTTGGGGCGGATGGTTGGGAACGCCTGTGAGGTCGAGGAGTCCATCGAGGTCATGCAGGGCAAGGGCCCGCAGGATGTATGGGAGTTGACACGAGAGCTCTCTGCACGGGTCTTGGTCAGCGTCGGTCGTGCGGTGGATTTAGAGCAAGCTCGCATGTTGCTTCAGGGGCATTTGGATTCCGGTAGGGTGATGGAGCGATTTGAGCAGATGGTGTCCATGCAGGGGGGGGATTTAGGCAAATCCAGGCGGCTTGGCCGGATCACGGAGGTTCGCGCCCCTCGGTCCGGTTGGCTCGAGCGGATCGATGGACAGAGGCTCGGTCAGGCGGTCATTGTGATGGGTGGCGGTCGGATTCAGGCCGGCCAGAGCATCGATCCTTCGGTGGGCTTAGCGATGGAAAGACGATTGGGGGATCGCGTGGAAAAAGGGGATCTGCTCGTCGCGATCCTTTGCGATCCGGAGGCCAAGGCAGAATCGGCACGGGTTTTGGTCAACGAATCGATCTCCATAGGTGATAGGCCTGTGGATCGAATTGGCCTTTGGCAAGAGTTCGATTCCAGGGCATAATACGCCCGCAGTCCTAGACCGTCTCGTTTTGGCTTTGTGGGGTGCAACACCATCACAACAACATCGCACCGACAGCACTGCGACGAAAAATACTGCACCGAAAAACACTGCACCGAAAAACTTCGCAACCAACAGCATCGACCAAGTCATCGAATTATGTCAAAGATACTTCAGTCATTACCGATCGGCAAACGAGTAGGGATCGCTTTTTCTGGGGGATTGGATACCAGTGCAGCGATCTATTGGATGCGATCCAAGGGAGCGATTCCGTGCTGTTACACCGCGAATCTCGGTCAGCCCGACGAATCCAATTACGACGACATCCCCAAGCGGGCCATGGAGTGTGGGGCGGAGTTGGCAAGGCTGATCGATTGTCGAGAGCAGTTGGTCCATGAAGGGCTTTCGGCTTTGCAATGCGGGGCATTCCACATCACCACGGCCGGGGTTCCTTATTTCAATACCACGCCCATTGGCCGAGCCGTCACCGGCACGATGTTGGTTCAGGCCATGAAGGGCGATGAGGTAGAGATTTGGGGGGATGGGAGTACTTACAAGGGCAATGACATCGAGCGATTTTACCGTTACGGGTTGTTGGCCAATCCTAGTTTGCAGGTCTACAAGCCTTGGTTGGACGACGATTTCAACCGCGAGCTCGGGGGTCGCAAAGAGATGTCCGAGTTGCTTGAGAAAGCTGGCTTGGGATACAAGATGAGCAAGGAGAAGGCTTATTCGACCGACTCGAACATTTGGGGAGCGACGCATGAGGCCAAGGATTTAGAGCAGCTCGATCGGGGGATGAAGATCGTCGATCCGATTATGGGTGTGCCCTTTTGGAGATCGGATTGCGCGGTGGTTCCCGAGACGGTCAGCGTGGAGTTTGCCGAGGGACTTCCCGTTGGGCTCAATGGCAAGAGTTTCGCCAATCAGGTCGATATGGTATTGGAGGCCAACGCGATCGGGGGTCGGCATGGGCTTGGGATGTCCGATCAGATTGAAAACAGGATCATCGAGGCCAAAAGTCGAGGGATTTACGAAGCCCCTGGAATGGCTTTGTTTTTCATTGCTTATGAGCGTCTTGTCACGGGCATTCACAACGAGGGGACCCTCGAACAGTATCGGGACATGGGCCGTCGGCTAGGACGACTCTTGTATGAGGGCAGATGGTTTGATCCGCAGTCGTTGATGCTGCGAGAGACCTTGGAGCGTTGGGTCGCGCGGGTCGTCACTGGCACGGTGGTTTTGGAATTGCGTCGAGGCAACGACTATAGCATTCTCGATACGCAGAGTCCGAATCTGACTTATTCGCCAGAGCGATTGACCATGGAAAGTGGGCTCGGGGAGTTTGGTCCTAAGGATCGGATCGGTCAATTGACGATGCGGAACTTGGACATCACCGACACGCGAGGGAAGCTTGAGAAGTACCAAGAAGCGCGACTCTTGAGGGGCCAGAGCGGAAGTGGTTTCCCACGGTTGGGCCAAGAGCCTGAGTAAGGGTCTCGCGGTTCTCGGTTTTCGGTTCGCGGTTCGCGATTCTCGGTTCTCGGTTACAGGGACCGCAGATCGGGGATATTTGCTTTTAGGGGCTCTGCGGTCCGTTGTTTAGATCTTTTGCGGCCAGTTGGTAGAAGCGAACCAGAGCCCTTTGGAGGGAGAGTTGGTTTGGTTCGAGGGATAGGGCTTTGATTTGGGTCCGGAATGCTTCTCGATTTTTCCCGTTCTTTTCCAGGCAGTGAGCCAAGGTGTCTTGGTAGGCGGATTGTTCGGGGGCAAGACTGCAGGACCTGCGGCTTAGCATCAGGGCTTCCTGTTTGTCCGCATCGGTATTGATCAAGAGCCAGGCGAGGGTGTTCAGGGAGTTGGCAAGCCGTTTCTTTTCCATGGCTTGAAACATGGGGTTTGCCAGTCGCAGGTCTCGGTCCATGCCATCGATTTCATTTCGCAGGGCGCCGACGGTTTGTTCTTGATCGGCTAGACGACGTCGTTTTTGTTCGGGGGATTCGGTCAGTTGGGCCAGTCCGATCAGGGCATCGACGTTGTCGCTAGCTAGATGGATCGATTGGAAGTAATCCTCGCGGGCTTGATCAGTATTGCCTTTTTTGGCTCGATCGTTGGCGCGATAGAGGTAATAATTCGATGCAAGATCGAGTTGGAATTCGTCGACTTGCATACGAAAGAGCTTTTCGGTTTCGTAGCGGCCTACCCATTTCTCCAGAGACTGTGCGGCTTGGTCGTCGCGCAGTTGGTCGTGCAAGGATGAGGAGAGGTGGTGGAGGGCCAGAAGCGTGGCCGTTTCGGGCGAGTCTTCTTTGCCTTCGAGGACTCGGCGCAGTTCGAGTTGCGCCCAATCCTGGAGCCCTAGTTCGATCAGTCGCTGGGCCAGTTCGAGGCGTTGGGAATCGGCGCTGAGGGAGCGGAATTGGATCTCCTTTTGGGGAGCATTGGGCAAAGGAGGGGTATCGGCAGAGGGAGAGTCCGACGGCAGGGTCAGATCGGGGTTCAGGGCGATGGATTTTCGATCCAGTGCGTCTTGGGCGATGCGTTGAGCGATTTGCGGTTGGTCTTGTCGAGCGAAACTTTCGGCCAGCAAGTAGTGGAGGATGGGGGGGAGGGTGTTAGGGAAGAGCTTGTGGATTTCGAGATATTGTTCTTGGACCAGTTCGGGGAGTTGGGCTTCGATGGCCCATTGTGCGAATTCGATGAGCGGATCGAGATCGGGTGGTCCTTGTTGGCCTTGTCCGGCCAAGATTGCCGGCGGGATGCTTCGAGCGATCTGGAGTGCTTCGGGGCGGTTTTGAGGATTTTTCAAGAGTTGTTCGCTGACCCAGCGGGTCAGTTCGACCGAGACGTCCAGGCGGGTCTCTGGGCTGGAGTTTGCTAGGAGTTTTTCTTCGGTCTCGAGCAGTCGTTTCCAGGGGAGGGCTGTGAAAGGCTCGGGGTTGGAGAATGCCAGCGCGAGCCATTCGGAGGCTTGGCTGCTGGCTCCTTGGGTGCTCTGGAGGATTGACGGTGCAAGGTCTCGATCGGGCGAATCGAGGAGGGCTTGAACGGTATTTGGGTCGAGTTGGGCGTTGAGTGTTGGGCTCGAAGCGACGCCTGGGATGCGTCTTTGGTTGAGGCGTCCGAGGAGTTCCAAGGCGGCGAGTTTGGAGTGCAGTTCGCTCGAGTCGTAGCAACTGATTCGGCACAGGGCCGCAACGCCGTGGTTGTTGTCCAGGGAGTTGAGTTCCTTGATGTGACGGCGTTTGGCTTCGGGGGGTGCAAGTTGGTAGGCTTCGACGATTTTGCGGGTCTCGAAGGGGTTGTTGTTCCAGGTCCAGCGAAGTTGGTTGCTCTGGAGCAGGAAGCGGGCCTGGCTGGCGATTTGCGGATCATCGTTGCGTGTGGCTTGGCGGATCTGTGCTAGGGCGAGGGTTCCGAGTGCTTCGAGTCGACGTTGCGCTTCGATCCGTTCGGAGTAGGACTCCGAGCCGAGCTTGACGATCCAGCCTTGGATTTCCTCTTGGGCGATCGCAGGGGCGTTTAGGGGAGACTGGGCATTGGCCTGCGGGGAGAGTGTCCAGGGGCAGACCCAGAGGAGAAGAGCCCAGAGAAGAAGAGCCCAGTGGAGAAGAGCCCAGTAGAGAAACGCGAGGGGGGCGAGACGGGCTCGTGCGATTTTTCGCTTACAGGTTGCCTGGACCTCGGTCATGGCGTTGCTCAGCCGTTGCTCAGGGGGTGAAATCGTTCGGAGAACACACAGATTGCTGAATCGGTTGATTGTAGCTCATAGGCACAGTCGCTGGCAGTCCGGTCGGAGCGTCTGGGGTGAGAATGTCGATAAGACGGATAGAAATGGAAGAATTTTGGGGTTCAGGGGAGTAAAGTTTTGACAGTCGCTATGAATCCGCGATACCATTAAGGGGTTAAGGATCGCTTGGGGGAACTCCGGGCGTCGACTTGTCTTGAGATTCTTGGAGAATTCGCGTTATGGCGAAAAAGATTCAGCACGTTTGGGGGATAGAGATTGGGCAAAGTTCGCTCAAGGCCCTTCGGTGCCATTTGGACGGTGACCAAGTGGTCGCCGATACCTTTGATTACATCGAGTATCCGAAGATTCTCTCGCAACCCGACGCAGAGCCTGAGGCGTTGATCAACGATGCGTTGGGTCAGTTCCTTTCGCGAAACGACTTGACCGGCTCGACCCGCATAGCCGTGAGCGTACCTGGCCAGAGTGGATTGGCGAAATTCTTCAAGCCCCCGCCGGTGGAGGTCAAGAAGATTGGAGACATCGTCAAGTACGAGGCCAAGCAGCAGATTCCTTTCGATTTGAACGATGTGATCTGGGATTTCCAGCAGATGGAAGGCGCCCAGATTGAGGACGGCTATGCGCTCGAGAGCGAAGTCGGCTTGTTCGCCATGAAGAAAGAGGCCGTTTTCCGAGCCTTAAAGCCCTATCGCGACAAGGGCATCGATATCGATTTGGTGCAGTTGGCACCCATGGGCATCTACAACATGGTCTCCCACGAGCGCTTCGCCGAGTCGATGGCCACCGTGGAGTTCGATCCGGACCGTCCGCCGACGAATTCTGTTATTTTGAGCATCGGTACCGACGCGAGCGATCTGTTGGTCACCAATGGTTTTCGGGTATGGCAGCGGAGTGTTCCGATCGGAGGCAATCACTTCACAAGGCAATTGACTAAGGATTTGAAGCTGACGTTTGCCAAGGCCGAGCATATCAAGAAGAATGCGATGCAAGCCGACGATCCGAAGCTGGTTTTTCAGGCGATGCGACCGGTCTTTAACGACATGGTCACCGAGATTCAGCGGAGTTTGAGTTTCTACAAATCGCTGAACAAAAAGTCCGAGCTCGATGGCATGCTGGTGATGGGAAACACTGCAAAAATGCCGGGTTTATTGCAGTTCTTGGACAAAAACTTGGGCATGAAGGTCGAGCTCTACGACAAGTACCCCAAGCTGACGGGAAACGAGGTTTTGGGTGCTCAGCAGTTCAAAGAGAACGCCGCGGCTTATGGGGTCGTCTATGGAATGTGTTTGCAGCTTCTCAATCGCGGTCCGATGCGCACGAACTTGCTCCCTCGCGACATTGTTTTGGATCGGGTGATCCGCAACAAGAAGCCTTGGGCTGTAGGCGCCTTGTCACTCCTGCTCGTAGGCTTTGCGACCCATCATGCGATGCTTGGGCAATCCTACCGCCCGTTGCGGTCTGAGCTTTGGTCCAGCGCCGAGTCGAGCGTATCGTCGGTCGATAAAAACTCCAAGGACGAGGTGGCCAAGGATGAGGATTTCAAGGGCAAATTGAATCTGTACAAGAGCGTCGGTCTGGAGGTCAGCAAGGGAGCCCAGCAGAGGCTCATGTGCCTGGAGCTTTACGAAGCGATCGAACAGGCCTTGCAACGCGATCCGGTGCTGATGGAAAAGACGCCCCAGGAGCTGCCTTACAAAGACCGTATGGAGTTCCATGTCACGAGCGTCGAGCAGATGTATTTCGATAGCTTGGCCAATTGGTACAAACCCGATCTCAAGCAGAGTTATCAAGAGGAATACAAGTCGCGAGAGCAAGCGGGATTTGCCAAGATCAAGCGGGCAGCCGACAAGGATCCCGATCCAACCGGACCGGGTTGGGTCATCGAGCTCAAGGGTTACCATTACTACAATGGGACCGAGAAGAAGGGCCGCGAGGGAGCCGCTCACGTGACGAACTATCTGGTCGAGTTTCTCGAGAACGGTACGGTCAAGCTTCCCGGTGACAAACCCGGCGAGGTGCGAGAGGTCAGCATGTATGACCTAGGAGTAAGGCGGCCGGTTTTGAGGAACCGCAGCGCCCAGCCGAATCGCTTGTACAAGGTTCCCAATCCGGAGTACTACCGACTGCTCGAAGAGCGCGGAATACGCGTCCCGGGGGGCTCGGGTTTTGGCGCCGGAGGAGGAGGCCCTTCGTTGACCGGTAGCGGTACGGGTGGAGGCGGTTTAGGGGGCGGTCCGAGTCTAGGTGCAGGCGGTCCCGGAGTTGGCCCCGGAGGGGGCTCGGAGCCCGAATCCGGTGACGGTGGCCTAGGACTCGGCGGTGGGCTTGGCACAGGAGGTGGTGTCGCCGGTGGCGGCGGCATCGGAGGCGGCCAGCAAGGTCCAATCGAGATCAAAGATGCTCAAGGAAACGTCGTTCCACCGAATTTCCCGGCTCCCAAGTTCGATTTCATCGTCCAATTCGCTTGGAAGCCAGGCGAGTTGGCAAGCATTACCGGCCCTGCAGCGGCTTCTGCTCCCGCGGCCGCTGCGCCGGCCGGCGGGGCCGAACCCGAGAGCGGCAACTGACGGTCGGCTCCTTGGCATGACCCGAGCGAAATTAACCAGCACCTAGTTCCATCTATAGCCATCCGATCAGGAAAAGCCCCATGGACGATTTGAAACGGTACATCAAAGAGATATCCAAGTACTCCTTTTGGATCCTTGCAGGGTTGGTCCTGCTCTTGTCGAGCGTGATCTTCTATTTGACCTCGTCGAGCATGTACTCGTCGATTTCTCAGAGAATCAGCACGGTCAATGGAGTCTTCACGAAGATCAACGAGATCTCAGGTAAGACTTCGACGCACCCCAACGAGCTATCCCACAAAGAGATGGAAAGGCGGCTTGAGGGACTCGTCGGCGATGTCGATCAAGCTTGGCAATTTCAGTACGAGCGACAAAAAGAGTTTTTGACGTGGCCTGCCAATGCCTTTCAATACCCCAAAGTCCGCGAAATCTTCGATGGACTCAGGCCTTTTGAGAAGAATGTCGCCTTTCCGCTTCCCGAGCCCATCCCCTCGCCTTTGGATCAAGTGACCGTTCGGGATAGGGACGTGTACAAGAGCTATATCGAGCCTGAGTTCCCTGCGCTTGCTAAACGCATCGGAAGCACCTGGAAGTTCGTACTGGATGCAAAAGCGATGTCTCCTGCCGTTGGAGGGTTCGAGCCTCCCGGTGGCGGCGCTTTTGGAGGTGGTTTGACCGGCGGAGCTCTGGCAAAACCAGACGACAGCAAGGATTTGGTCCGGTGGCCTGAGGCGGCTCAAAAGGAGCTCATCTCGACGGCCTTGCCGTGGTATGCCCGTTCCACTCCACCGACGATCCATGAAATCTACTACACCCAGGAAGACATCTGGCTTCTGCGCGGCATCATGGACATTCTGGCCAACACAAATGCGGAGGCCAAGGAGAACTTTCAGGCAGTGGTGCGCGAGATCGAGTGGATCCGCTGGGGCTCTAAGGCCAGTCGCGATGCAGGCAGCCTTTCAGGAGCCGGCGCCGCGGCCGGTGGTGGCGGAGGAATGATGGGCGGGATGATGGGGGGCATGATGGGCGGTGGCCCCCCTTCGGAAGCCGAAAGTGGCGGAGGACCTCCTTCGGGCTATGGGGGGGGTGGCAAGGGAGGTTCTATGGTACCTGCCGGGGCAGGCAGAGCCAAAGACCCAGCCGAGGGGCGATATGTAGATACTTCGTTTAAGCCCCTTACCGGCGCTCAGCTTCGAAGTGCGATGGATTTGAAGAGTGCACCCGACGCGGTGATCGCCGTGGCCAAACGAATTCCAGTGCGCATGCGATTGAAGATCGACGAGTCGCAACTCGGGCGTCTGATCACCGAATGCGGAAACGGAAAAATGATGCTCGAAGTGCTTCAAGTTCGCTACAACACCGATGCGACCTCCAGTGGCGGAGCGGCCGGAAGTGCTGGCGGGGTGGGCGGATTCGGTGGTGAAGGCGAAGGAAACATACCGGGTTTGGGTGCCACCGGGGCCGGTGGGTCCGGAGCCGAATTGCGAAGCGACGGGGACTTGGGCGGTGAGCCAGAGTCGGGTGAAGGAGGTGCCCCTGCTGGCATGGGTGGCGCAGGTGGCTTGGGAAGTGGGTCCGCGAATCGTTCGTCCAATGGAGAGGTAGCCGTCGAGATATTCGGTCTGGTGTATCTTTACAATCCACCAGCGAATTTGAGTGGAACCAAGGCGGTCGATTCAGCGGCCGCTCAGGCCGATGCGGCGCCAGTTGCTGGGGATTCGAATCCACCGGCCCCAACGACCGATCCTGGCCAACCGGCTGGACCTGCTGACCCGGCAGTTCCTGCCAACCCGGGAACGCCTGCCGACCCGACTGTTCCCGCCGACCCGACTGTTCCTGCTGACCCGGGAACGCCTGCCGACCCGGCTGTTCCCGCTAACCCGGGAACGCCGGCTGACCCAAGTGTTCCTGCTGACCCGGGAACGCCTGCACCAGAGAATCCATCAACGAATCCCGCTTCGGGAAACAACTAACCTAGGAGTTCGTTCATGTTCGGAAAAAAGAAAAGCAAAGACCAAGCCGACAGTCAACCGGTTGAGAGCAAGACCGAGGAGAAGGGGTCGGCCAAGAGCAAGTCGAAGTCCAAGGGGAGTTTCAACGCCAAGGAGTTTATGCTCTACCATGTGGAGAAATTCGTCTTTGGCCTGATGTTGCTCTTGAGTGCTGGTTTGGTTTATTTGGGGTTTACCTCCAAGACGATTGAAGCGACGAAGGATCCGAAAAAGCTTTCGGATAAAGCCAATCAGGTTCTCAATCAGATACGCGAGAACCATTGGGATGCGATCAAAGATGAAGAGGCTCGCGTCAAGGGGGTGATCGATGTGAGCTATACCGAAAAATCGGTGGATGCGACCAAGCCGATTCCCAAAGACATGTATCGTCCGGAAATACCGGTCCCAGGTTCGAGGATCACCGGCTACCGCGTGGACCCCGAGATTTTCCCGGCCACGGGTTTAGAGGCCAATTATTACTTTGGACCGATTGTTGTGGGAAATGCCAATGCGCAATTGGTCGAGTACCTCGACAAGCTCCCCGCTGCCGAAGAGAAGAAAGAACCCAGACGCAAAGAGCCTGCCGGGGGACGTCCTGGGGGTGGATTTGAAGGAGAAAGCGGCGGCCGCGGTGGTCCAGGAGGGGGCCCTCCGGGGCTCATGGGTCCCGGAGGGCCTCCCCCCGGAATGGGCGGAGGGCTTGGAGGTGGGGCGGTGACCAATGCCAAACGGTACTTGTCGGGTGGATACGACCAAGGATTTCCGTCGCATACGCTTGGACCATCGAACCCGAACGATCCGAGGAGAAAATCGATAGGCCCAAGGGACATAGGATTTGTCAGTGTCATGGCATTGGCTCCGCACGAGGCCTTGGAAAAGGAATATCGATCGAAGTTATCCCCGGGTGGAAACATCATGCCGGGTCGCGATACACCTAATTACACCGGCTTTGAGGTCGAGAGAGTCGATGTGACCGAGGACCCGACCAAGGCGATTCAGGAATCCGATTGGCAACCGCTTGCGGGTGCAGGTTCCGAGCGATTGAAGGAGCTTGCCAAGTCCGTTTGGCTTGGGACAGCCCCAGAGGTTTCTGAGTCCGGCTGGACTGCATCGAACATTACGATTCCAGTACCCCCTTTGCTTTTGAAGAATTACCGTGAGTTTGTTTCGCACACGGAGATACCGAAAGTCGGGTCCGGATCTGGGGTAGCCCAAGCTCCTGGAGGGCTAGGTGGCCCCGGTGGTGGATTTGGAGCTGGAGGAAACAGCGGATTTGAGGGTGAATCCGGGGGTGAGCCCGAGAGTGGTGCACCTGCCGGAGGAGCACCTCCAGGCTATGGAGGTGGCGGACCGCCACCAGGGTATGGCGGAGGTGGAGGAGCTGGCGGAGCTGGTGCATCTGGCGGACCACCATCGGGTTACGGTGGTGGCGGCGCGGCTGGCGGACCACCATCGGGTTATGGTGGGGGCGGTGCGGCTGGTGGACCGCCGTCGGGTTACGGTGGCGGTGGTCTAGGTGCTGGCGGTGGTCTAGGTGCTGGCGGTGGCCTGGGTGCTGGCGGTGGCCTGGGTGCTGGCGGTGGGGCGGTACGCGAGGACATTCCTCGCGAGTTGCCTTCGACGAAGTACAAGCTTGTTCGATTTTATGACTTTGAGGCTAAGCCCAATCGGGTGTACCGCTACCGAGTGCGGTTGTTGATGGTCGACCCGAACTTCCCGGAATCCGCGTCGATTCAGCCGAGGTCTTCGGTTTTGGATTCGGCCAGTGGGACGTTGCGGCGGGTGCAGGACTTGTTGGGCAAGGAGCGCCAAGACCGTCAGGACTTTAAACCCGAGAAAGACAGGGACGGTCGAGAGACCTATTACAAGCGGAATTCGTCAAGAAAGACAGCTTGGTCAGAGCCATCTGGTCCTGTATCGACCAAGCGTCAGGCGGAGGCTTATCTCGGTGAGTTGAATGTGGCTTATGCTCCCGATGCGCAGCGTCGATTGTTTGAGTCCTCGGCGCCTCGAGCCGAGATGGTCTTTGCCGAGTACGACCCGAAGCTTGCGAGCTTTTTGGCGAGGAAAGAGACGACCAGTCGCGGGCATGTATTTGGACAGCAGTTCAAGGAGCAAGGCAAGGACATCCCGTTGGAGTTGATCCATCCGGTGACCAAGATGATCAAGGCGGTTGATAAACGAGAGGGCAAGACCCTCTTGGCCGTCATCGACATGCATGGCATGCAGCCTTTGGAGATGAAGGTCCCTAAGGACAGCGGGCTCAAATCGGGTGCCGACTCGGTGGCCTTTGATCCCGACTCGGGTCGGATCGTCGTGCTTCGCGAATTCGACGACTTCAACGGATATGGGATGTTTACTCAACCCGACAAGCCAGCCGTGGGTCCTTTAGGGGGTGCTCTCCGCAGTGACGGAGGATCAGCAGGAGCGGGCCCTGGCGGCATGGGCGGCATGGGCGGCATGGGTGGCATGGGTGGCATGGGTGGCATGGGTGGACTCGGCGGACTGGGTTCGGGTCCTGGCGGCCCTGGCCTCAGCGGCGCTGGACCTGGCGGCCCTGGTCTTGGGGGTGCTGGAGCGGGCGGACCTGGATTAAGTGGTGGTGGGAAGTAAACTCCTGTTTAACAAGACCTAAGCGTTCCTGGCACCCTAAGAAAACGAGTGGGCCGGAGTCGGATGGAAACATTCGGCTCCGGCTTTTTGTTTTGTTCTCGATAGGAACAAGGGAACTTTGCCGCCCTCCGACATCGATAAACCCAAGAGAATCCCTTGGCCGAAGGGGAAACTCCCGAGTTTCTACAAACCGCGAATACAAAAAGTTTGATTTGTAGTTGACTAACTGTCGAGTCCCTCTTACATTCTTGCTCCCCTCTCGCCTGAGGAGGCTTGTTTGAGCGTGGAGCGTTCGAAGAGATCTTCGAAAAAGCGGACTGCGCGTTGACGATAGCTTTAGATTGAGGTAGGTAACTGTGTCTGGATCGCACGAAGTCATTAGGATACGCATGGAAGCTTACGATCATGCTGTTCTGGATCAAAGTGCCCTCGAGATTGTCGAGACGGCCAAGCGGACGCACTCTGAGGTGCACGGTCCGATTCCGTTGCCGACAAGAATTGAGAAGTACACAGTTCTTTCTGGTCCGCACATTGACAAGAAGGCTCGGCAGCAGTTCGAGATTCGGACCCACAAGCGATTGATCGACATCAAACAAGCGACCGCCAGGACGATTGAGGCGTTGAACAAATTGAGTTTGCCGGCTGGAGTTGATATCAAGATCAAAGCAACTTCAAGGTAGGCTTTCCTTCGGGTAGCTCCCGAAACGGTTTTCATTAAAGGTTTTCCTCGTATGGTGCGGATGCTTTGAGGGTAACCGTCGATCTTCTCAAGCGTAAAGAGAAGGTGGGCGAGTCCTGCAGGGCAACGATTCACGGAACTGAAACATGAGAAAAGGTATCCTGGGCCGCAAAGTCGGCATGACGCAGATATTCCAGCCCGATGGCAGTATCGTGCCTGTGACTGTCATTGAGGCGGGGCCTTGTAAAGTGTTGCAGGTCAAGACCGTGGATCGTGATGGCTACGACGCCGTGCAGTTGGGTTTCAAGGACAAGCCTCGTCGTTTGGCTTCGCGTTCTGAGCGGGGTCATGTGGCTGATATCTCGAGCAAGCGATCTGCGAAGCTCAAGGCTGCTGGGGTGGCTGTGGTCACCAAGTCGGAAGGTGAGCCCAAGAAGTTCATCAAAGAACTCCGTGGCGATGCGGGTTTGGCTGTCGGCTCAGAGGTTCTGGTGACATACCTCGAGGGGATCAAGTCGGTCGATGTGACGGCGATTTCGAAGGGGTGTGGTTACTCCGGCTGGATGAAGCGGCACAATTTCAGTGGCCAGCGAGCCACGCACGGGGTCAAGAAGGTTCACCGGCATCCGGGGGGTACCGCAGCGGGTACTTATCCAGGTCGAGTTCGCAAGGGCCGCAAGATGGCGGGTCATTATGGAACCGATCAGGTCACCATGAGGAACCTCAAGCTGGTCAAGATCGATCTTGAGAACAATCTTTTGTTGGTGCACGGTCCGGTTCCTGGTCCTGCGGGTGGTTATGTTGTGGTTCGCGAGACGAACAAGGTTGGCTAGACGGTTGGGTCGGTAGAGTTGAGTGTTCGGTGGTAGGGGAATCGGTGGAATACGAATCATGGTAAAGCTTCCAGTATACGATCTGTCGGGAAATAAAGTCGGGGATTACGATATTGATCCGTCGACGATTGCACCGAGGGTCAGCAAGCAGTTATTGCATGATGCCGTTGTGATGTACTTGGCAAACGCCCGTCAGGGGAGCAACAAGACCAAATCTCGGGGTGAGGTTTCCGGGTCGACCAAGAAGATGTATCGCCAAAAGGGGACCGGTAATGCCCGGATGGGTGCCAAGCGAACCCCGGTAAGGCGCGGTGGTGGACATGCCAACTCCCGTCAGCCCAGGTCTTATTACTATCGACTTCCTCGCAAGGCGGTCCAATCTGCGACCCGAATGGCCTTAGCTGCCAAAATCGGTACAGACTCAGTGATTGTGATCGATCAATTGGCGATGGAGGCTCCGAAGACCAAGGCTCTCGTCGGTGCGTTCAAGGCACTGGGGCTCGAGGGCGTGAGCAAGACACTTGCGACCGCCTCGCACGACCGAAACGTGTACCTGAGCGGAAGAAACATACAAGGTTTGACGATTAGCCCTGTGAGTGATTTGAATGCGTTGAGCATTCTGCGACCCCGAAAGCTGGTCCTGACTCGGGAAGCTTTGGATTGGATCAAATCGCGAGCCAGTGCTTAATCACGGCGTAAGATAGGAAACAAGAGCAAATAGTCATGGCAAAACAACCTCCAAAGACTTCGATGGTTTTGACGCCGCATCAGATCGTTTACCGACCGTTGGTGACCGAGAAGGGTGTGCACAAGGCGACGCGCCAGAATCGCTATGCGTTCGAGGTCAGTCCCCTGGCGACCAAGACGCAAATCAAGCATGCGATCGAGGAACTGTTCAATGTGAAGGTCGAGGCAGTAGCGACCCAAAACCGTGCTGGCAAGGCGCGGCGGTATCGTGCCAAAGCAGGGATGACGAAGGCTTGGAAAAAAGCGATTGTCAAGCTCGGTGGTGAATACAAGATTGATTTCTTCTAGGCCATAGCGACACAAGAAGCGAGCAACAAGGAAACGGGAATCGGATCATGGGAATACGAATACACAAGCCAACTTCGCCGGGACGAAGAAATTCGTCTTGCAGCGACTTTGCCGAACTCACACCGGGCGCAAAGCCTGAGAAGGGTTTGCTCAAACGTCAGAAGAAGAAGGGTGGCCGCAACAATCAAGGGTTCATCACCGCGAGGCACCGAGGTGGTGGCCACAAGCGAATGTACCGAATTGTCGATTTCCGCAGGCTCAAAGATGGGATCCGAGGCACGATCGATTCGATTCAATACGATCCGAACCGAAGCGCTCGGATTGCACTGGTCGTTTATGCCGACGGAGAAAAAGTTTACATCTTGGCGACCGAGAGCATGAAGAAGGGTGACGTTTTGATGAACGGCCCAGATGCTCCGCCGACGCCAGGGAATTGCTTACCGATGAAGAACATCCCGCCCGGGATGGATGTCTGTTGTGTTGAGATGACCCCGGGACGCGGTGCAGCATTGTGCCGATCGGCCGGATCGTCAGCGGTGTTGATGGCCCGTGAGGGTGGGTGGGCGCAGTTGCAGTTGCCCAGTGGCGAAGTTCGCCGCGTACCTAGTCAAGGTCGAGCGACGATTGGCAAGATGGGAAATTCCGAGCACGATGCAGTTCGGATCGGTAAAGCTGGACGGAATCGTTGGAAGGGCTGGCGTCCACACGTTCGCGGTACGGCGATGAATCCTGTCGATCACCCGCACGGTGGTGGCGAAGGCAAAACCAAGGGTGGACGTCATCCTGTCAGTCCGACTGGCAAGTTGGCCAAGGGTGGGTTTACACGACGTCGTCGTAAGCCAAGTAATGCGTCGATCATTCGACGTCGCAAATCGGTACGATATGGTCAGTTGAAGTTGAGATAACGATCAGGGGCGCATAGAAGATGGGACGTTCGACAAAAAAGGGGCCTTTCGTAGACCCAAAGCTTTTTGCCAAGTTTCAGAAGGCTAGGTCTATTAGTAGCAACCAGCCAATCAGGACTTGGGCACGTCGTTGTACGATTGTGCCGGAGTTTGTAGGCACGACGTTCGAGGTGCACAATGGCAAGGCCCACATCAAGGTTTTCGTTACCGAAGACATGGTAGGTCACAAGTTAGGCGAGTTTGCTCCAACGCGTACCTTCCGCGGACACGGCGGCAAGGGAGGCAAGAAGTAAGTTTCAGGCAGCGAATCGCTGAGGAAAACAGGACAATATTATGCCTTACCGAGCATCACACAAACACGCAAGAATCAGTGCACGCAAGGTGCGTCCGCTGGCCAATTTGGTTCGTGGCAAGTTTGCTGACGAAGCCTTGGAGATACTTCGATTCCAGCCTCATCGCGGTGCGAGGATGTTGGAAAAGGTGATCTTGAGCGCTTGCGGCAGTGCGCAGGACACAGAGCAAAACAGTGGCGAATCGTACAACGTCAACGAATTGGTTGTCGTCGATGCACGCATCGACGGTGGCCCGATGGTCAAAAGGTTCCAACCGCGCTCGCGTGGTCAGGCCTTCACGATCCTCAAGCGGACAAGTCATATTTCGGTGGTACTCAAGCGCTTGGACGAGCTGTAGGAAGTAACGAACATGGGACAAAATGTAAATCCTATTGGCTTTCGAACCGGCATCGTCATGGGCTGGAAGAGCCGATGGTATGCCAGCAAGAAAGAATTCGCGGAGCTTTTGGTGGAAGACCAAAAGATTCGTAAGTTCATCAAGTTCCATCCCACCAAGCCAGCGTATCGCGAGGCAGGGATCGATCGGATCGAAATCGAGCGGACTCGCGATGAGGTGCGATTGCACGTGTTCGTCGCCAAGCCTGGTCTGCTCATTGGCAAGAAGGGCACGGAGATCGAGATTTTGCAAGAAGAGTTGCAGAACTTGATCGGACGCCGAGTGAATTTGAAGGTCGAAGAAGTACATCGACCTGAGATACAAGCGCAGCTCATTGCAGAAGACATCGCCAAGCAATTGGCAAAGCGTGCTAGTTTCCGTCGGACGATGAAGCGTTCGATCGAGACGACCATGGACGCCGGGGCCAAGGGGATCAAGATCCAGTTGTCAGGCCGGCTCGGTGGAGCAGAAATGGCTCGTTGTGAGAAGGCCAACGCCGGAGCGTTGCCATTGAGCACGATCCAAGCAAAGATCAGTTACGGTTTCGCTGAGGCTTCGACCCCGCAGGGGAATATCGGGGTTCAGGTTTGGGTAAATCAAGGTTCCTACGCGGGAGACAACAACGATGGCGCTGATGCCCAAGCGGGTCAAGCACCGAAAAAGCCAAAGAGGACGTATAAAAGGTAACGCTACGCGCGGCAACAAGGTCGTCTTTGGTGACTTCGGACTCCAATGCCTGCAAGGCGGTTGGATTCGAGCCCAGACGATCGAAGCTGGTCGTATCGCTGCTAATCAATACGTTCGAGGTGAAGGTCGCCTGTACATTCGAATATTTCCTGACAAACCAGTATCTTCCAAGCCGCTTGAAACGCGGATGGGTAAAGGTAAGGGGGAGCCAGAATATTGGGTGGCAGTCGTCAAGCCTGGCACGGTTTTGTATGAACTCGGTGGAGTGACCGAGCAGCAAGCGAAAGTTTGTTTTGCTCGATTGGCTGCCAAGATGCCCATACGGGTACGTTTGGTTCGCCGACGTCCTGCTTAGTCAATGCGTTCTTCGGAACGCTTGAGGGTGGACGGTTTGCGTACAAGAGGTAAACTTCGGTTTTCCTCATGAGGGGGTTGGGTTCGCTTGCGGATCCGGTCCAGGACGGTTCGATTCGAGCTCTCAGGAGCGAAGATTGACAGAAGGGTTCTGAGGCTAGCCGGTCGGGCGAGTTTCGGGTCACGGTTTTTCAGGATACGGTTTGACGTACACAGGCAGGATACAGAGCGAAGATGAAAGCGACCGAACTACGAGAGATGAGCGACGAGCAGTTGGAGCTCACCGCTGTCGAGGCAGCCGAGACTTTGTTTCGATTGCGTCTTCAATCTCAGACCGATCGGGTGGACATTCCGACCCAGAATAAGAAAAACCGGCGGTTGATCGCAAGGGTCAAAACGATCCAGACACAGCGGTCGAAGGCTGCTGGTGGTTGAGGTTTCGATGGCCGTTCTGAGCCGCTGGTGGTGTTCCTTGGCAAGGGCTGGGGGATGAGAGCCTGAGGTTGAGGATCAAAAGTCGGAAACCGAGCGGGATAACGGCGGTTAAAAGCGAAAAGACAGATACAAGTTGTAGGGTAGTTAGAGGGGCAAGCGGTACATGGCACGCAGAATTTTGGTAGGAGTCGTCAAGAGCGACCGGATGAATAAGACGCGACGGGTCGAGATCGAGCGTTCCGTACGGCACCCGAAGTACACGAAAATCGTACGACGCAAGACCATTTGCCATGTGCACGACGAGAACAACGAGTCCAAGAGTGGAGACAAGGTGGAGATTGAAGAATCCCGACCTCTCTCGAAGCTCAAGCGATGGAATTTGGTAAGGATTATCGGTAAGACCGATACCGTTGGATTGGCCGAACCGCATGTAGAGGCTCAAGCGAGCCTGTAGTAGCGAATCGTTTCGGTGGACACTGATTGGTTTGAGAGACACATAACATGATTCAACAAGAAACACGACTCCAGGTAGCCGACAACACCGGTGCACGCGAAGTGATGTGCATCAAGGTGCTTGGTGGTACACGCCGACGCTATGCGAGTATTGGCGACGTGATCATCTGCTCGGTCAAGAGCGTGATCCCTGGCAGTGAGATCAAGAAGAAGGCGGTTGTGCGTGCGGTGATTGTCCGTACTGCCCAGCCGAATCGACGTAGCGACGGCAGCTATGTTCGTTTCGATAGCAACGCGGTGGTATTGGTCGACAAAGACGACAATCCTCGCGGAACGCGGATTTTTGGTGCGGTAGCACGAGAACTCCGTGAAAAGAGCTACACGAAGATCGTCTCTTTGGCAAGTGAGGTGGTTTAATCATGTTGATCAAAGTACAAGACGTCGTCGAGATCATTTCGGGCCGGGACAAGGGCCAGCGTGGGACGGTATTATCGGTCGACCGCGAGAACAACAAGGTTGTTGTCGAGGGAGTCAATCGGGTGCTCAAGCACGTGAAGAAATCGCAACGCAACCCTCAGGGTGGACGTTTGTCGAAGGAAGTTGCTCTGCGAGCTTGCAAGGTGATGCTTGTATGTCCGAAGACGAGCAAGCCGACTCGAATGGGAGTTCGGATTGCCAGCGATGGATCGAAGGAGCGTTATTGCAAGAAATCGGGTGTAAGCCTCGGGGTGGTGTCACCTGCGAAGCAGACGAAAGTCAAGAAGTAATTTCGGATTCATTGGTTTGAAGAAGGTTTAGAGGATCAGACGCGATGGCGCCTCGATTACAACAACACTACTACGACAACATCCAAAAGCAACTAGGCGAGGAGCTGGGCATCAAGAATGTCTTTGCCATTCCTAGGATCGAGAAGATCTCGGTGAATATGGGTGTCGGCGAAGCGATGCAAGACAAGAAGATTTTGGAGTTGGCCGCCGATGCGATGGGAGAGATTACGGGCCAAAAGCCTGTATTGACTCTAGCCCGCAATTCGATCGCCGGATTCAAGCTCCGCGAGGGGGTTCCTATCGGATGCAAGGTCACCTTGCGTGGCGACAGGATGTACGAGTTCCTCGATCGGATCATCAGCATCGTGCTTCCTCGGGTGCGTGACTTCCGTGGGGTCAGCCGCACGGCTTTCGATGGCCAAGGTAATTATTCGATGGGTTTGAACGAGTGGTTGGTTTTCCCTGAGCTGAGCAACGACAAGTATGCCAAGGCACAGGGAATGAACATCACCATCGTGACGACAGCCCGTTCGAACGATGACGGCCGTCGGCTGCTTGAGATGTTCGGGATGCCTTTCCGAGCACCGAAGAAAAAGACTGCTTAGAACAATTGGGTTTTTGTTAGTTCATAACTTTGTTTTGATTGGAAGACCGAACCGGTGGCAAGCAAAAGCAAAATCGCAAAGGCGAATCGCGAGCCTAAGTTTTCGACGCGGCGAGAGAATCGTTGCAAATTATGCGGGCGCCCCAGGGCCGTGTATCGCAAGTTTGGCATCTGCCGAATTTGCTTCCGCAATTTGGCTGACAAAGGTCTGATCCCTGGTGTACGTAAATCAAGCTGGTAGGGGCGGGGTAGAACAAGATGATCAATGATCCGATTTCAGACATGCTGACAAGAATCCGCAACGCGATTCGCATTGAGCGCACCTTTGTGGATGTACCGATGTCGAGTCTTCGAAAAAGCGTCGCGGACGTACTGAAGCGAGAGGGTTACATTTGGGATTACTCGGAGATCGAAGCGACTCCGGGTAAGAACCTGAGGATTGAACTCAAGTACGGTCCCAACGGTGAGAAGGTGATTCAAACCGTCAAGCGTGTGAGCAAGCCTGGCCGTCGGGTGTATGCCAAGTGCACCGATTTGAAGCCCATTCTCAATGGACTCGGGATATCGATCGTCAGTACCTCCAAAGGGGTTTACAGCGATCGCGAAGCGCGACAGCACAAACTCGGCGGTGAAGTCCTCGCTGAAGTTTGCTAATTTTTCACAATCCATTTGCGGAAGACTGCTTGGGATCCAAGCAAACATTCCAGGAGTACTTTAGATGTCCCGAATTGGTCGCAAGCCGGTAGAAATCCCGGCCGGTGTGAAGGTGAGTCTCGAAGGCAACACGGTCAACGTGGAAGGGCCCAAGGGCAAGCTTTCGTTTACGCACAGAGACGAGGTCAAGGTCGAGGTGACTGACGACGGCAAGACGGTCAACGTCAGTCGCGACTCAGACCTGGGACTAGCACGGGCTCTGCACGGGCTGACCCGCGCTCTGATCAACAACATGGTCTTGGGCGTCAAGACCGGTTATGAAAAGAAGCTTGAAATCCAGGGCGTTGGTTACCAAGCCTCGGTCAAGGAGAAGGTACTGACGCTCCGCGTCGGATTTGCCAACGAATTGAAGCTTCCCATACCCGACGGCTTGACGGTGGTTTGTCCGGACAACACGCACGTCAACGTGTCGGGTTGCGACAAGCAATCCGTTGGACAATTTGCCGCTTATGTCCGATCGCTGAGGAAACCTGAGCCTTACAAGGGCAAGGGCGTTCGTTATGTGGGCGAAGTGGTAAAGATCAAGCAAGGCAAGAGTGCGACCTAGTCGCCTAAGCAAACGAACCAATTGATACGAGGTTGAAAAGTGGACATTCGCAAAGTAGTCGACGGACAAAGGGAACGCCGGGCCTATCGAGTTCGCAAGAAGGTACGGGGTACCACCGAGCGGCCAAGGTTGTGCGTATATCGATCCTTGCAAAATTTCGGTTGTCAGGTGATCGACGACGTCACGGGCAAAACATTGTGCTCGGTTTCGTCAGCCGAGAAAGCCTTGCGTGCCCAGGTTGGGTACGGTGGCAACCGCGATGCGGCGGCCAAGCTTGGTAAGATTCTGGCAGAGCGCGCATCGGCGATCGGGATCAAGTCGGTTTCGTTCGACCGTGGTTCCTACAAGTACCATGGCAGGGTGGCGGCGTTTGCCGACGCGGCACGTGAAGCGGGATTGGAATTCTAATTCCAGGGAAACAAATAGAGAGTTAGCGAGTAATTTATGTCAAACGAGTCCATGCAAGGCGATTCCCAGATCGACCGCGTGTTGAAGATCAAGCGATGTGCGGCGGTGGTCAAAGGTGGCCGACGCTTCAGCTTCGCAGCCCTGGTTGTTGTCGGGGATGGTCGCGGCAAGGTCGGATACGGTTACGGAAAAGCCAACGAAGTTCCCCCGAGCGTTGCCAAGGCTCAAAAAGCTGCTGGACGTGCGATGCTCCAAGTCCCAATTATCAACGGAACGATTCCCCACGAAGTCAGTGGTCACTACGGGGCCGCCCACGTATTGCTGATGCCTGCGAGTCCAGGTACTGGGATCATTGCAGGCCAAGCCGTCCGCTCGGTTTGCGAAGCACTGGGGATTCAAGACATCCTCACCAAGAGTTTCCGCTCCAACAATCCAACCGTGTTGATCAAGGCGACATTTGACGCTTTATCGAAACTGCGTACACGCGAAGACGTCGAACGCCTCAGAGGAGTGAATCTGTCATGAACTTAGAAGAAGTCAACGAAGGGATCGAAACCAATCGAGCCCGAAAACGAATCGGCCGCGGGGTAGGTAGTAAGACCGGTAAGACATCCGGACGCGGACGCGACGGACACAAGTCTCGTAGCGGTTACAGCCGTCACCCGATGTTCAGCGGTAGCGACACTCCGATTTACATGCGAACTCCCAAGCGAGGTTTCAACAACCGATTCGCAACGGATGTCGTGGGGGTCAATGTCGGCGCGATCAACGGAGCCTTCGAAGAAGGTTCCGAAATCACCCCGGCTGACATTCGTCACCGTGGCTTGGTTAAGGTTCGCTTCGACGAACTGAAGATTCTCGGCGACGGCGAGGTGACCAAGAAGTTGAACTTGGTCGTCACCCGAATTAGCCAGTCGGCCAAGGCCAAGGTTGAAGCTGCAGGCGGGACGGTCAAGGTCGTCGCTGCCAAGAGAACACCTAAGCAACGGGTAGCGGATTCCAAGGACAAGAGCTAATCGCTTGTCTTGGGCAAAATGTCCTACCTGAATAAGTCCATCGGCTGACGTCGCTTAGGTGCCGTCAGCCTTTGTTTTTGGTATAGTTTGGCGGTCCTATTCGGTTCATCTTTGTCGATCCAGGAACATTGAAAACATGTTTGAGAAGCTACGGGTCGTGTTTTCCATCCCCGAACTGCGTCAGAAGATTCTTTTGACGCTGTTCCTTTTGGCTGTCTATCGCATCGGGTATCACGTTCGATTGCCGGTGCTCAAGTCGGATTTGGCCGGCAGTACCAGCGAACTTAAGAGCTTCATGGAAAAGGTTGCAGTCTTTTCTGCGACCGACCTTAGAAGTCTTACGATTTTCGGCCTTGGACTCGCTCCATACATCTCCGCCTCGATCATTTTCCAACTGCTCGGTACGGTGTGGAAGCCTATTGAAGATCTACGCAAAGAGGGTGGCGCCGGCCGCAAGAAGATCAACGAGTACACCCGTTACCTAACGGTGATTATCTGTGTTTTGCAGAGTTGGGTTTACCTCAGTTTCACTGTCGGGCCTCAAGACTCGCCTGCATCTTCCCAGTTCTTCGGAACCAACTCGAGTAGTTTGTCGCTCGGCTGGCAGATCACCTCCGTGGCGATCATGACCGCTGGTTCGATGTTCCTAATGTGGCTCGGTGAGCAAATCGACGAGTACGGGATTGGCAACGGCATTTCGTTGCTGATCATGGCAGGTATTTTGGCACAAATGCCAAGGGCTCTTTGGGATCTGCGCCAGAATGTTTCGAGTGAACTCACAGGCAATTCAGGAACATCGATTGGCCCTGACGTCTTGGTGGTCTTGGCGGCGTTATTCATCGCGGTGGTCTTTGGTGTTGTTTTCATCACCATGGCGCAACGAAGGATCGAGATGCAGAGCGCCAAGCATGTGCGAGGCCGACGGATGTCAGGCGGTACCAAGCAGTATCTCCCGCTCAAGATCAACCAATCGGGCGTTATGCCGATTATCTTTGCGAGCAGTTTTCTAATGATCCCCGGGATGGTGTTTGGCCTTTTGGCTACCTCCTTTGCTTCCGGGGAAGGGATTTGGCAGACGCTTGCTAGTTTTGCACAGCAAGCTTCTTCGATGTTCAACTCCGGTTCGTCCTTTACCTACAATGTTCTGTACGTGCTGCTGATTTTCTTCTTCTGTTTCTTCTGGACATCGATCATGTTCAATCCGAAGGAAATGTCGCAGAACCTTAAGGACTCTGGTGCGTTCATCCCAGGCTACAGGCCTGGCAAGCGAACCGAAGATTACCTTGAGAAGGTCATGCTGAGAATCACTTATGTGGGGGCTGCCTTTCTTGCAATCATCGCGATTGTCCCGACGATCATCACCTCGCAATTCGGTGTGTCGTTTACCGTCGCATCGTTCTACGGTGGCACTGGATTGTTGATCGCCGTGAGTGTGGCGTTCGATTTGATCCAAAAGATCGATAGCCATCTTTTGATGCGGAACTACAAGGGTTTGTTGGAATCGTAATCCGGCACTCCTAGGGCTGATCATAGGGATACTAGACCGAAGGGGGGCCGACATCGATGCTAATCGTTTTCATCGGTCCTCCTGGTGCAGGTAAAGGGACCCAGTGCCGTCGCTTGGTCGAACTGTTCGACATCCCGCATCTTTCAACTGGCGAGATGCTTCGTGCCGTGATGGAGCAAGACACCGCGTTGTCCAGGTATGTCGCCTCGTACATCAATGCGGGCAAATTGGCACCGGACCATTTGGTCATGCGGATTGTTTCGCAGAAGATCAAGAGTCCGGATTGCGCCAAGGGAGCTTTGTTCGATGGGTTCCCAAGGACGATGGTTCAGGCGCAGATGCTCGACGATCTGCTGACGGAACTCAAGAGGCCGTTGGATGTGGTCTTGGAACTGAGGGTTCCCGACGAAGTGCTCATCACGCGGTTGCTCAAGCGAGCGAAGATCGACGGCAGGGCAGACGACAACGATTCGACGATCCGTGAACGCTTGCGGGTCTTTCACGAGCAGACCAAACCGCTGGTTCAGTATTACGGGTCGCAGGGCAAACTTCGATCGATCGACGGGACCGAGTCCGAGATAGAAGTCTTCGAAGCGATCCGTAAATCGCTGACCGTGGCGACCTAGGCCACCTCCGTTTGAGATCCTCGCATTGCCCCGGGGGAGTTACTTGCTGGTTGCCGAGTTTCTTGTTTCGCAATCCGTGCTCACCCCGTGGAATTCCTTCCGTCAACGCATTCCTAACTAGGCCCCTGTTCTATGTTCAACTCCAATCGGTTGCTGCTCGCTGCTTGCACATCGTTCTTTTCGCTGATACTCAGTGCTGCGGTGCTCAGAGCCGCGCCTCCAAACATCGTCTTTATCATGGCCGATGATCTTGGGTATACCGATTTGGCTTGTTACGGCAGCCGATACTATGAAACCCCGAGCATCGATAGGCTTGCAGAGCAAGGAATCCGATTCTTGAACCACCACCATTGCCAGAATTGCACTCCGACGCGCGCAGCGATCCTTGGTGGACAGCACCCTGCCCGAACCGGCATCTACACCGTCGGCGGGATCGACCGGTTCGATTGGTCCAACCGCCCTTTGCGTCCGGTCGAAAACATCACGAAACTGCCCCTGGATCGAGACACGATCGCCTTGCAATTGAAAAAAGCAGGATATGCCACCGCCATGTTCGGCAAATGGCATGTCGGCGATACGGGAAAGTATCATCCTAGCCAACGGGGTTTTGACCAAGCCATCGTCAGCGCCGGAAAGCATTTCGACTTTGAAACCGACCCGAAAGTCGATTATACAAAAGGTCAATACCTAGCCGACTTCCTGACCGATCGAGCTATCGAATTCATCCAACGAAACCACGAGGCCCCCTTTTTCTTGTACCTACCGCACTTTGGCGTCCATGGCCCCCACGAAGCCAAAGTGGATCTGATCGCTCACTTTGAAAAGAAAGTCGTTCAAACCAATCCGGATGGCGAAGGACACGACAATCCGACCTATGCTGCTATGATCGCTTCGGTCGACGAAAGTGTCGGTCGAATCCTAAAAACCCTCGATGCGCTCAAACTCACCGACAACACCGTCGTGATCTTTGCCTCGGATAATGGTGGCGTGGGTGGCTTTGTTCGTGAGGGAATTAAAAAGTCCGGCGGTGTTACCGACAATGCGCCGCTTCGCAGCGGCAAAGGGAGTCTCTACGAGGGTGGCACGCGCGTTCCACTGATCGTACGATGGCCAAAGAACATCCAAGCAGGCACGAGCTGCAACGTACCGACCATCCATGTCGATCTTTATGCGAGCCTGCTGGAGATCGGCCAAGCGCCCGAGCCGACTCAAGTGCTCGATGGTCAAAGCCTAGTGCCCCTGATGCAACAAAAGGTTGGTTTTGAGCGTGAAGCGATCTTCCAGCATTTCCCTGGGTATCTAGGAGCCGGTGTCGACACCTGGCGCACCACACCGGTGAGCACCATCTGCGCCGCGGAGTGGAAGCTCATGGAGTTCCTCGAAGACGGCAAGTTGGAACTTTACAACCTCGACCAAGACATCGGCGAGTCAAAGAACTTGGCCCAAACCCACCAAGAAAAAGCCAAGGAACTCCATGATCGTCTGATCGCATGGCGCATGCAGATCGGCGCAGCGATGCCGATGAAAAACGAGGGCACCCCCTCGAAAAAGGAACCATAGGTCGATCGATAACAAGCCCCCCCTGCCCTGATCCTCGGCGAGCTTTGCGCCTTGGCGAGCAACACTCTTAGCGATCCAACTTACTGACGGGGATCTCGCTTCATCCACCAATCTATCGCATGTGGCTTTTGCTTGACTTTAGGATCGTCTTTAGTACTCTATCCCGCTCAATCTCATAGCAAATTCCCACCATCAAATGAGCGATGCAGCGACGATCTGAATGGAGTCGGACCTTTGCTAGATAAAGACGCGCGATGGACAAAGAAAACTTTAGCGCCTTTCCGATCGTGGAACCGCTGGCCCGTTCGTCTAGCCTCAGGATACGTCGGCAAAGCGCAAATGACCTCGGAGCGATTCGTAGCTTTGCCCGATCTGGAGGGCAATTCTTAAAAAACCCGGGGACAGTCCCCGAGTTTTTTGCGTGTTAGTTGGGGACAGTCCCCGAGTATGTACACGTGTTTTGCGAGTGATTTCCCTGCTGGTTGCGGCGAGCAGCAGGTCGTAAGCCAAGCTCGCTCGA